>CAYYVZ010000414.1:0-4058 GCA_964475235.1 uncultured Myxococcales bacterium | reverse complement strand
GAGGCCCGCGACGTTCGCGTCGCGCGCGGCGACGAGCTTCGCCCAGTCGAGCGTGGCGCCGACCTCCTGCCAGCCGTAGCCGACGGCGTCGCCGAACGCGTGCGCGAAATCGGCCGCGTAGACCATGAGCTTCTTCGGCACGCAGCCGCGGATCACGCAGGTGCCGCCCACACGATCGTTCTCGATGATGGCCACGCGCGCTCCGTACGACGAGGCGCGCTTGGAAGTGGCGAGGCCGCCGCTGCCCGCACCGATGACGAGCAGATCGTAAGCGTAGTCGGTCATGTCGCGGACCTACTCAAGGATCCGCTTTGGCTCAACAGGTGCCGCAGGTGGAGGCTTCCGGGACCGTGTGGCGGAGCCGCTCGGGACTGCACAGGGTCCGGTCGGCGTCATGGGTCAGGAGCGATTCGGGATCCGTCCCCGATTTCCCGGCCTGGCAGGGCGGAGGCCGGGAGGGTCTGAAAAAGCTTTGCGATTCCGGCGTCTTGGGGGTTATGCCAAGACGCCTTCCGGGTGGGGCCCTGCCGGGCCCCACCCGTTAAGGCGCCCGGTTGCGCCGAAGGAGGCAAGAGGCGCGAGGCAAGAGTGCCGCCGACGCGACTCGCAGCCAACAGCCATTCGAAAGATTCTCCGGGGGCGTTCGGAAAGCACGCCATTTCTCGGGCCTTCGTCTCGCTTATTGGACCGTTCAGGAAGGCCGAATGGGGGGGCGGCCTTGAATGGCTTCGCGCAAACTCGCGACATCAAAGGGGAATCGCGAGGCCCCCCGGAACCGACCAAAACCATCGGGCATCGACGGGGGTGCCCGGAGAAAGCCCTTCATTTCCAAGGATTTGGGCGGACCGAGCCGGGGGAGGCGGCCGATCGCGCATCATCGTCCACCGCAAGGACCAGGACCGACCGCGCGGGCGTTGCCTTTGAACCGGTGGTCGGTCACTACGGACCGATGCAGGCCCTCGTCGACTCGCGTGTGGAAGCCGCGGTGAGCGATTACTTCCGTACGATCAGCTCGCGCAACAAGAGCGCGTGGATCGATCTGTTCGACAAGTCCGCTGTCTTGCACGAGCCCGTCGGCGCAACTCCTGCGGAAGGACGCGAAGGACTCGAGCAGGTCTGGCAGGTGTTCACCGGTCCGTTCGCGAAGCTCACTCTCGAAAGCGACGAAGTGTTCTACTCCGGCTCGGGTGCAGCCGCGCGCTGGTCGGCGACCGCATCGGCAGCAACGGGCGCGAGCGCGGAGTTCTCCGGCATCACCGTCTTCGAAGTCGATCAGGACGGACGCATACAGACCGTGATGTCGTACTGGGATCCCGCCGCCGTGCTGATCCAGCTCGCGGGTCTCGACGACACCGACGAGTTCGTCGTCGACGACGACTGAGCTTCCTCCGTTAGTGCAGCGAGATCGCGCGTTTACGAACGCGCCGCGGCATCATCGCCCGCGCCGGCCGTACGCCTCGCAGAGGTCGTTGTAGCCGCACCAGTCGCAGAGCGTTCCGGGAGTCGGCGGGAATGCGCTCGCTTCGGCGGCGACCCGGATTCGTGCGCGCAGACGCCGCGCCGTCTCCTCGGTGTCGCTGCGCCGGAGGCGCTTCACGAGCGTCGAGCCGTTCCTCAGGTATTCGAGCATCAGGACGATCTCGTCGACGGCTGTCTCCGCGAACATCGCCACGGCGTATGCCTCGAGCTGGTCGCCGTCCTTGCCGCCGAACGCGACCGGCGGCCGCCCGCCCGTCTTGTAGTCGATGATGTGCATCGTCCCCGACGCATCGCGTGCGAGACGGTCGATGTAGCCCTGGAAGCGGCGCCCTTCCCCGATTTCGAACAGGAAATGCCGCTCGAGGCCGACCGTCTCGAACGTGTCCGATACGAATCGCATGCGGTGAAAATCGGCCAGCATCTGTGCGCCGGAGCGGCGGTAGTCCTCGAGCGCGCTGTTCTTCTTGATGATGCGCAGGCTGCCTCGCGACTCGCCCCACACGCGGTCGAACGATGCGCTGTAGCGGCCCACGGCGTCCTCGACCGCGGGCAGGCGGCCCGAGCCCTTCTCGCGGAACATCCACTCGACGGCCTCGTGGACCTGCTGCCCCATGAACGCCTCGATCGACTGGAAAGCCTCGCGCACACCGTCCACGTAGCGGTAGCGGTAGCGCCGCGCGCACTGCTCGAACGTGGTCACGCGCGAGAAGCTGAACGTTTCGAGGCCGGTCATCGAAGTGCCGCGAGCATTGGCGCTACCTTCCGGAGGCCGCCACCGCGCATTGTGCGCTAACGCGCATCATGAGCGGGGCGCGCAGAGTGGTCCAGATGCAAGGCGGACGCCCCAGAGCGAGCGGAGGCGTACTTCCCGTACGTCGTAGCGAGCGTCGGGGCGGCCAACGCCGCAGATGGGCCGCTATGCGGCGTCCCGCCCCGCGATCAACGCTCAAACGCCAGGAACCGGTAGGTGACGCAGGCGGTCATCGCGGCGTGGCGCGCATTGCGGGACACCGGACCGTCGCCGCCAATCTCGACGATGGCGGAGCGAACGCCGCCGTCCTCGGCGACCGGAGTGCCCACCGCCACCGGCGTGTCGCGCAGCGGGCTGCCGAAAACGGCGGCCAGCGACAGCGTGGCACTGCCGGAAAGCCGCTCGTCGATCGACGGCAGGCAGGCGAGCGCCGCGCACGTATCGGCCATCGCGACCAGCGCGCCCGGATCGACGGCCGAGCCGAGCCCTTCGTTGAGGTCGCGGCGCATCGCGAGCGTCGCGGAACCTGGCTCGAGTTGGCGCACCTCCAGTCCCATCGACTGGGAAAACGGTGAAACCAGCGACCTTTCGGCGCCGGCCCTGACGAACGGTGCCGGCGGCGGCCCGGACGGCGGATCCGGCAGCTGGTCGGAACGCGTGCGCAGGACCGCGAGCGCCGCGGCCACCGGCCGCCCGCGGTGGCTCACCACCTCCACCTCCGCATGCACGATGTCGCGGCCGCGCGAGGTCACGCGCGCCGTCGCGTGCAGGGCCTCCTCGCGCACGGCTGCCAGGTAGCTCACGTGCAGGGAAACCGGACGCGCGAGGCGCGCGTCGTCGCGGTCGCTCGCCACCGCGGCGAGCATCGCGGACCAGACGGAAAGCGAGGCCGCGACGCCGCCGTGCACGAAGCCCTGCGCATTCGCCAGCACCGGCACGTACGGAACGGACGCCGTCACGAAGTCGGTCATGAACTCGCCTGGCGCGAAGCCGACGCGGGCCGCGTACGGTGTAGCCGCGAGCGCGGCGGCGAAGCGGCGCGCGGCGTCGATCACGACTCGGCCGCCTCGGCGCGGCCCGACGTGGCGGCCATCAGCATGCGCGCCGCCTCGGCGCTTACCGACTTGAGGTTGACGTCCTGGTGGGCGGCGGGCGTCTCGATGCCGGCTGCGCGCAGCTTGCGCTCCATCGCAAGGAGCAGCTCGTGCCGCGTCAGACCCCGGTGGTCGGCATCGCGGACGAAGACGCGCAGCTCGAACTCGAGCGCCGCGTCCCCGAGCCGCGTGAACGCGATGATGGGGGCCGGATTCTCGAGCACCGTCGCGCACTGCTTGGCGCATTCGAGCAGCACGCGGGTTACGGCGCCCGTGTCGCTGCCGTGGGCCACCGAGACCGGAATCACGAGGCGCACCATCGGGTCGTGAAGCGACCAGTTGACGATCTTGCCGGTGATCAGCGACTTGTTCGGCACGATCAGCTCCTTGCGGTCGCCGTCGAGGAGGGTCGTCGCGCGCATTTCGATGCGCGTCACGGTGCCCGTCACGCCCTCGATCGTCACCGTGTCGCCGACTCGCACCGGCCGCTCGAACAGCACGATCAGGCCGGAGACGAAGTTGCCGAAAATCTCCTGGAGGCCGAAACCGAGACCGACCGAGACACCCGCGACCATCCACTGCACGCTCGACCACGCGACGCCGAGGTTCTCGAGCGCGACCACCGAGCCGATGAGGAAGACCGCATAGCGCGTGACGGTCGCGATCGCGTAACGCAGGCCGCGATCGAGCCTCAGCCGGGAGAGCAGCACGAGCTCGAGGACCACGAGCGGCCC
>CAYYVZ010000413.1:0-4063 GCA_964475235.1 uncultured Myxococcales bacterium | reverse complement strand
CATCCGGCACCTGCCGCCACCGAGACCCCCGAACAGTTCGTCGAGCGAACGTCGAACGACGTGCTGGCGATCCTGCGCGACGGCGGCCTCAGCCACGACGCCAAGATCTCCAGGCTCCAGGCCATGCTCGACGAGCGCAGCGACTTCGAGACGATCTCGAAGCTCGTGCTCGCGGTCCACTACAAGAAGTTCAGCGACGCGCAGAAGGCGGACTTCGTTGCCCTTCTTCATCGGTACCTTACGACGACCTACGGCCACCAGATCGACAACTACGCGAACGAGACCGTCAGCGTCACGGGCGGCCGCGAGGAAGCGCGCGGCGACTATACGGTGCAGACGAAGATCAAGCGCACGACCGGACAGGACCTGTCGGTCGAATATCGCCTGCGCAAGGTCGGGGACGGCTGGCGCCTCATCGACGTGATCGGCGAAGGCATCAGCCTGGTGTCGAACCTGCGCTCGCAGTTCGGCGAGATCCTGAACGACGGCGGGCCCGACAAGCTTCTCAAGGTCCTGCGCGAGAAGAACGCGGCGGGTACGCCTGCCAAACTTCCGCTTGCCGAGAAGTCCTGAGCACGCCGTGGTGGAACGGGGCCGATGACCTGACACCCGGGGACGGGGCCTTTCACCAGCCATCCCCGCGTGCCAGCTCATCGGCCCCGTTCCGCGCGGCGTTGGTCCGGGGCGTCGCGACGACGATCACCTCGACGTCGGACAGTTCGCGGACGGTCCCAACCCTACAGCCGTACGCAGGATCGACAGTGCGTCGGTTGACGTAACGCTGCCGCTCCCATCGATATCGCACACCTCGAGGTCGCACGACGTGAGCTTGACCGTCGCAAGTAGCGTAAAGAGCGCATCGACGATCGTGGACCCCGAAGTCGGCTCACTCGTCGGCTGGCCGCAAGGTGTTCGTCGGCAGCCCGCACCGCAGTAGTCGCCCGCCACGAAAAACGGATCGCCATCGTCGCACTGCTCTTCGCCGTCGATCTGCCCGTCTCCGCAAGTTCCGCACACCTGTTCACCCGAGTGCCGCAGTACGAACGGACGCAAGGGTGCACCAGAGACTTCTCTGACAACAATGAGATATTCTCCGGGAACGAGCGCCACAGACAGCCGCGAGCATTCGCCATCACCGCCATCGTTGTCGGCGCCGAGTTGATTCGCCTGCTCGGATTGGTCGTACAGTTCGAGTACCGTATCGCCAGGACAGTTCCCGTAGACATCCGTCGTCTCGAACTCCACCGTGCCGGGTGTCGACATGGTGAACAGAAACTCGTTCGACTCGCCCGGCGGCAGCGCCGGAGCCTGGGTCTGACCGCAGTCCGAAAGTCGCACGGGCTCACGCCGGCAGGTCGCTCCGCAGCCGTCGCCGGCGCGAGTGTTCCCGTCGTCGCATTGCTCACCAAACTCGAGGATGCGGTCGCCGCAAGACGAGCAACTCTCTGTCTTGAAGCGAAGGACGTAGGAACCCAACCCGGCCTGTTCGAAGCTCCTCACCACGATGCGATAGCTGCCAGCATCGAGCTCGAGAATCAGTGCGGAACAAGGCCCTTGCCCGCCCTGGTCGTCGTGAGCAACGATCTCACCGACGTCGTTGTAGACATCCAGCACCGTGTCGCCCGGGCACGCGCCGTCGGTACCGGTGGTTTCCAGGTGCACGCGCTGCGCCGAATCCAGGGTCAACCGGAACTCCCCACTGCCGCCAGGAGGGAAACCGGGAGCGACATACTCCCCGCATTCCTGCAGTGGAATTCGCGGCTGACAGTCCCCGTCGCAATTGTCTCCGGTTGTGGTGTTTCCATCGTCGCACGCTTCTCCGACGTCCAGAACTCCATTCCCGCACTCCGCGCAGTCCCCGTTCCGGTAGAGAACACGATAGGGGCCCAGGCCGTCTTGTTCGAAACTGCTCACTACGAGGCGATAGCTGCCAGCATCGAGCTCGACTGTCAGCGCGGAACAAAGCCCTTGCCCGCCCTGGTCGTCGTGAGCAACGACCTCACCGGCATCGTTGTAGATATCCAGTACCGTGTCGCCCGGACACGCGCCGTCGGTACCGGTGGTTTCCACGTTCACGCGCTGCGCCGAGTCCAGGGCCAACCGGAACTCCTCCCTGCCGCCAGGAGGGAAACCGCGAGCGACATACTCTCCGCATCCCACCAGGGGAACTCGCTGCCGACAGTCCCGGTCGCACCCGTCTCCATCTGCGATGTTCCCGTCGTCGCACTCTTCGAGTTGAACGATCCCGTCCCCGCACGTCGAGCACTCCCCGGTGAAATACTCGAGTACGTATCCTTCGCTTCTGACGTTGAAGATCCAGCTGCCCACCCGGATCGTGTACCGGCCAGCGGGTATCGCTACGACCAGACGGGGGCAGTCATCGCTACTCTCGTCGTACGCGACACTGTTCCCCTCGGCGTCGAGTAACTCGATGTACGCACCGCTCGGACAGTCGCCGCCCATCTCCAGACGAACCGTGTCCGCGGAATGAAGCGCAAGCGCGAATTCATTGCTGTCCCCCGGGTCGAACCCTGGCGAAGCGTAGGAACCACAGACCTCCAGGTCCGTCCGTTCGCGCCGACAATCCGCGTCGCAGCCATCCCCGGCCGAGAGGTTGCTGTCGTCGCACTCCTCGACTTCGATGGTTCCATTGCCGCACGTCGAGCAATCGCCGTTGAAGTATTCGAGCACGTAGGTTCCGTCGTCTTCGAGGAAAAAGAATGCGCCGACCCGAACCGTATACGTCCCCGGCGGCAACGTCGTGACCACACGGGAACAAAAGCTCAGGCCGCTTTCCTGATCGAAGGCCACGGGAATTCCCGCGGCGTTGACCACGTCGATCAAGGTACTGCCCGGACAGCCACCGTTGCCGTCGCTGGTCTCGAGTCGCACCGTGTCTTCCTGATCGAGATGGAACGAAAAATCGTCGGTATCCCCGTAGGCGAACTTCGACGACTCGTACAGCCCGCAAGTCTCCAGCAGACGGGTCTCACGGCGACACCCTGGGTCGCAACCGTCGTCGCCCGAAAGATTCCCGTCGTCGCATTCCTCGGATTCGACAACGCCGTTTCCGCACGTCGAACACGTCTCGTCAAAATAGACCAGCACGTACGGGCCGACCGCCGACTCCCCTCCGCTGACCCGCACGGTGTACGTGCCCGATGGGAGCGTCGCGACAAGACGGGAGCAGACTCCGACTCCAGCATCGTCATCGTACGCAACGACGCTGCCACCGGAGTCGGTTACCGCGATATAGGTTTCCGCCGGACAGCCGCCAACCCCGTCGCCGGTTTCCAGCCGCACCGTGCCTGCGGAGTTCAGATTCAACGTGAACTCGTTCTCGCTCCCGGCAGCGAACCCCGACGATTCATAGGAACCGCATTCCGCCAGAGAGCGGAGCTCCCGCTGACAAACCGAGTCGCAGCCGTCGCCGCTTGCGAGGTTGCCGTCGTCGCACTCTTCTCCGATCTCGGATTGCACGACCGAGTCGCCGCAGTTCGGGCCGAAAGGGCAGGTGCACGATGCGGAGCAGGGCCCCGACAGGCAGATACCCAGTTCATCGCCGTCGCAATCTTCTGCTTCGGCGATGCCGTTCCCGCAGGTCGAGCAAGACTCTGTGTAGTACTCGAAAACGTATGGCCCTACCGCTTCCTGCGAGAACGAGCTCACAATCGCCCAGTACGTATCCGGTGGCAGCGACGCATCGACGCGTGCACACGTGCCAACCGTATCGCTGGCGCCATAGGCTATCGTCGCACCGGAGGAGCCCCCCACCTCGATGATCAGGTCAGCCGAGCAGTCCGCGTCTCTCGCGGCGAGGCTGATCCGCTGCGTCGAATCGACAGTGAAATAGTGGGGATCGAAAAACCCTGCCGGCAAACCGGCATTTGCATAGATGCCGCAGGTCTCCAGAAAGGGAATCTCGAGCTGACAGTACTCATCGCACCCGTCGCCGTTCTCGCGACCGCCGTCGTCGCACTCCTCCTCGACGTCCTCCTGGACGACACCGTCTCCGCAAACCAGGACACAGGCGCATGCGTCGTCGCACGCCCTCGTAGCGCAG
>CAYYVZ010000412.1:1570-4068 GCA_964475235.1 uncultured Myxococcales bacterium | reverse complement strand
CGTCGATGGCCACGCGGGCCCCCTTGCGCAGGTACTTCGCGCAGTTCTGCGCCTGGCGGTCGAACGCGACGACGTCGACGAAGACGGCGCCGCGGTCGGTGTTGCCGGTGCGCCTGCGCTGGATCGCGAGACGCATGGTGCAGATGACCGCCTTGGAATCGCCGGCGACCCGCAGCTGCGGATCGCTGGTGAGGCGGCCGGAGAGGACGATGCGGTTGACGCTCACGTCACCGCTCCTTTCTCCCGTCACGTGACGGGAATCGGTGGATTGATCGTGCGGGCCTGCGGCCGCGGAGGACGTCGGCCGGGACCCGCAGGGGTCCACGTGGAGCGGGGCGCGATCGCGCCCAGCAGCCCGGTTTCCCGGGAGGCTCGGCGCGGTCTTCCTACTGTCCGTGTGGCATCGCACACCGCCTTCTTGGAGCGAGCGGCCCGAAGTGTTGCCGCGGGTCGAAGATTCGTTGTCGAGCGCCGTCAGAGAGCTGGCGGCAACACCACGAGGGTCCCGCTCCAAGAAGGAGGCATGTCCATCGAACGCGATCCCACTCCGCCCGCGGTCGGGCTCACGCGGGCGGACCTCATGACTCCCGACGAGGTCGCGGCCCTGTTGGCCGTGCCCGTCTCCACCGTGCGCGACTGGGCCCGCCGGGGCATGATCCCGTCACGCAAGCTCGGCCGGCACCGGCGGTTCTTGCGGAGCGAGATCGAGCGGTGGGTCACGCGCGAGCTTGCCGCGTAGGGGCAGGCGTCCCGACATGCGCGACAGGGTCGTCCATGGCCGCAGCGGGCGGTGCTCGCTACAGGGTGAACACGCGCGTGCTCACGCGCTACGCAGTGGCGGGCCTGAGCTTCCCTGACTTCGTGTCGCGCACGAGGAATCCGCGGGAGGTCATTGACGCGACTCGCGCATGTGCGATGTCCACCGGCACGCGCTGGAGCGACCCGTACTCGGGGTACCTTCCCGGCTCGCCGGTGTCGGCGGTGCCACAGAGGGCCTGCACGAGCTGCTTCTGGGTGAAGTCGCCCGGGTGCCGGCGGACGAAGGCGAGGATCGCGAGCTCGGTGTGCGCGTGTTCCGCCGGCGGGGGCTTACGGGATCCGGCGGCCGGC
Source organism: uncultured Myxococcales bacterium (assembly GCA_964475235.1). GTDB lineage: Bacteria > Desulfobacterota > Binatia > UBA1149 > CAITLU01 > DATNBU01. The sequence continues at coordinate 2,958 of CAYYVZ010000412.1, read as the reverse complement.
TTCCTTGTCTTCGCTGTCTTCGTTGCGACACGAGCCTTGCCAGGTGTGCGTGGCGCGCGCGCCGACGGCGCCCGAGCCGAGGTGGCCGCCGCACTGAGAAGCGGCTCGAACTTGAGTTGCCAGAACCCGCGGCACTCAAGATCGCTCGCGCAGATCTCTCGCAACCGCTTACGAAACGCGTTGGCCTGATCACGCCGTTGCGGACCCGGCACCTTCGCGAACTCCGCGGCAAGCGCTTGGCGCTTCGCGGGGAACGTTTCGCGCACCTTGCGCGGAATAGCCTTCTCGACGCCGGAGGGCGGGTAGCCATCGACCGCCTGCTCTCGCTGCACGAAACCCTGGGAGCCGAGCTTCTGGTGCTTCCGGCCGCGCCGCGAGGAAACCACGTCAGTACTCGCTCACCTTCAGCGCCCACCGTGCGCGGTCGACCACGTCGCACGGCGGCGCGGCGGCCACGAGGGCAAGCCGGTCCCGGGCCCTCGTCATGCCGACGAAGAGCTTGCGTAGCTCGATGCCGACGCGCTCAGCGTGCTCATCCGGGCCGAGGCCGGGTGGCACGAACCCTCGTGAGGGCCAGTCGTTGCTCCCGAGCCCGATGACGAAGACTTCCTTGAACTCGAGGCCCTTTGCGCGCTGGAAGGTTCCGCAGAGCACGCCGTCGGCGTGCTCGCCGTCGTAGTCCTTGAGTGCGGCTGCCGGCACCCCGACGTCACGGAGCGCCTTCCCGGCTCGCTCGGCCTTGGCGTTGGTGTCGGCCAGCACAGCGATGTCGCCTGGATCGGTGCCGGCGCTGATCCGTCCCGAGATGCGGTCGGCGAGGACTAGCGTCTCCTCTTCGGGGTCATCGACGAGGCAGAGCTCGGCGTCCTCGCCGACGGTCAGAGGCGCGGGCTCGTCGCCGGTCGGCCGCAGGCCGACGTCTTCGTCGAGGTCATCGAACGGCTGGTCTGCCATGACGGCCTTCGCGGCGGCCCAGACCGACCATGTGTTGCGCCAGTTGGCGGTGAGGACGCTCGATCGCCCGACGACTTTGATTCCGACCTCGGCGAGCGTGAAGCCGCCCGGGTAGATGGACTGCTGCCCGTCCCCGGCGAGCAGGAAGTGGCGATGGTTCTCGCTCTTGTCGAGCGCGAGGAGCAGTCCCATCGCGACTGCGCTGAGGTCCTGCGCCTCGTCGACGACGACCCCGTCGTATCTGGGGCCGACGCCGGCCTGGGCGTGGATGAGGGCTTCGGCGCGGATTCGCGGCCAGTCGTAGGCATTGCGCTTGTAAAGCCGCGACAGGTACTCGGTGTAGGCGTCGAAGACACGTTCGCGCTCGTCGCGGCGCAGCGCGCTGCCGCTGCCGCGCCTGCGGAGGCGAAGGTAGTCCTCGACGTCAGCGATGC
>CAYYVZ010000412.1:0-1560 GCA_964475235.1 uncultured Myxococcales bacterium | reverse complement strand
CCGCGCCCGAACAGGTACTTGTCGAACTCGTCGAGAAGAAGCGACACCGAACCGCCGGTGATGTCGTCCAGCCGGTGACGGCGGATGAGCGGTTCGGCGAGCGCCTGGCGGCCGGGCTCGTCGAGGATGCGCAGCTCCTTGGCGCCGATCGCCTCGCGCAGGATCCGCATCGCGAGCGAGTCCACGTTGGTGATCTCGAGCTTTGCGGACGCCGCGGCGTCCATGAGCCCCATGAGGTTCACCCAGACCGGCGGGAGCGTCCGCAGGAAGGTGGTGAGCAGGACCTTGTCGCCATCGGGGACGCGCTCGCGGGCGAGGACGCGGGCTCGATGCAAGGCGACGACGGTCTTGCCGGTGCCTGGCCCGCCGCGTACTCGGGCGGGGCCGTTGTAGTTCGCGCGGGTGATGCCGCGCTGCGACGGATGGAGGTAGACCATCCACTCTTCGATCGAGCCGTCGAGGAGGCGCCGGAGCTGCGCGCTGGTCTCGACGGTGACGACTTCGCGGCGGCTGTCCTCGGCGAGCAGGCGGCTTCGCAGCTCGGCCTCCTCGAGCGCGAGTCCGCTGACGCTCGGCACTTCGCCGCGGGCGAATGCGTCGAGGTGGTGCTGCGGGCGCTCCCAGAGATCGGCGAGCAAGAAAACGAGGTCGGCATCGGCGGTTCGTTCGGCGAGAGCGACGGGGACGTCGACGCCGGCAGGCATCTGGCGCAGGAACGCATTGAGCTCGTCGTCGACGCCCTCGTTGCTGCGCAGCATGGTGTCGTCGAAGGGGCTGAAGCCGTTCTGAACGTGCGCGGCTGCGCGCTGCTGGACAGCTCGGGGCTCGCGACGCGGTTCGCCGGCGGCAGCGGGGACGGCTGGTGCTTGTGGCTCGACGATCGTGATGCCGCCTGCCCAGCGGGCGAGACGGATCTTGGGTAGGCGCTCGTAGATGTCGCGCCGCGGGCCGATCGCGGCGACCAGGATGTCGTCGCCCGCGCGAAAGAAGATCGAGCGCCAGTCGCCGGTGCGCACTCGATAGGCCCCATCGGGGTGCCACGCGAGCTTCTTGACGTTCAGGCTCGCCGCGGCCTCGGTGCCTTGGCGGTTGAACCAGTCGTCCAGGCGCATGAGGTGCTCGGTGACCTCGGGCGGTGGCGCGTCGAACCCGCGGGGCAGGGCACGCTTGTGCAGGTGGACGGTCACTCCGGGATTTCCACTCGGCAGAGGACCTCAGCGTCCATCAGCCCGCGGATGTGCGCCTCGAGCTCCGCCGCTACGGCCTCGTCTCGGATGAGGACACCGGCTTCGAGACTCGTGTGGTGCGCCAGACGGCTGAGGTTCGCCGAGCCGACGAGGGCTCGCCGCCCGTCGACCACGAGCAGCTTCGCGTGGAGCTTTGCGTTGGCCTCGCGTTTGTCCTTCGGCCAGCGCCAACGGCGCAGGCCGGCGACATCGGCCAGGGGCGTCGAAGGGCCGTGGTAGGCGGGGTCGTCCTCGCCGGTTTCGAACACGACGTCAACCGCGCACCCACGGGCGATCGCGTCCCGAAGATCCTGCGCCACCTGGGGCACAAGAC
>CAYYVZ010000411.1:0-4070 GCA_964475235.1 uncultured Myxococcales bacterium | reverse complement strand
GTCCCCAGCTTGCCGAAGGCTATCTCGACGACGCGGAGCAGACCGAGCGCCGTTTCCCGATCCTCCACCACCCGCAGCTCGGGCGCAGTCGCTGGTACCTCACGGGCGACCTCGCCTTCCGCGACGAATCTGGCGTCCTGCACTGGCTCGGCCGCACCGACCATCAGGTGAAAGTGATGGGGCACCGCATCGAGCTGGAAGACGTCGAGGCGCATCTTCGTGCGGCCGCCGGCACCGACGCCGTCGCTGCGGTGGTCGTCGCGATCGCGGGAGGAAGTGCGATCGCCGCCTTCGTGAGCGGGGCGGCACGTCCGCCGGCCGAGATCCGCGAGCGACTTCGCAAGCTGCTTCCGCCGTACATGGTTCCGCGCCGCTTGACCGAGGTCGACGCGCTTCCGCTCACGGCGAGCGGCAAGGTCGATCGCGGGGCGCTCAGCGCGCTGCTGGAGAGCGAGTGACGCTGCAGGAGTTTCAGGAGACGCCTGTCGGACGCCTGGCGGCCGTCGCTGCGTTCACGGTCCTGCTCGCCGTCACGGGAGCGGTGGCCTGGCAGGCGGTGGCACTCGCGCTCGTTCTTCTTTCCGTCCTGCCGGCGCACCGTCGCGCTTTGCTCGCGGTTGCGACGGCAGGGGTCGTCATCGCATCGCCGCCGCTCGACCTTGCGCTGCTCCACGAGCTCGCGACGGAGCACGGCGCGCTGGACGTGCTTCCCTTCTGGCCTGCCGTCGTGGTCGCGACGCTGGGCTTCGGCTGCGCCTGGGTGGAACTCGTGCGGCGAAACCCGCGCACGGCGCTCGCGCGCCATCCCGTTCAGGTTCTGCTTGCGATCCTCACGCTGCTGCTCGTCGTCGCCGGCAGCGGCGCGATCGACGGCAGGTCGTGGATCGTGCTCGTCGCGTTCTCGATGTGCCTGGCGAGCTACGTCTGGTTCTTCTCGTTCGCCGCGTCGGAGGCCAGGCTGCGCGGCGCGACTCCGGCGTGGAAACAGCTCGGGTACTGGCGTCCGTTCTGGGGCTTCAGCACGGCGCCGATCGGGAAGGGCGCGGCCTATCTGGAGCGCGTCGAGGCAAAAGACGCTCGGGCGCTGGCGACGTCGCAGCGCCGCGGCCTGATCCTGATGCTCTGGTGCACCGTGCTCCTCGTCGCGATGGATGCGATTCGCTACGCCGTCTACGAACCGCACGGCCTGGCGGTTCCGTGGATCCCGGCGGAGGGACTGCCTCCCGTTGCGGCCGTGATCCAGGCCCAGGCCCACGGCGAGCCGCTGCCGTTCCCGATGCGATGGGGAGCGGTGCTGGCCGAGTTCGTCCTGACCGTGCTGCACATGACGACGTGGGGCAACTCGATCGTCGCGACGGCGCGCATGGCCGGCTACGACATCGCCGTCAACACCGACAGGCCGCTCCTGTCGACGTCGATCGCCGAGTTCTACAACCGCTTCTACTTCTACTTCAAGGAGCTGCTCGCGGCGTTCTTCTTCTATCCGACGTACCTGAGCTGCTTTCGGTCGCAGCCGAAGCTGCGCCTGTTCGCGGCGACGCTCATGGCGGCCGGCTTCGGCAACTTCGTCTTCCATTTCCTGCGCGACAGCGGCGCCGTCTATCGGCTCGGTTTTGCCGGAGCGCTCGTGGCGTACCGGTCGTACGCGGTCTATGCGCTCATTCTCGGTACCGCGATCGCGGTCTCCCAGGTGCGGCTGCTCGCGCGGCATCGAAAACCACCCACGGGCGTGCGGCGAGTGCTTGCCATAGCCGGCGTCGTCTCGTTCTATTGCCTCCTCGGCGTGCTCGACGTGCGCACGCCGTACGCGCTGTCCGACTATGCCGCCGTGTATGTCAGCCTCTTCGTTCCGTAGACGCGTCCGCCTTTCCCCCGGATTTCCGCGATGAAGATCGATCTCGACCGCATCCGCGCCATCGTCGCCGGAGCCCTGCGGGAAGCCGGGGACGATTCCCCCTTCGCCGATACCGACTCCCTGGTCGTGACCGATCGCCTTTCCTCGCTCGACGTCGTGAACATCCTGCTCGAGCTCGAGCAGGCGTACGGAGTCGAGATCCGTGCCGACGAGTTCGACGTCATGCGATTCGACACCGTCGAGAGCATTGGCGAGATGCTGGAAGAAGCTGCCGGTCGCTGATTCGTCCGCATGGACCGGGGCGGCGATGGCCAGCGTGTCGATGCCTGTCCCGGATGCGTCGTGAAGCTGCGGGCTCGACAGGCAAGCTCCCCCGACCGCCTCTTTCCGGATGGATCGATCGCGCCGCGCGTTGCGGGCGCACGACCACCAGCGAGGGTAGTGGTCCGACGCGGATGCGTCGTTTCCAACCCTCTGCGCCACGCACATGCGGGCACCATTCCTCACTCGGCTGCCGAATCGCAGGGCCTCGTGCGATCGCATTGACGGTTTGCCGACTGCGCTGCCAGCATCGACGCGATCCGCAGGCGGCGTTGTTCACGGCTTCAGAGCCGGGGGCCTGCGTCTCGTCCGAGAAGGCGAGCCGTCAACGACGGAGCGTCACGAATGCAACGAGCAACGGAGGTTAGTCAGATGTCAGAAGGTGGAAACAATACCGGGATCGTCGCGCTGGTTGCGATCTTCGTTCTGGTCGTACTGGTCGGGTTCTTCGGCATGCGCTCGGGCATGTTCGACGAAGGTGGCGTCAGCACCACCAAGAACGTCGATATCGACGTGAACGTTCCGGCCAAGCCGGCGGCGCCTGCTCCGAAGGCACCGTGATCCGGAAGGGCATCCGGACGGCGGCCGTCCTTCGTGATGGCCGCCGTCCGCATGCCCTCGCTCTTTCCACGTCCTAAGCCGACACCGATCGAACGCACGTTCCGTAGCCCGGGTCGCGTTCGGTAGCCCGTCTCGCCGTTTCACCGTCGATCGCGCGCTTCCTGCGCACGTGGGACTTTCTTCTGAACGCTCCCTCGCGTAATCGACGCGACCCGTGAGCACCGCGCGCAGCTTCCACCTCGACGACATCGATCTTGCCGGTTTCGAAAGAGAGATTTCGGCCCTCCGCACGGAGATCCGCGAGTCGCTCGGCCCCGACGACCTGCGTCACCTTCGCCGCATGGAGCGCTGGGGACGCACGGCAACCGCGGTCGGCATGGCGACTGCCTGGATCGCACCGAACCCGCTCAGCGCTGCGGCGCTCGCGCTCGGACGCTCGACGCGCTGGCTCCTCATGCACCACGTCGGCCACCGCGGCTACGATCGCGTGCCGGAGGTTCCTGCCCGCTACACCTCGCGCGTCTTCGCGCGCGGCTGGCGCCGCATGGTCGAGTGGCCCGACTGGATGGTGCCTGAGGCGTGGATCTACGAGCACAACATCCTTCACCACCAGCACACGGGCGAGCTGCGCGATCCCGACCTCATCGAGCGCAACGTCCAGGACATCCACGAGTCGGGCCTGCCGAAGCCGCTTCGCTACGTGCTGCTCGGCCTGCTCGCCGCGACCTGGCGTGCGTCGTACTACGCGCCGAAGACGCTGACGGCATGGTGGCACCGCCGCGCCGGCGAGGAAGCCCCGCGTCCGACGCCGATGGGGCGCCTGCTCGCGTACTGCTACGCACCGTACTCGCTGCTGCTCTTCGTCGGACTGCCGCTGCTGTTTGCGCCGCTCGGCTGGTGGGCGTGGTTCTCGGCGCTCTGCAACTCGCTGATGGCCGACGTGATCACGAACGTACATACGTTCTTCGTCGTCGGACCGAATCACGCGGGCGACGATCTCTACCGGTTCGACGGAGCTCACTCGTCGCGCGGCGAATTCTACGTGCGCCAGGTGATCGGGTCGGCGAACTACCGGACCGGCGGCGACGTGTGCGACTACGCGCACCTCTGGCTCAACTACCAGATCGAGCACCACCTGTTCCCGGACGTGCCGATGCTGGCGTATCGCCGCGTGCAGCCGAGGGTGAAGGCGATTTGCGAGCGATACGGCGTGCCGTACGTGCAGGAGCCCGTGACGACGCGCTTCGCCAAGATGACGAGCATCTTCATCGGCAACTCGCGCATGCGCAAGATGGATCGTGAAGCCGACGCCGAGGTCGCGGGCGAGCTCGTC
>CAYYVZ010000410.1:0-4091 GCA_964475235.1 uncultured Myxococcales bacterium | reverse complement strand
GGCTCTGCACGGCGAGCAGGATCATCGATACCGCGCCCGTGATCAGGCCGCCCAGCAGCAGCGGCACATCGAACAGCAGGTTCAGCGCCACCGCACCGCCGATCACCTCGGCGAGATCGGTGGCCATCGCGACCAGCTCGGCCTGCAGCCAATAGGCCCGCCGTGCCCACGGCCGGCGTCACGATCTTCGGCATTCTCAACGTCACCCGGGACTCGTTCTCGGACGGCGGGCGCTTTGTCGAGCCCGAAGCGGCGATCGCGCATGCGCTCGGGCTGATTCGCGACGGCGCCGACGTCGTCGATGTCGGTGCCGCATCGAGCCACCCCGAAGCCGAAGAGGTCAGCGCCGACGAAGAGATCCGGCGCCTCGAGCCCGTCCTGCGCGCACTGATCTCGCAGGGCAGCTCGGTCAGCGTGGATTCGTGGCAGCCGGCAGTCCAGGAGTTCGCGGCGAGGGCCGGGGCGGCGTGGATCAACGACATTCGCGGGTTCGGGGATGCTTCCGCGTATCCGGCGCTCGCGGATTCGCGGGCGCGGCTGGTCGTGATGCATTCGATCGGAGGCGGGGCGCGCGCAACGCGCGAAGAGACGGACGCCGAAACGGTTTGGCGTGGGATCCTCGCATTTTTCGACGAGAGGCTGGATGCGTTGACGCGCGCAGGAGTCGCGCGCGAGCGGCTCATCGTCGATCCGGGGATGGGGCTCTTCCTCGGGGCGTCGCCCGGGCCGTCCGTCTACGTGCTGCACAGGCTCGGCGAGCTGCGCGAGCGCTACGGGCTGCCCGTCTTCATTTCGGTGTCGCGCAAGAACCTCGTCGGACGTCTCGCCGGCCGCGAGGTTTCGAAACGCGACGCGGCTTCACTGGCGACGGAGCTTTTCGCGGTGGAGCAGGGCGCCACGATGATCCGCACGCACGAACCGCGTCTGCTTCGCGACGCGCTCGCCGTTCAGCACGCCCTGCGCAGCCTCTAGTTCAGCGAAGCTCCCAGCGCACGCCGAACCGCTTCATCGCGTCGAGAAACTCGACGGCGGGGAGTGCCTTGCCGGTGGTCATCACGCCGCTGTCGCGGCCGCGGCCGTCGGCGAGCCACATGGCGGTGTGCGCGGCAGTGACGCCGGAGATTTCGTAGACGTCGCGCCCGCTCGCGACGAAGACGTGGCTGCCGCTCGGCGACTGCCCGTGCACGAAGACCTTCCACGGATTGGCGGCGCGCTCTGCGTCGGTGGGATCGCGGTGCAGGCGCGCGAGCATGCGGTCGAGCCACAGGACGACTCGCGGCGCGAGAAGGCGCCGCAGCCGCGGCTGGAGCCGCACCAGTCGCGCAAGTGTGCGCGCCTGCCCGCGCGGCAGCAGGATGTGGCAGCAGGCCGACTGGAGCTGCGGGATGTCGAGCGGCAGCGTGACCGCGTCGCCGCCCGGGATCGGGACCGCGTGATACTCCTCTTTTTCGCCGGGGAACCGCACGGTGCGCGCCTCCGCCGGCAGCGGAATCAGCTTGCCGTCGCGAAACGCGAGGAAGTCCTCTTCGAGCATCGCGAGCGCGCTACGAGCCGTGCCGATGGTCGGATGAAAGCCGTCCGCGAGATGGTAGGAGCTCATCGTGAGCAGCGGCCCGCTGCGCTCGTGGAGCACCGCCGCGCCGAGATAGCTGAACGTGTACTCGAAGGCACCGCCCGTCACGACGGTCGCTCCGGTGCTGATCGCTCGCCGGTGCAGCTCCTCGTAGACCTGCATCTGGTAACTCTGCTCGCCCGTCGTATCGACGTAATGCGCCCCGAGATCGACGGCCGCGCGTACGGCCGGCATGCCGAAGCGGCGGAACGGCCCGACGGTGCTCACGATCGCGCGCACCCCCGCGAACGCGTGCATCAGCGAGGCGGAATCTGCGGCGTCGGCGACGCGGACTTCGGGTTTCGAGGGCAGGCCGGCGGACAGCGCGGCGAGGGCGGCCCCGTTTCGTCCCGCGACGATGTAAGGCCGCGACGCCTGCTCGAGCGCGCAGACGACGAGGCGGCCGGTGAATCCGGTCGCGCCGTAGACGAGGATGGGCGGCGAGCCGCTCAGGGATTCAGACAGCGGCTGTCCTCAGTGGATGCCGTGAGCCGGCGCGAGCGTGGCCGGCGTGACGTGCATGCGCTTGAGCGCGGCTTCCCACATCTGGCTGGCCGGCGTCTCGAAGAGGAAGTCGGCGTCGACGTCGCTGTTGACCCAGGCGGTCTCGGTGAGCTCGCGCTCGAGCTGGGCCGGTCCCCAGCCCGAGTAGCCGAGCAGGAAGCGCACGCGGCGAGGCGGGTGCTTCGCGAGCTCGCGCAGCGCGTCGGGCGCGGACGTGATGAAGAGATTCGGGAGGATCTCCTTGGTGCCGAGGTCGTTGAGACCGTCGACTCTCTCGTGGAGGATCCAGCCCGTTTCGGGCTGCACGGGGCCGCCCGACCAGGCGACCTCGCCGCCGGTTCCCTGCCAGTCGACGTCGATCGACTTGAGGAGGTCTCCGACGGGAGTTCGCGTCGGCCTGTTCACGACGAGGCCGAAGGAGCCTTCCGTGCGGTGCTCGATCATCAGCACCACGGAGCGGTCGAAATTGGGATCGCGAAGCTGAGGCATCGCGATGAGAAGACCCGGTGCGACGTGCAGCTCTCCAAGCATGATCGACTCTGTACACACCGAAGAGGGTCCCGGCAAGAGCCAGCTTGCGCGAAACTTCTTGCGTCCGCGGCGAGGCGAGGGCTGACTCGGACGGGCGGCGGCATTTTTCAGGAGGTGTTCCATGGATTTCGGTGTGCTCGTTCCCCAGGGCTGGCGGCTCGATCTGATGGGCGTCGAAGGCGACAAGGGTGCCGCCGGCGACGCCGCAAAATGGCAAACCTGCGACCGCGTCATTCGCGGCCTCGACGCCGCCGGCTGGTCGTCGCTGTGGGTCTACGACCATTTCCACACGGTGCCGAGAAAAGAGATCGAAGTGACGTTCGAGGCGTGGACGCTCATGTCGCACATGGCCTCGGCGACCTCGCGCGCCCGCATCGGCCAGCTCGTCACCTGCAACGAGTACCGGCACCCGTCCTACCTCGCCAAGATCGCCGCCTGCGTGGACGTGATGAGCGGAGGGCGACTCGAGCTGGGGCTCGGCGCCGGCTGGTTCCAGGAGGAGTTCGGCGCCTACGGCTACGAGTTCCGTACGATCGGGCAGAGACTCGGCCGCCTGCGCGAGTCGCTCGAGGTCATCCGCCGCATGTGGAGCGACGAGGACATGGTGAGTTTCGACGGCAGGCATTTCCAGCTCCAGGACGCCGTCTGCCAGCCGAAGCCGCTGCAGAACCCGCATCCTCCCATCGTGATCGGCGGCAAGGGCGAGAAGGTGCTGCTGCGCATCGTCGCCGAGTACGCGGACGTGTGGAACTACAACGGCAACCGCGACGAGTTTCCCCGCTACCGCGACATCCTGAAGGAACACTGCCGCGCGATCGGTCGCGACTTCGAGGAAATCACCATCACCGCGATGGCGGGCGGGATCTGCTACGACAACCAGGCGGAGGAAGACCGCTTCTTCGAGCGAATCGCGCCCCAGAAGCACAAGAAGGAAAACCTGCTCAACTTCGTATCGTGCAAGGGCTCGCGCTCGCAGTGCGCCGAGTTCCTCGACGGCTACCGCAGGCTCGGGGTGCACGGGATCGTCTTCTACTTCAACGACATCGCCTCGTTCGGCGCCGGCGATTCGCAGGCGGAAATCTTCCAGCGCGACGTGTTCCCGCAGCTGTGAGAACGGGGACGGGTACAGGTTTTCGCAGGCGCATCTCCCTGGAGAAGCGTGTGTGAAAACCTGTACCCGTCCCCGTCACCTCCCGAACATGCCCTTGAAGGGGTTGCGGGACTTGTCGTCGTCCTTGCCGGACGGCTTGCCGCCGCCGAGAACCTTGCCCGGCAGCTCCACGACGCCTTTGAGCACGTCCACCGGCACGTCGACGACGTTCTTTGCGAGCCCGGCGAGATCCGGCTCGTAGCGAAGCTGGCTCCACGGTCCGCGAACGAGCACAGGAACCGTCACGCCCGGCGAGCCGAGGCCGATCTGGCCGACGAGAGGTGCCACGAACTT
>CAYYVZ010000409.1:0-4114 GCA_964475235.1 uncultured Myxococcales bacterium | reverse complement strand
TACCCGCACGGCTTCGACCGGCGTCGTCAGCCGGTACGCGCCGCGCGTGCCGGGCAGGTGACCGCTCTCGATCAGGGTCTGGACGACCTCCTCGAGGAAGAACGGATTGCCGCGCGTGCTGCTGTGAATCGTCTCGGGCAGCGCCCCGATACTCGGATCGCCGCCCAGCTCCTCGCGAAGAAGCTCGCGGATCGCGTCGGCGGCCAGCGGCTGCAGCGAAAGGTGATGGTAGTACGAGCGCTGCATCCAGCGCGCCTGATACTCGGGGCGGAAGTTGAGCAGCCAGAGATCGCGCGTGGCGGGCACGCTCTCGACGAACGTTTCCAGGAACGCGTCGCTCGCGCCGTCGAACCAGTGCAGGTCCTCGAGCAGGATGACCCGCGTGCCGCCGCCGTAAGCGGGATCGTGGAGAATCCGCTTCACGACACCGTGGATGCGCTTCTGGCGCTGCTCGGGATCGAGATCCGGCGACGGGTTCGCGGCGTCGGGCACACCGAACACGTCGAAGAGCACAGGCAGCGCCTCCCGGAAGCTGTCGTCCATCAACAACAGCCGCCCGGCGATCTTCGCGCGCGTGGCCTCGGGCGTGTCGTCGTCGCCGATCCCGTAGAAGCCGCGCCAGACCTGAAGCATGGGCAGCATGGGAATCGCCTTGCCGTGCGCCACGCCGCGTCCTTCGAGAATCGGGACTCCCTGCGCGCGACAGCGGTCGATGAACTCGGCACACAGGCGCGACTTGCCAGTGCCCGCTTCGGCGACCACGCCCACGACCTGGCCGCTGCCGCCGGCGGCGCGCTCGAGCGCAGCCTCGAGCGCAGCCATGTCGCGGTCTCGTCCGACGAAGGTCGACAGTCCGCGCGAGCGCGCGCGGTCGAGACGGGTGCGGAACGAGCCCACGCCCTCGAGGTCGAAAAGACCGACCGGCTCCGCCGCGCCTTTCACCTTGATGCGTCCGAGATCGCGGAGCGCGAAGTAGCCTTCGACAAGCCGCGCCGTGTGCTCGGACAGGCAGATGTGCCCCGACTCGGCGAGCGCCTCCATGCGCTGGGCCAGACCGACGACGTGTCCCTGCGCGGTGAAATCCATGCGCAGGTCTTCGCCGATCATTCCGATGGTGCCGACCACCACTTCGCCCGAGTTGAGTCCGATGCGCACCTCGAACGGAACTCCGTACCGGGTGCGCAGCTCGGCCGCGTACTCGCGCGCCGCATCCCGCAGCGACAACGCCGCGTAGCACGCACGCTGCGCGTGATCCTCGTGCGCGATCGGCGCGCCGAACAGCGCCATGATCCCGTCGCCGGTGAACTTGTCCACGAAACCCTCGAAGCGCTCGACGCCTTCGGCGAGGATCGCGAAGAAGCGCTGCATGATCTGCGACCAGACTTCGGGGTCCAGCTGCTCGGCCAGATCCATCGAGCCCTTCACGTCGGCGAAGAGCACCGTGACCTGCTTTCGTTCGCCCTCGACGGCCGGCCTGGATCGCAGGATCTTGTCGGTGAGATGCCTGGGAGCGATGCCACGCGACGGACGCGCGGGCTCGGGCGGCGGCGGCGCGGCGGCAGCCGGGCCGGTTTTCAGTGCCGACCCGCAGGATCCGCAGAAGCCGGCGTCGCCGGCGACTTCCTCCCCGCACGCCGGGCAGCGGCGTGCCATTGGAGTGCCGCAGCCTTCACAAAAGCGCGCACCGGCCCGACCGGCCCTTCCACAGTTCCCGCAATTCATCGCCGTGCCTCTCGAACGCGGGATATCGTATCGGATCCGGAGCTAGGTCCAGTCGCGAAAGGATTGGCCTGTCCCCGACGCGCCCATCATCGAGCTTTGGACAGGGAGGATCGTCGGCTTCCAACCGGCGTTCGCTACTGGCGACGAGCTCGGCAGTTCCGACGGTGTCCAGACGAGAGAGGCGATCCGTGGCCGGTGTGTCCGGACAGACCGGATCCACCCCCATTGAAAAGAGAGAGAAATGCGTCGTGGTTCCGCAGATCAGGTTGCCGGTCGCATCGACCAGACTCCGTCCGTTTACGGCGCAGCCTCCACCTCGACATCCGGATTCTTCGACGCGAACGTCGTGTCGAGGAAGACCGCCGCATCCGTATCGCCATCCATCGCGCTGAGCAGGAAAGCGAGCACGGCCGCTTGCGTCAGGTCGTGTTGACGCTCGGCTTCCATCAGCCCGCTTCCGAGCGGCGCGCACATCGTGCAGCCGCCGTATTCGATGTCCGGATCGCTGTTCGGAAAGCCGGCAAATACCGGCATGGGAGACGGGCGCAACAGTGGCGATACAACATCGCAGAACTCTTCATCGAGAGCCCCGGCGACCTCACCGATCGACGCGTCCATGAACCCGACGTGCGTGCCCCCTTGCAGCGTCACGAGGTGCTTCGGGGAAGGCGCCCGCGAGAACGTCGCAGCGGCGTGCTGGCCGAAGGGAACGACCGCGTCGCCGGTGCCGCCCATGACCAGCAGCGGCGGACCGTCCGCGTAGTAGCTCTCGAGCTGATGACAACTCGGATGGCCCATGAGCACGACTGCATCGAGATCGGGATCGGCCATGCTCTTGTCATAACCGGCGATTGCCGCGGTCATGCCGCCGAGGCTGTGCCCGACCACGCCCCTGGCGTTGCCGTCGACCGCGCCGAAAAGTCCGTCGAGCGGTGCAAGCGCGAGCGCGACCACCGAGTCGAGAACGAAGGTGACATCGCCAGCCTGGTTCACGAGATCGTTCGACGTCGAGCCGCCCGGAGCTCCAAGGTGCGACAGCGGGAAGTCGGGCGCGACCGCGATGAACCCGTGAGAGGCCAGATGCTGCCCCAGTAGCGTGTGCTCCACTCCGCTCGAAGTGAACCCGTGCGCGATGAGCACCACCGGGAAAGGTCCGCCCGGCGCGACCGGAGTGCCGGTCCCGTCCGTGGTCGCCGGATACCAGATCGCGGACGACAGTGTCCGCGTCGCCGCACCCGGATACGAGCCGTTGGCCGGCGTCGAGCGGGACGAATCCACGAAAACTTCGCTGCGCGAGCCGACCGCGAAGGGCCCGGGCTGGCTGAACGTCTCGAAGGTTGCGGATCCGTTCGCAGACTTGGCCTTGAAGCTGACACCGTCGTTGGTGATGGCCGTCTCGAACTCGCTCGTCAGGCAAAGGCCGTTGCTCGCCACCAGCTGGGCGACCACCTTCGGGTCTTTCGCGAAGTACTGCGAGCTGTTCATCGCGGCCGGCATCGTCAGGTTCGTGCCACCGGCCTGGAACTTCACTTTGGACTTTCCGGCGAGGCCTGCACCGAGGGAAATCTTCTTCACGCCTTCGGAGCTGCCGTCGTTGTCCACGTAGCTCCATCCTTTCGACCCGAAGTTGGTCCAGAAGGAACTCGGGGCGGCGTCGATGTCGGCCTCGAGCGACGGGGCTGACGACGAAGTGTCATAGATACAGAACGAGTACGTCGTACTCGAGCTGGGCGATCCGAGGTCGTCGGGATGGATCGCCGAGCCTTTGCCCCACTTCCACTTGATGCTGTTCTTCTCCGGACTCGAAGCCTTGAGCTGGAGCTGGGACTTCGCCGCGACGAGGCAGGAATGAACCGGCAGTGGGGCGTCCAGGTGCTGGCAGCCGAGCGACTCGTCGCACGAGTCCCGTGTGCAGCCGTCGCTGTCGTCGCAATCGAGGGGCGTTCCGCCCGCGACGCAAACTCCGCCCGAGCAGGCGTCGCCCAGCGTGCAGGCGTCGCCGTCGCTGCAGGAGTTCGAGTTGGCCGTGTGCAGGCAGTTGCCGGCGCCGTCGCACTGGTCGTCCGTACAGACTTCGCCGTCGCTCGCGCAGGCCGTGCCGGCGCCGACGAATCCGTTGTCCGCGCAGGCGCCGCTGCCGTCGCACTTGTCCTGGTTCACGCATTCCGTGCCCGCATCGCCGCAGTCGACTGTGGAAGCTTCGTAGTTGGCCTGGCAGGTTCCCGAACCGTCGCAGGTATCGGGGTTGTCGCATTCGGTGTCGCTACCGCTGCCGCAGCCCGTACCGGCGCCGACGAATCCATTGTCCGCGCAGGCGCCGCTGCCGTCGCACTTGTCCTGGTTCACGCACTCCGTACCCGCATCGCCACAGTCGACTGTCGAAGCTTCGTAG
>CAYYVZ010000408.1:0-4123 GCA_964475235.1 uncultured Myxococcales bacterium | reverse complement strand
CTTCGGCGTGCAGGCCCGCAGCGCGACGCTCGGCGACAGGCCCGTCGGGCTGAACTACATCTGGGCAATCGCCGACGCCGGCGGCACGGCCGGACAGTTCGACCGCACGAACGACCGCGCGAAGGCCGCCTTCGTCGTCGAGCCGCCCCTCGTGTCCGACCTCGTCGTGCGCTCGATCACGCTCAATCCGACAAGCGCCCTCGGCGACAAGCAGGTCACCGTGAACGTGCGCATCGCGAACGACGGCGAAGCGACCGCGGCTGCGTCGAAAACGCGCGTGCTCATCAACACCGACCCTCTCGGGATCGCCGAGGGCGACACGGTGCTCTGCGACCAGGTCTCGACGGTGGGGCTGAACCCGGGCGCGAGCGTGCAGGTGAGCTGCAAGCCACTCGTGACTGCCCGCCCCTACGGCATCAACCGGATCTGGGCCGTCGCGGACGCGACCGCGACGAGCGGACAGACCAACACGTCGAACGACACGCTGTCCGCCGCATTCGACGTGCTTTCTCCGCCGGCACCCGACCTCGTCGTGGAGGACCTCGACGTGACGCCGGCTTCGGCCGAGCCGGGCGCCGCCGTGCAGATCAGGGCACGCATCCGCAACCAGGGATCACTGGCGGCCTTCGCCTCGACGGCTCGCTTCCGCGTGGGGAGCAGCTCCACGGCCGTCGCCGGAACCGACCCGATCGTCTGCGGCGCGCTCGCGACGCCGTCGGTCGCCGCGGGCTCCTTTGCCGACGTCGCGTGCAGCTGGAACGTAACCGGGCGCGCGCCCGGACAGGCCTTCGTCTGGGCCACGGCCGACGTGAACGACACGGCCGGGCAGATCGACCGCAGCAACGACAGCCGCAGCGCGCCGCTCGAGGTGCTCGTGCCCGACGGACCGAACCTCACCGTGAAAAGGCTCGTCGTTCGACCGTCGAGCGCGCGCAACGGGTCCACCGTCCTCGTGAAGGCGCGCGTGCTCAACAAGGGCAACGAGGGTGCGCCCGCCTCTGCGACGACGTTCCGCATCAACCAGGACGCCTCGGGCGTCGGCGGCGGCGACCAGGTTCTCTGCGAGGACGTCGCGACACCGGCCCTCGCCGTGGAGGAAGCCGTGCGCGTACGCTGCAACGCCGTGATCGCGGACCGTCCCGTGGGCGCGCACTCGATCTGGGCGACCGTGGACACGAGCGACACCGCCGGCGACGTCGACCCGCGCGACGACAGCAAGCGCGTCCCGTTCACCGTGGTCGATCTCACGTGCAGCGACGACGAGCCGCCGTCCCTCGCGTGGCCCGTCGAACAGCCGCGCGTGATCCAGGACTACGCGAGCTTCGGCTCGGTTCCCCTCGCCTTCGGAAAACTCGGCTACCACTCCGGCGTGGATCTTCTGTCGCATCTGCCGATCCCCGCGGCCCAGCTCCCGGTCTACGCGGCGGCCGACGGCGAGATCGTGGCCGAGCGTCACGACTGCGCTTCCCCCGCCAGCCCGGTCGACGATCCTCCGGACGGACGCTGCGCGGGCGGCTGGGGCAACTACCTCGTGATCCGTCACGGCGCGAGCGTTTTTTCCGTCTACGCGCACCTCGGCACGGTGTTCGTGACGAAGGGCTGCGTCGAAGCGGGACAGCGCATCGCCCTCGCCGGCAGCAGCGGCTCGGTCTCCCATCCGGTGCACCTGCACTTCGGCGTGATGTCGGACCTCGTCGAGCCCGTCGTGCGCCAGAGCATCGGCAGCGAGTACTACCGCCGCCATCATCCCCTCGCCGCGCGCGTTCCGGAGAACGACGACGGCGACGTCCGGATTCACCTCGACCCGCGCGCGTTCATGGAGCGGAGCCGCGTGCGCATCACGCAGGCGACGACGGCGTCACGCGGACGTCCGACCGGCGGGACTGCGGCACATCTCGGAGCCGACCAGGAGTACGTCTCTTACGGCGAGCTCGTGCCGGGCTTCGTCTGCATCGACCTCCCGTTCAAGCCGCTGCCCGAAGACGGCGCGCCCTACGGCGACGACTCGCGCTACGGCTGGGTTCCCGCGTCGAACGTCGAGGTGCTCGCGACCGGGCTTCGGCCGGGTTCGGTGCTCGTCGACGGGTTCGCGCTGTTCGACGGCGGAAGCCCCGGCGCGGACTTCGCGTCGCTTCGCGAGGGCGCGAGCACGTCGGCCGTCGAGATCACACGGGCGTGGGGAGGCCAGCAGCTCGCGCCGGCGGGGCCTCCGCTCTTCCTCGGCGGCAGGACGTGGCAGCCGGTGGACATTCCGGGAACGACGGCCTCCGGAGCGAGCGGCCCGCGCGAGGCGTGGGTCGAGACGACGTCCCTCGCGCCGTAAAGTGAGAACAGTCGCTCGTTTCAGCGGCCGGCTCGCAGGCGGCGTTCGACCTCGTCGCTGGGCGGCGTCCCCGCGGCGCGCGCTTCCTCCACGACGGTGCGCGCTTCGGCGCCGCGTTTCGCCGACAGCAGTGCCAGCGCCAGCTTGTCGCTGAGTGTCGCATCGCCGGCGCCCTGCGAGCGCATCTTCGTGTAGAGCGCGACGAGCGCGTTCCAGCCCATCTGGCTCTCGGGCGTGTACGTCACGACCTGGCGCATGGAGTGCTCCGCGCGGCCGAAGGCGCCCGTCCTCATGTAATGGTCGCCGAGGATGCGCATCGCGCCGATCACGCCCTGCGGGCTCAGCTTCACGGCCTCCTCGTAGGTCTCGATCGCCTTCGGAGTGTTGCCCATCTCCTGGTACAGCGCCGCGAGGTTGTTGAGGCTGATCGCGATCGCCTTGTCGCGGTCGGTGAAATCGAAGCTCTGGAAGCAGAAGAAAGCCGTCATCAGGACGGCCGCGGCGCCGCCGCCGACGTTCTCCCAGCGCGCGCGCCGGACCTGCTGCTCGAGCCACAGCACGGCGGAAGCTGCGAGCACCACGAGCACCGGCACGATCTGGATGCGGTAGCGGGAGAACACGAAGAACGCGACGACGGTCACGCAGTAGACCGCCGTGAACGCGACGAGGATCCGCACCTCCACCTTCTCGCGGAACCAGACGCCGGCCCCGAGCACGGCCAGCGCCGTCAGCGCGCCGATGCCGACGAGAGGCAGCCGCAGCACCCACGACCATCGCTCCAGCAGGTACATGTTGAGGTTGTCGGGAATCTCGTAGTCGTTCCAGAACACCATGAACTTCCGCAGCATCATCATCTGCGCGAAGACGGGGTCCTTCTGGATGTGCTTGAACGACTCGTCCCACCAGTACTGGGAGACTTCCTGGGGCGTGAGCTTGCGGCCCGTGGCCTTCTCGGCCACGGCGCGGAAGTCGGTCTCTTCGTAGCGCGGGTCGGGGCGGATCGACGACGGAACGATGTAGCTGCCCGTCGTGTTCATCGGGTTGTTGCCGATGTAGAAGTTCTGCCCCGCCTGCGACGTGGTGAGCACCCACTGCCCCTCGACGTAGTAGTTGCGCAGCACGATCGGCAGAAGCACGAGCGCCGCCCCGGCGAAGAAGGCCGCCGCATGCCGGATGCCGCGTTCCCCCGGCGCACGGAAAAAGTCGTAACCGAGTGGGGAAATCGGGGACGGATCCCGATTTCCGGAAATCGGGATCCGTCCCCGATTTCGTCCGTGGCTTTCGCGCTCGAAGAGCAGCATCGCGATGCCGAGCGGAATGAAGAGGATGAGATTCGCGCGAGTCAGCGACGCGAGCGCGAGAACGGCGCCCGCCGCCATGCGCGCCCCCTGGCGAGGATCGAGCACGAGCACGAGAAAGGCCGCGACCAGGAAGACGCTGAGGAACGTCTTCTCGATCTGCACCTCGTAGAAGATCGACGGCACGAAAAGTGCCGACATCAGCGCCGCAAGGTTGCCGGCCGCAACGCCGAAGAGACGACGGCCGAGCAGCGCCGTCAGCCAGCAGGTCGCGACTCCGAAGCCCACCTGCAGCAGGTAGACGAGCATGAGCTGGCGTCCGAAGATCGAATAGAGGACGCCGAGAAAATACGGATAGAGCGGATCCTGGTAGAAAATGCGGGTTCCGATCCAGTCGCCCGCCGCGATGCGCTGCCCCCATTCGTCGTAGACGAGGGGATCGAGCCCGAGGTGATCGAAGAACGGCGTTTCGGCCAGCGCCATCAGATGCGCGAGGCGGAAC
>CAYYVZ010000407.1:0-4152 GCA_964475235.1 uncultured Myxococcales bacterium | reverse complement strand
ATCGTCAACAACGCCTCCGTCATCGGCTGGCGCGCCCAGGAGGGCCAGGAACCCGAAGCCTTGTCGAGGCGGGACTCGTATCTCGTCTTGCTGCCCCGCGACGGCTCGATCGATTCGCCCGAAAAGGGCTTGTCCGCGTAGACGCGGACATCGTCGATGTCGCCGCGAAAGTAGTCCACGTTACCGTCCGTGTACGGGCCCTGGCCGTCGGTTGAGACGATCACCCCGATGGCAAAATCGGTTCCCGCAGAGGGCGTGTCGTTCACGAAGATCGAATTCGAGATCTTGTGCTCTCCGTTTACGTAGATGGAAGTTCCCGAGGGGCGGGTGGTGACGACGAAGTGGTACCAGGCGTCCTGTGGCGGTGTGCCGTAGAAATAGTTGATCGCATTGTTCTCCCAGTGCGACGACATGTGGAAGGACTCTTGGCCGGCGTGGTTGATGCACATGAACCACGTTTGGCCCGGTCCGGAGCTGGACGGGCTTCCCGCGTACGCGACGAGACAAGGATGAAGGCTCACGTCTGTCGCGTAGAACCATACGGACACCGTACGCTCGGCAGTCGGGAAACCTGTCGCATCGATCTCGATCCAGTCGTCTCCGTCGAAATGGTAAGCCCCTTCCGTTACTCCGAAGCGGTTGGTCGTGAGCGTCGCACCGTGCACGATACCGTCGTGGCCGTTGCCGACGAAGTTCTGCGCGCTGCCGACGAACGGATAGTAGGCGACGAGCTGCGAATGAATATCGGCTCGGGCGCCAGCCGGGAAAAGAAGGACGATCGCAACGAAGAATGCGTTGATCGACTCTCGAAATCTCATGGCCACCTCCCCGACGAGCGGCGCCGGTCGAGTCAACGCTCGCGGCACCACCGGGCGACAGTATCGGATGGGTTCGACGTGAGTCGAGGCGCGAACGTGAAGGCAGTCACGTCGGAAAGAGCGTTCCCGTCTTTGCGACCACTCCGTACTGATTGGTGCGTAAGCAAGTCGGTGCGCCGGCGCGGCGAGCGCGCGTTTCGATCGCCGATCGGATCGCCCGTCGCGATGCCGCACGGGAGCACGGCCAGGAGCGGGAACGATCGGGAGGAGACAACCGCCGCGCAGCGCTGCCGCTCTCGCGAGCCGATGGATAGCGGCCCACTCGGGGGATCATGGCGGAACGAAAGGGGTTTTCGCTCGCTGGATTTCCGGCTAGCTCTGCAAGGAACGGGGAGAATTGCCTCGCGGGGTACCTGCCGAATGTCACGCATTCAGCATCTCGAAGACCGGGCGAACGAAGCGCACCTCGCCGGTGAGCACCTCGAGGACGGCTCACCCTCGCAGCGCTACGCACGCGCCGCGATGCACCTCATTTCCGACGTCCAGCAGCTCTCGCTGGCGCGCGACCTTCCGGCCGTCCAGGCCATCGTGCGCCACGCCGCTCGCGAGCTCGTCGCGGCCGACGGCGCGACGTTCATCCTGAGGGACACCGACCGCTGCTTCTACGCGGACGAGGATGCCATCGCGCCCCTCTGGAAAGGACAGCGCTTTCCGATGACGGCCTGCGTGAGCGGCTGGGTCATGCTGAACGCGCAGCCGGCGATCATCGCCGACATCTACGACGACCCGCGCGTGCCGATGGAGGCCTACCGCCCGACGTTCGTGAAGAGCATGGCGATGGTTCCGATCCGCAGCCGGCAGCCGATCGGTGCCATCGGAGTCTACTGGGGGTCACGCCATGGCGCGACGCGCGAGGAGATCGAGCTGTTGCAGGCGCTCGCGGACACGACCGCCGTCGCCATGGAGAACCTCCGGGTCTACGCCGAGCTGGAGAACCGGGTCGAAACACGCACCGCCGAGCTGAAAGTCGCCAACGCCGAGCTCGAATCGTTCTCGTACAGTGTCTCGCACGACCTGCGCGCACCTCTTCGCACGCTGGAAGGCTTGTCGTCACTGCTCGCGGAAGCACTCGACGAAGATGATCACGAGCATGCCCGCGACTATGCCACTCGCGTTCGCTCCGAGACGCGGCGCATGAACCAGCTGGTCGAGAGCATGCTCGAGCTCGCACGCGTCGTTCGGGCCGAAATTCGTCGCGAGCGCGTGGACCTTTCCGAGCTGGCGCGCCAGGCCTTCGCGCGACTCGCATCGGCCTCCCCGGACCGGACGGTCGAGGTCCACGTGGCCGAGGGTCTGGTCGCGCGGGGCGACCCGCGCCTTCTCGAAGGCGTGGTCGACAACCTGCTTTCGAATGCCTGGAAGTACACCTCGAAGACGGACGGTGCGCGCATCGATTTCTCCTCCGAGCCGCGCGCAGACGGCGGCACGGACTTCGTCGTGGACGACAACGGCGCCGGCTTCTCGATGGCGAACGCGACGAGACTGTTCGAGCCGTTCCAGAGGATGCACCGTGCGGACGATTTCCCCGGCACCGGCATCGGACTTGCCACCGTGAAACGCACCGTCGAGCGCCACGGCGGCTCAGTCGAGATCGACTCGGAGCCCGACGTGGGCACGACGGTGCGGTTCACTCTGCCCGCATAGGCGCCGCCGAGACTGGAACGAACCTGTCCCGCGTAGTGAAGTGGGTACATGCCCCGCTTCGAGAGTACCCAGCCGGCCCTGACCACGCTGGCCATCGGCTTCTGCATGGTGCTCGCCGCCACAGACGCCCGCAGCGCCGATCCCGAGCGCGGCAAGCAGATCTTCGCGCTCGCCGGCGGATGCAGCTGTCACTCGATGGCGAGCGGCCCTGTCGGCGCGGGCGGCGCCGAGATCGCGACGCCGTTCGGGAAGTTCTACGGCACCAACATCACGCCGGACGCGGACACGGGAATCGGCGCCTGGACCGACGCCGAGATCGACGCTGCCATTCGCCGCGGCGTCCGGCGCGGTGGTGACTCCGAATCCCCCGTGATGCCGTACTACTGGTACGCCGGCATGAGCGACGAAGACGCGGCGGACCTCATCGCCTACCTGCGTTCTCTTCCCGCCGTGCGCCGAGAGAATCGTGCGCACGAAGGCGAGCTGCCGCTCGCGCGCTGGGCTTACTGGGCCTGGGGTCTCCTGTTCGCCGATCTGCCTCCGAGTCCCGCCGTGGCTCCGCAGCAAGGCATCGAGCGCGGCCGCTACCTTTCCGACCATGTCTCGCTCTGCAGCGACTGCCACACTCCGCGGACGGCGCTCGGCGCGGTCGATCGCGACTTCTACATGGCCGGTACGCGCGAAGGCCCGGGCGGCAACCCGGTCCCCAACATCACCCCCCATGCGACTGGGATCGCCGACTGGGACGCCGCCGACGTCGCGAACGTCCTCGAGTCGGGGATGCTGCCGAACTTCGACAACGTGCAGGGCGCGATGGCCGAGGTGGTGGACGGAGTGGCCGGAGGCCCCGGCTACAAGGACGCATCCGAACTCGACCGGCGAGCGATCGCCGAGTATGTTCTGTCCGTCGCTCCGATCGCGAACGACGTGGACGAGTAGTCCGCCAACCAACGCAGACACCGAAGGGGAATCATGAAGAAGCGCATCGCACTGGCCGTTCTGACCCTGTCGTTCTCCGCAGCCGGCTTCGCCGTGGCCGGCGACGATCTTCCGGCGGGACCGATCCACGATCGCCACGAGCTGATGGAAGAAATCGGCGACAACGCGAAGAAGATCGGCGACGCCCTGAAGGCCGGAAATACCGAACCGGTCGCCGCAGCGGCGACCGGGATCAAGACCGGCGCGGGAAAGGCGCTGGCGCTGTTCCCGAAAGGCAGCACTCACGCGAAGTCGCGCGCCAAGGACGAGATCTGGACGAGCTGGGACAAGTTCGAAACCCTCATGAAGGACCTCGAGACAAAGGCGGGCGAGCTCGCCGCGGCAGCGGCGAACAAGGGCGACGTCGCAGCCGCGTCCAAGGCGATGTTCGGCAACTGCAAGAGCTGCCACGACGAGTTCCGCAAGCCGGAAGAGAAAGAGAAGTCCTGAGCGGCGGAGCCGGCGTTCCGTTCGCGCCCGCCTTGACCCCCTGCCCTGCGGGCAGATAGAAGCCCAAGAGTCGCCGGATCCGCCGCGTGCGGATCCGGCCGGCTGGGGAGGCCGCCATGAATCGCACGGTCACGACGCTTCGATCCCGCGCCGTTCCTCTCGCCGCCGGGCGCACGCGCGCGGGCCTTCTGGGAGCGGCCCC
>CAYYVZ010000406.1:0-4153 GCA_964475235.1 uncultured Myxococcales bacterium | reverse complement strand
CGATCCTCGAAGAAGGCGGCCGTGCGAAGACCGGCGCGGTGGGCGAAACCCCGGCAGCCGGCGCGCGCGAACACTGCGTGGTCATGCGGCGCCTCGCCGAGGGTCGCGACCTTCGCAGCATGCTCGAGCGCGGCGAGGTGCGCACGCACCACGTCGATCGTGTCGCGGCCCGCATGGCCGCTTTTCACGCGGAGCAATCGCTCGGCACGCCTGCGCCGGTCGCGTCGGACGAGTGGCTGGAGCGAACCACGGGGCCGGCGCGTGCGAACACCGATGCGATGGCGGATGCTCCGCCATCGCTCGTGCCGCCCTCCGAGCTCGAGGAGCTTCGCCAACGCGCAGCTGCGTTCGTCGAAGCGCGGCGCGCGGACTTCGAGGCGAGGCGCACGAACGGCCGCGTCGTGGACGGGCACGGCGACCTTCACTCCGAACATGTGTGGTTCGAGACGGACGATGCGGAGCCGCTGCTGGTCGACTGCCTCGAGTTCCGCGACGATTTTCGCCACATCGACGCCGCGGCAGACGTGGCGTTCCTCGCGATGGACCTAGCGTACCGTGGCCGGCGCGATCTCGGCGATCGCTTCCTGCGACGATACGCGCGCGACTCGGGCGACTATCACCTGTACGCGGTCATCGACTATTTCCTGAGCTACCGCGCACTGGTGCGCGCCAAGGTCGCATCGCTCGTCGTGGCGGACGAATCCCTGCCGGCGGCGCAGCGGGGCGGCGCAGCGAGCAGCGTCCGGCGTCATCTCGACCTCGGGCTCGAGTTCCTCTCGGCAAAGCGACGCGGCGCGGTCGTGCTGATGTGCGGTACGATCGGGACGGGGAAGACGACCGTAGCCGAGGAACTCGCGGACGTGACGGGAGGAGTCGTCGTCTCGTCGGATCGCGTGCGCGGCGTTGCCGCCGCGAAGGAACCGCAGGACTCCGAGTCGTATGGGCGGCCTCGCTACAGCGACGACGCACGCGCCGCAGTTTACGCGCGCATGCTCGAGGAGGCCCGGCCCGTGGTCGCGTCGGGCCGAGTCGCCATTCTCGATGCGACGTTCTCGCGGCGCGCGTGGCGCGACGCAGCGCTCGAGTGGACGCGCCGCGCCGGCTGCGAAGCGTTTCTGGTCGAAGTGGTCGCGCCGCGCGACGACGTGATCGCGCGCCTGTCGGCCCGCCAGCGCGCCGGCACCGACGCTTCCGAAGCCGGCCCCGGCCTCTACGATGCCATGCTCGCCGAGCTCGAGCCTGCCGACGAATGGCCCACGAGCCGTCGGGCGCGCATCGACACGTCGTCTCCCGACTGGCAGAGCGCGGTCGCGAGAATCGGAACGCTCGTTCGATCGAGCTAGCTCAACGTCGCGCTGCGCGCTCCTTCTGGATCGGAGCTGGACTCGCTTCGGTAGACAGGTCGGTCGCGCTTCGAGAGCGCCAGCTCATCCGTCGCGCTGCGCGCTCCTTATGGAAAGGAACTGGACTCGCTTCCGTAGACAGGTCGGTCGCGCTTCGAGAGCGCCAGCTCATCCGTCGCGCTGCGCGCTCCTTATGGAAAGGAACTGGACTCGCTTCCGTAGACAGGTCGGTCGCGCTTCGAGAGCGCCAGCTCATCCGTCGCGCTGCGCGCTCCTTATGGAAAGGAACTGGACTCGCCCCTCGCCGGCTCGGGGCTCTTCACGTGGCTCGCGATCTGGCCGAGGCGCGGGATGTGGATGAGAACCTCGTCGCCGGGCTGTAGGTAAGCGCGCGCTTCGCGGGCAGCCGAGACGTAGCTCTCGATCACCTGTGCGGCCGGGCTGCGGCTGAGGAACCCGCCGAAGACCCACGCGGCGACGCCGCTCACCATTACGCGCGTCGGCACACCGTCGAACACCGTGCCGTGCGGCGTCCCGCTGAGGATCAGCGTTCGGGCGGGAATCGTTTCCGCGTCGAACAGCGACACGTTGCGCCCCCGGAACTCCCAGCTCACGCCCTTTCGCGCGAACACCTGGCGCAGGATCTCGTCGATGTCCCAGACCATCTCGGCGCCGCGCGCCTTCTGGCGGAGCGCGTCGTTCACGTAGAGCCGGATCTCGAGGTCGCGCGCGAACGAGCGATAGTCGCGCGGAACGACGAGCAGCGGCCCCACCGGCAGAAATCCGGGGAAACTCTTGCCGGTCGTGAAACCCTTGCCCGACTCGATGTCGTTCCTGTCCAGCGCGTGCATGAGCGTCTCGCGGTCGGTGAAATCGTTCGACGCGAGCAGACCCAGAAAACGAGGCGTCTCGCCGACCGGGAGAGGCTCGAGCGTCATCGCGGCGATCTCGACCTCGTAGTCGAGCAGCCCCGTGCCCGCGTGCACGTCGTCGCCCGAAACACCGGGCTGCACCACCTTCGGGAACAGGAAGGGCCGCGTCGTGCCGGCGTCGCTCGCGTGCTCGGGGTAGTTCGTCCCGACCGCGATGTGACGGTCGCCGAACTGGACGGGGACGACGAGCGACGCGGCCTGCGTCTTCAGCCGCGCGGAAGCCGGCGCGCTCTTCACGGCGGCGGCCAGCGCGTCGTAGCCCAGTTCGAGGAAGTGTGCCGGTGCGTCGCTCACGACCTTCCCGGCGAGAGCCCCGAGGTCCACGGCTTCGATCTCGCCGCTCCGCCACGAGGTAACCGCGATTACGCGCACGCGGCCGCCCTCGGCAACGCGTGCGAACGTGAGCGCGACGTCAGGCTCCGCGATGGCGACCGTGCGGCGGTCTTCTTCGGCGAGCTTCTCGTGGAAGGCGGGCTGGAACATGTCGGCACATCCTCCGAGCAATGCAGCGAGCATCAGCGGAGCTCCGCGAAGCAGGGTGCGGCAGCAAGCTGCGGGCGGGTTGCTTTCTTTCCGTCGATCCATCGTCGCCTCACGTCCCGATACCGGCCGGGGCTGCAAGGAAGCACGCGGCGAACGCCCGCGACAGCGCCTCGCGTGCGGATTCGCCGCCGGGGAAGCGCGCGGCGACGTGCTGGTCGGGTCTGACGAGGATCGCACCGCCCTTCGTCATGCCGGCCGTTCCCATCCACCAGTCACGGCCGCTCAGCATCTCGTCGTTCCATTCGAGCACGCGAAGAGGCACGCCGAGCTCGCGAGCGGCACTCTTCCACGAAGCCGCGCAGTCGGTGAAAAGGGTGTAGGCGTCGGGCCTCACGAGGTCGAGCGTCGAGACAGTCTCGCCGCCGACGCCGATCCACCCGTGCGGCAGCCGCGCGCCCGGACGGCTCGTCGGAACGTACTCGCGTACCGGGTTGGCGATGCACGGTGCGGGGCTGCCGTCGTCGAGAACGGCGGCGCTCGTGTACGAGAAGCCGAGCTGCTGGCCGAGCATGTCGAAGTGCTCGGCCTGGTTCGCGATCGAAGCCGTGACTGCCGCGCGCCGCGGGCCGCCGGCGAGCACTTCGTCGAAAGCCTTCCGCGCGGCATCGGGCAGGTCGGCCGTGCCGAGGGACTGCAGCACTTCCATCATGCGCATCGCGTTGGTGAGGCTCGCCTCGGCGTTCGCGATCGCGACGGGGCGGCGCTCCGCTTCGTACGTGTCGAGCAGCTCGGGCTTCGCCCAGCCTTTCTCGACGGCGCCGAGCTTCCACGCCAGGTTGTGCGCGTCCTGCACTCCCGTGTTGAGACCCATGCCGCCGGTCGGCGGGAAGCGGTGCGCCGCGTCGCCGGCGAGAAACACGCGGCCGCTGCGATAGCTCGCCGCCGTCTGCGAAGTCATGGTCCACGGCGCGATGGTGCGGATCCCGAGCGGCAGATGGTCGGGCGACTCGATGGCGCGGCGCACGAGCGCTTCGCACCGAGCGGGGTCGTAGGATTCGGCACCTTCTGC
This sequence comes from uncultured Myxococcales bacterium, assembly GCA_964475235.1. Taxonomy (GTDB): domain Bacteria; phylum Desulfobacterota; class Binatia; order UBA1149; family CAITLU01; genus DATNBU01. Next base: position 326 of record CAYYVZ010000406.1, on the reverse strand, counting down.
GTCGGGATCCCACGAGTGCATGAAGACCGACTCGCGATCGAGGTCGTGCGCGACGAGGCAGCCGCTGCAGTCCGGATCGCTGACCCAGTAAATGACGCCCGGGGCCTCGCCGACGACGCGGCGAAGGTTCGCCTCGAAGTGGATCATGATGAAGGCCTGGATGCGGTCAGGGCCTTCCATCGCGATGTTCTCGGCCTTGCGCACGCGGCTGCCGGCGCCGTCGGCCGCCACGACGTAGCGGCTTCGCACGGCGTAATCTTCGCCCGTCGCAAGGTCGCGCACGATCGACGTTGCGCCGCTGGTGTCCTGTACGAGCGACTCCCAGC
>CAYYVZ010000405.1:0-4157 GCA_964475235.1 uncultured Myxococcales bacterium | reverse complement strand
AGAGGTAGCCGCGGTCGAACTGCATGCCCTCGACCACGTCGAGCGTCGTCTCGAGGGCCTTGTTCTCCTCGACGGTGATGACGCCTTCCTTGCCGACCTTGCTCATGGCCTCGGCGAGGATGTCGCCGATCGCGCGGTCCGAGTTGGCCGAGATCGTGCCGACCTGGGCGATCTCTTCCTGGGTCTTGGTGGGCTTGCTGAGCTTCTTCAGCTCGGCGTTGACGGCTTCGACGGCCTTGTCGATGCCGCGCTTGATCGACATCGGGTCGTGGCCGGCGGCAACCATCTTGGCGCCCTCGTTGAAGATGGCGCGCGCGAGCACGGTGGCGGTGGTGGTGCCGTCGCCGGCGACGTCGGAAGTCTTCGAAGCGACTTCCTTCACCATCTGCGCGCCCATGTTCTCGAACTTGTCTTCGAGCTCGATTTCCTTGGCGACGGAGACGCCGTCCTTGGTGACGTTCGGCGCGCCCCAGCTCTTCTCGAGGCAGACGTTGCGGCCGCGTGGTCCGAGAGTAACGGTGACGGCGTCGGCGAGGATGTTCACGCCGCGCAGGAGCTTGTCACGGGTTTCCTGACTGAAATTTACGATCTTGGCCATAAAGGTGTTTCCTTAATCCTGCTGTTGTTCGGGCGTCAGTGCGCGCCGATCACTCCAGAATGCCGAGGATGTCGTCCTCGCGCATGATGATGCACTCGACTCCGTCCACGGTGATCTCGCTGCCCGCATACTTGCTGAGCAGGATGCGATCGCCCTTCTTGACGACCAGCTTGTGGATCTTGCCGTCGTCGCCGCGCTTTCCTTCGCCGACGGCCACGACCTTGGCCTCCTGCGGCTTCTCTTTGGCGGTATCGGGGATGTAGAGCCCGCCGGCGGTCTTCTCTTCTTCCTTCACGCGCCGCACAACGATGCGGTCGTACAGTGGACGAATGTTCATTGCTTCGTAGCCTCCTCGGTCCAGAGGGCGGTCCATCTCGGGATCGGACCGGCCAGGTTTGGGATTTGCCGCGACCCCCAGGGGACGCGGAAGATGGGGTGTCCTTTAGGACCGCCACCCCGGGTGTCAAGGCTCGGATTCTAAAAAAGATTCGCGGCGGAGAGCCTCAGCGCCGCCGCGACAGTTCCTCGGAGTACTTCCGGTAGAGGACTTCCCACTCGCGGCCGCCCTCGGGAACCTGCCGCTGCAGGGACGCGATGCGAGAGCGGACGGCCCGGTCGAGGGCATTGGCGTCGCCGCCGAGGGACGCGCCGATCCGGGCGGCGATCCTCCGGACGGCCGAGCCCCGGTCCACGATCTCGGCGCCGGACTCGAAGACCGCCTTGGCGATCGCGAGGGACAGGGCTTCAACCCTTTCTTCTCGCAGCCTTACGCTCACAGGACGAATCCCTTCTGCTTGGCGATCCGGTCGCAGATACCCTGGAACAGCTTGGCCTCGTCGAGTTGCTGGGGGCCCTGCCTGCCCGCCTGCCCAAGGCCCTCGCGGGTCATCTTGTGGAGGGCCGTCTCGGCCTCTCTTCGAATGGCCGCCTCGGCGGCGAAGTTCTGGGCGATGGCGTTGGCCACCGCCGCGGCCACCTTGGCCATCTCGCCGCGAACGGCGGGCGGGTCCTCGCGGCAGAGGTCGGTCGCGATGGCGATCGCAAGCTTCTGGATGTCGTCCCGGGAGAGCGCCACGGCCGGCGACCATTGTTCGGGAAGCCCCCCGGAGCAACCTGAAAACCCGGGACGGGAAATCGGGGACGGATCCCGATTTCGACGATGCCGGGACTAGCCGGCAACTACGTCTGGAAATCGGGATCCGTCCCCGATTTCCCCCGATTTCCGCAACGGTGGTGACGGGGACCGGGATGCGGGCTACAACGGCGGGACCGCCCGGGGGGACGGATAGACGATGTTGAAAGAAGCGAACATCCAGATTCGGCCTCGGGCCCTGAACCGCGGCGACCACGTCGCGCTGGTCGCACCGGCCTCGCCGTACGACGACCACGCCCTCGCCGCCGCCATGGACATCCTCCAGTCCTGGGACCTCGTGCCCGAGGCGCCGGCCGTCTTCACGAGCCAGCGCTACCTGGCCGGCACCGACGCCGAGCGCGGCAACGCGCTCACCCAGGCCTTCGCCCGCGAAGACATTGCCGCGATCATGGCCGTGCGCGGCGGCTACGGTTCCGCCCGCCTGATGAACCGCTTCGACCCGGCGATCGCGGCGGCACACCCGAAGATCTTCCTCGGCTACAGCGATCTCTCGATCCTGCTGTCGCGACTCCGCCGCGAAGCCGGCCTCGTCTGTTTCCACGGCCCGATGGCGACGTCCGATCTTCCGCGCATCAGCCAGGACGAGCTCGAGCGCTTCCGCCGCTTCCTCTTCGCGGAGGAAGGCTGGTGGGCCGGCCGGGACCTGATGTGCCGCGTATCGGGCTCCGGCACCGGCCGCCTCGTCGGCGGCTGCCTTTCGGTGCTCGCGTCCACCGTCGGCACGCCGTACGAGATCGACACCAGGGGCAACGTCCTTTTCCTCGAAGACATCAACGAGCCGCCCTACCGCATCGACCGCGCGCTCACGCAGCTGCTGCACGCGAAGAAGTTCGAAGACGTGGCGGCGGTGATCCTCGGCAAGTTCCACGACTGCGATCCGCCCGGTGGGAGCGGCCAGGTGATGGCAGTCTTCGACGAGATCGTGGGCAAGCTCGGCATTCCGATGGTCTCGGGCTTCGACGCGGGACACAAGTCGGGCGGCGCGGTCCTTCCGATGGGCTGCCAGGTTCGCGTCGATGCGGAAGCCGGAATCGTGGAGCTGCTCGAGCCTGTCTTCGGCAACCGCGCGCCGGTGTCGACGGCTTCGCGCGACCTCAAGCGCATCGCGGCGGCGTCGCTTCGGCGCGGTCCGGGCAGTATGGTGCGCTGACGGCGCTCGCGCCGCCCGGAGCGGCGCATTCCTGCAACACTCGATGATGGAGAGGGTTCGATGACGGCCGGCGGCTGGAACGAGGTCGCCCGAATCCTCGACGAGGCTGTAGGGCCGGGCAAGGTGGCGCCCGCTGTGTCGCTGCTGGTCGGACGCGGGGACGAGATCCTGTTCGAGCACGCGGCCGGTGTGGCCGGACCGTCCACGCGCGAGCATCCCTGCGATTTCGACACGATCTTCGACCTCGCGTCGCTCACCAAGCCGCTGGTCACGGTCTTTCTCGTCCTCGATCTCATCGCGCGCGGCAAGCTTCTGTTCGATACCCACGTCGCCGACGTGCTGCCGGAGTTCGCAGGAGAGGACGACAGGCGCACCGTCGTCTCCGTACGGCACCTGCTCCGGCACGACTCCGGGCTGCCAGCCTACCGACGCTACTTCGACAGCTTCGAACCGCTGCCGGATTCTCCGTCGGCGGCGCGCCGCCGCATGCACGAGCTCGCACTGGCCGAGCCGCTCGAGCGCGACCCGCGCTCGGGCAGCGTCTACAGCGACATCGGCTTTCTCGTGCTCGGCGCCCTCGTCGAGAAGATTGCCGGCGACCGGCTCGATGCGCTCGCCCGCGAACGCATCTTCGGCCCCCTCGACGTCGAGACGGCTACGTTCATCGAGACGGCCATGGGGCCGGAGCCCGCCTTCGCGGCCAGATGCGCGCGCACGGGAGTCTGCGACTGGCGGCGCGCCGAAGTACACGGCCTCGTCCAGGACGAAAACTGCTTCGCGATGGGCGGCATCGGCGGGCACGCCGGCCTCTTCGCGACGGCGCGGGACGTTCATCTGCTCGCGGCGGAGTGGCAGGCCGCGCTGCACGGGCACGCGACGGTACTCGATCGCCGCATCGTCGACCATGCGTGGAACCGGGCGGCGTCGGCCGCCGGCGCGACGCCGTCCACATGGGCCCTCGGCTGGGACACGCCGACTCCGGGCGCGAGCTCGGCCGGCTCGCGTGTGAGCCAGAGCGCGGTCGGTCATCTCGGCTACACCGGAACGTCGATCTGGATCGAACCGAGCCGGACAGTGCACGTCGTGCTGCTGACCCATCACATCGCGTACGGTAGAAACCCCGAGGCGATTCGCGCGCTGCGCCCCCGAGTGCACGACGCAGTCTTCTCCGCGCTCTGAAATCGGGGACGGATCCCGATTCGCGCAGGGGACGGGGGCCGGCGAGAGCATTCCGGCGGGTAAATTCGAGGAGCCAT
>CAYYVZ010000404.1:0-4204 GCA_964475235.1 uncultured Myxococcales bacterium | reverse complement strand
ACGCTCCCTGGCCGCCGCTTCCCGCCGAAGCGCCGGCTCCCGCCGACAACCCGACGACGTCCGCGAAGGTCGAGCTCGGCAAGAAGCTCTATTTCGATCCGCGCGTGTCGATCGACGGTACCGTCTCGTGCAACTCCTGCCACAACGTGATGGAGGGCGGCGACGACGACCGCGCAGTCTCGGGTGGCGTGCGCGGACAGCGCGGCGGACGTTCCTCGCCCACCGTCTTCAACGCTGCCTTCCTCAGCGTCCAGTTCTGGGACGGCCGCGCGGCCAGCCTGGAAGAACAGGCCAAGGGGCCCGTGACGAACCCTGTCGAGATGGGCATGGCCGACCACGCCGCCGTGGTTTCGCGCCTCGCGGCGATCCCGGCCTACGTCGAAGAGTTCAAGGCCGTGTTCGGCGGCGACGTGACGATCGACAACTTCGCGAAGGCCGTTGCGGCGTACGAGCGCACGCTCCTCACGCCGGACTCGGCCTACGACCGTTATGCGCGCGGTGACGAAAGCGCACTCTCCGAGCAGCAGAAGCGCGGCCTCCAGACCGTCGTCGAAACGGGTTGCCTCGCGTGTCACTCGGGGGTGAACTTCGCCGGCGCCATGCCGATGGGGCAGGGCTTCTACCAGAAGGTGCCGCTCATCCCGGGCAGCCAGTACGACGCGAAGTACGACCTGACCTCCGACATCGGCCGCGAGCAGGCCACCAAGAATCCGAACGACCGCAACTTCTGGCGCGTCCCGACGTGGCGCAACATCGCGCTCACGGCGCCGTACTTCCACAACGGCAAGGTCGAGACGCTCGACGAGGCCGTGCGCGTGATGGCCAAGGTCCAGCTCGGCAAGGATCTCAGCGACACGCAGGTCGCCGACATCGTCGCGTTCCTCGGCTCGCTGACGGGCAAGCTCCCCGAGCAGACGATGCCGCGGCTTCCGGGCGTGGAAGGGAAGTCGGTTCTTCCGGCGGATCCGAAATAACTCGGCCCCGGCTTCAGCCGAAAGCGGGCGTTGACGGACAGCCGACGGGGGCCGGGCACGCCGGTACCGTCGGCTGTCCCACGCTTGCGCGAAGGATCGCGAGTGCATCGGACGACTGCACCTCGCCGCTGTCGTCGTAGTCGCAGCGCGTAAGCGGGCAGGATTCCGATCCGACGGCCGTGCGAAGCGCCGCCAGTGCATCCGACGCCGTAACCGAGCCGTTGCCGTTGGCGTCGCCGCAGACGACCTCCACGCACTCGACGACTTCCACCGCGCCGCGGTCGAAGCCTGCTCCCTGGGGCCGCGCGATGCCGCGCTGATCGGTCGCGACTCCCGAATCGACGCCCGTGTCGAGGACGGGGCTGCCCGGCAGCGGCAGGTACGTCGGCGTGGGACCGCCGTTGTCCTCGAGCATCTCGCTGAGCATCGGGTCCGTCTCGTGCACGTCCGTTCCCTGGTCGAGGAGAGCGACGCAGGAAGCGTCGCTCGACAGGTTGCCGCCGAGCGAGACCGTCGTTTCGCTTCCGTCGTCGGAGCAGTTTCCCGCCTGGACGGGGTTGGCCACGATCGTGTTGCGGACGGTGAGGGCGCCACTTGCCGCCGTGTTGGCGAAACTCGCACCGGCAAGCGCAACGTTACCGGCGAACGTGCTGTGGTCGACGGTGACCGAGCTCTCGGAAGTGTGGACGCCGCCGCCGACCAGCGCGCCGTTCTGGCTGAACGTCACGTTCTGGATGGTGAAGCCGCTGGAAGCATCGATCGCGATTCCGCCGCCGTTCATGGTCGAGCTGTTCCCGTAGACGGCCGAGCGGCGGATGGAACCCGACGCAACCCCGGTGAGCGAGACGGCGCCGCCGGATCCGTTGATCGCGTCGTTGCCCGAGAGTGTCGAGTCGATCACGGTGAGCTCGCCGGCCGTCACGAGAATGCCGGCGCCCGCTCCGTCGATCGTGTCGTTGTCCGAGACGACCGAAGCGTCGAGCGAGATGGTCGCTCCGGCGCCCACGGCGGCGATCGCGCCGCCGCGCTTGGCCGTGTTGCCGGTGATGGTGCCGCTGGTGACCACGAGGTCGCTGCCTTCGAACAGGGCCACGCCGCCGCCCACGCCGTTGTCGAGCCCGTTCGAGGTATTGAGCGAGATCTCGCTGTCGACGATCGTGGTGAGACCGCCCGCGAGCGCGAGAATCGCTCCGCCGTCACCAACGGCTTCGTTCTGCGAAAGGATGCTGCCGTCCGTGATCGTGAGGCTGCCCGAGCTCGCGATGGCACCGCCGTCGAGCGTTCCTCTGCTCATCAGCACCGCGACGTTCCTGAGCGTGAGGTTGCCGTCGTTCAGGATCGCGCCGCCGGTGGCCCCTCTGCCGTCCGTGAGCACGAGCGACTCGAGCGTGGCCTCGACGCCGGCGGCGACGACGAACACTCGCCGGTCGCCGCCGCCGCTCAGCGTGATCTGGTCTCCGCCGTCGATCGTCGTCGGTGCGATGATCGTGAGAGGGTTCTGGAGCGTGATGGTTGCCTGACCGCAGTCGAACGTGACCTTCCCGCCGCCCGCGGTCTGCACGTCCTCGAACTTGTCCCGCAGGTCGGTCTCGTTGCCGCACCCGGTCACGACCTGGTCGAGGGCGTGAGCGGGAGTGACCGCGAAGAGCGCGAAGAGTGCTGTCGCGAAAAGTCCGTGCACCGGGCCTACGGTACCGGGCCGATCGCGTTGGGCAAGGAACTAATCCGGCTATCCGCGCCTTTTCTCTTGCGTCGCAGCGCCCCCGATCGGAGATGCGCGTTCCATCCGGGGCGGAGCGAAGATCAGAAGCTCAGGATGTACCCGCGCTTCGGATCCGCCGTCCCGTCGAGGGTGTCCTTGTACACCTGCGCGATCGCGTCACGGCCCTTCCGGCGGTCCACCGTGATCCAGCCCTTCACTTTCGGAAGGAACTTCGCCCAGCCCTCGGCCATCTTCTGCTGAAGGCCGGCGGGCCCCCAGTCGGCGATGCGCTTCTCGACCTGGGACGGCGCGAAGAACAGCGTCGGCACCGGGCCCGGCACTTCGACGCCGAACGCGAGGTTGCCGTGGTGCGTGCCTCCCACGCTGCAGCTGTACTTGAGGGAATCGCCGAAGTGGCGGTGGACAGCCGTCGTCACGTCGCGGTCGCCCGCCATGTCCACGAAGACGCTCGGGACAGAAGCGTCGAGCGACTGGATGTCGTCGTAGGTGACGACGCGGTGGTAGCAGCCGAGCTCTTCGACGAAGGCCTTGTTCGCCTTCGACGTGAGGCCGACGACCTCCAGCTTGTCCCTGCCGTGCTGGTGGGCGTTGAACGCGAGGCCGATCGAGGTCTTGCTCGACGCGCTCGAAATCACGAGAGACTTCGCGCCGAAGAATCCCTGGTCGGCAAGGAAGTCGTCGATGAGCCAGCCCGTGAGGAAAAGCACGCGGAACAGCGACGCCTCGGCTTCCGTCGAGGCGTCGTAGCCGGGATCGCCCGCGCAGCGCGTGTACTGGTTGTAGATGAGCGGCAGGTCGCGGCGGTGCTCGGTCACCTCGAGGAAGCTTCCGGCGCTCACGTTGTCGGCGGTAACGACGAAGTGCGTGGACATCGGAAGGTAACCGAACACGCGCTCGCCGGCCGCGATTCCGGGATGCGAGGAGCGTGCGACGTTCGCGTAGCCCCACACCGGCACCGTGCCCCAGCCGTCGGGCGCCGGGAAGAAATTCCAGTAGCGCATCGCGTCGCCGAAGACGGCGTACGTGACGTTGTTCGCCGTGAACGCGAACGAATCGACGGCGAGCAGGACCTGGCCGGTCGCCAGCTCGACGGTCGCGGCGTCGGGCGCGGGGAAGAATTCGGTCTTGTGAAGATCGTCCTTGCGGACGAGGAAGCTCGTTGCGGTCATGGGACGTTCCTCCTTTCGAATGGCGAGGGCCGGGTCGTGACGGCGGACTTCACTCGCCCATGGCAGCAGCGAGGAGGCGGCGCAAGCGGGAGGGATCGACGATGACGACCCGCCCGTAGTCGAGCGCGACGATGCCCTCGCGTTCCCACAGCTTGAGCTGGCGCCCGGCGCTCTCGCGCGTGACACCCGTGAGGCGGCCGAGCTCGTCCTGGGAGATCCGGATCGCCGGTCCGTGCGGCGTGTCTTCCGAGCACGACTCGTCGAGCGCGAGCATGAGCAGCCGCTTGGCGAGCCGCTCGGGCAGGTTGAGAAACGCGGCGTCCATCACCACGCCTTCG
>CAYYVZ010000403.1:0-4211 GCA_964475235.1 uncultured Myxococcales bacterium | reverse complement strand
GATACCTTCGCCGATCCACTCCGTAAGGTCCTCGAGCTGCATGCGGTCGGGCTCGATGATGAAGAACGCCGAGCGAACGCGCGGGTCCCTCGATGTCTGTCCGTCGTTGCTGATCGTCACCATCCGGCCGCTCGGTCCGAGCACCTGCCAGGAGCGGTCGAACGTTTCGCCGCCCACCGTGTCGAACACGATATCGACTCCGCTGACCGCGCTCTCGAAGGCCACGGAGCGGTAGTCGATCGTCTCGTGAGCGCCGAGCTCGCGCACGTATGCTTCGTTCGTCGCAGAACACGTCGCGATCACATGCGCGCCGCGCCAGCGCGCGATCTGCACGGCAAACTGTCCGACCGATCCGGCCCCTCCGTGAATCAGCACACGGTTGCCTTTGGCGAGACGACCGCGCTGCACGAGGCCCTGCCAGGCCGTCAGCGCGGAGATGGGCGTGACCGCCGCGGAAAGCTCGTCGAGCGAATCGGGCCTCGGAATGACGAAGTCGGGCCGCGTGATGCAGTACTCCGCAAGAGCTCCGTCGCAGAACCAGTCGTTCAGCCCGAACACCCGGTCACCGACAGAGACACCTTCGGAGCTCTCGCCGACTTCGACGACTTCGCCGGAGAACTCGTGCCCGGGAATGACGGGAAGCGGCCGGGGCTGCACGATGCGAGTGAACCAGGTCGGAAACCATTCGAGCTCGCCCGGCGTCACGCCGGCGGCATGGACGCGAACGAGAATCTCGCCGGCGCCGGGCTTCGGAACCGGCGCGTCCTCGTACCGGAACATTCCGGGACCGCCCTTCTCGTGAATTCGAAGTGCCTTCATCTGCTTCCGCGGTACGGGTGCGACCCTAGCATGTGTCCCGGGCCATCGCCCGCGATTTCTATCCGTGCCTGGCCCAGAACGATTCGAGCGCGGCCGCTGCCTCGGCCGGCTTCTGCAGCGGCCAGTGGTGACCGCAGCCTTCGAGAAAAACCAGCTCGCCGCGCGTATGGGCCGCGAGGCGCTCGCCGAAGAGCGGATCGATGAAGGGATCGTCCTTCGCCCACAGGACGAGAGTCGGCATCGTGATCGCACGGAGCCCGTCCTGCCACTCCTCGCCGACGCGGATCGCCGAACGGTACAGCCCCAGGATGCAGCTCTTCATCGTGTCGTCGAAGTGGGCGGCGGTCATCAGCGCGTCCTCGCGCGAATTGCCGGAGGCGACCGAGCCGTCCACCGCTTCGTCGTGCCCGACGGCGGCCATGAGCAGCTCGCCGATCTCGGGCGTCTGCCACTGCTGGGCGATGTCGTGCCAGACGTACTCGCGATCGAGCCCGCCGTTGCCGCACGCCAGCGTGCGGACGAGGTCCGGCCTCACCGACGCGACGCGCAGCGCAAGGATGCAGCCCCAGTCGTGCCCGACCAGGTCCACGGGCTCTCCGACGCGCTCGATCTCGCCGACGAGCCAGTCGACGTAGCTCTCCTTGACGGGCCGGAAGCCCGCAGGAAGCGGCGTGGAGAATCCGGGCAGCGACGGAGCGACGACGTCGCGCCTCGCGAGGTGGCTACGCACCTTGTCCCAGAGACGGTGGGTGTCGGGAACTCCGTGAACGAGGAAGGCAGGCATGTGCGCTCCTAGCACTGCAGCCGTCGCGCGGCGAGGCCCGGGAGCGGGCGCGAGTGGCACGAGCCACACGTGGCGCGCAAAGCCGGTCGGACTTGCGGACGGCGGCCACCATAAAGAATCGCGCCCCCGATCGATCATCTGTACCGATCTCCGTGCGGACAGCGCACATGGATCATCGCGCCCGATTCCGAGTCACATTCCGACGAGCTCCGCGCGATCGGTCGTTAGAACCTTGTTGCTCGATCGCTCCTGCGTACGCTGGCGACAGAGTTGTCGAGATCCTCCGCGAAGGAGTGTCCCACAGCAGGAGTATCGACCATGGGCCAATCCTTCGTCTTGCGTGCCGCCATTCTCTTCTCGATCGTCCTCCTGAATCCCCCTTCGAGCGAAGCTTCCCCCGGATGCTCGAGAACCTGCGGCAGTCAGGTCAGGCAATGCGCCGCCGATGCGCGACCGAGCTCGCATGATTGCCGGACGGAATGCCGGTCGAATGCGTTGAGAGCGGAGATACGCGTCTGCGAGAGCGGATGCAGAACGATGCAGAGGATGGCGAAGCGCACGTGCCGGAGCGGCCGTCCCGGCTGCGTGGATGCGTGCAATTCCGGTGTCGATGTAACGCTGGTGGATTCACCCGAGACGGTGCTTGCCACTGGAGGCTCGCCTGACCGGCCGGACACGAATCCTTCCACGTCGAGCTCTCCAAGCTGCATGGGCCGGTGCGGACAGTCGCTCGGAAGCTGCGCGCACGACACTGCCAGCGCCGGGTCCTCGTGTATCAAGGACTGCAAGTCGGCCCCGGATCGCCACGCCTGCATCATGGAATGCACCTCCTCCGCGCAGGGCGGCCATCGCGACTGCACGAGCGATGCGCGGGAGTGCCGCGAAAACTGCGGCTTCCCGTCATCGACGACGACCACGCTGAGCCAGAATCCGACCACCACGGTCGCTCCCCCAACGACGACGACCGAACCGGAACCCACGACGACGACGTTGCCGGAAACGACGACAACCACCCTGCCCGAAACGACCACGACTCTGCCGGTCGAGACGACGACGACATTGCCGGGGCAGACGACGACCACGATGGAGCCGACCACGACAACCGTGCCGGAGCCGACGACCACGACGACCACACCCGACATTACGACGACGACACTCGCTACGGCGGGCGCGTGCCCCGATGTCGGCGAGCTCGTGCTTTACGCCGGCATCGGCCGTCTCTGCAACACCAACACCGACTGCCCGGTGGGAACCTGTGAGAGCGACTCCCGTTGCCATACGGTCACCGAGCTCGACAGCGGATGGACCGGATTTGCGCACGACTCGGACATCAACGACGGGATCGTCACCCGCGGATTCCTCGACTGCCCGGGGCCGGGCCCGGTGTGCGGACAGTGCAACGTCGAGGGAATCGATCCGTCCACCGGCAACTGCCGCTGCGCCAACAACATTCGTACCGTGTGCGATGAGCCGTTCGTGGCCGACGCCGACGACTGCGCCGGAGCGGTCTGCGACTGCTACTTCGGCGCACCGTTCCCGCTCAGCTCCGGAGGCACTCCGGCCTGCGTGCTCAACCGCTTCGCGGAAGACATCAGCGGAACCGCCAACGTGGATCAGGGTTCGGGCGCGATCAGCGCCAACCTTCGCGCCAGGGTCTACCTCGGCGGCAGCACGAGATCGCCCTGCAGCCCCTGCGGCGGAAAGTGCTCGAACGATGCGCTGGTCTTCTGCAACCAGGATCAGGACTGCACGGGCGGCACCTGCGTGCTGGATGCGACCCCCGGCGACGGAGTACGCGACGGCTTCTGCACGCTCGGCGACAGCCTCGGACAGACCTGCGATCCGACCGGCTACAACAGCTCGTTCCCTGCGTACGTGTCGTCGGCCGGTCCGAGCGGAGGCTGGTACAGCCTGGACTGTCCTCCGGACGTCGGGAAGAACATCTCCGGTGCAGGCCTGCGCATCCGGCTCACCCAGACCACCGGATCGACCTCGCTCGCATCCAACGTTTCCTGCGGTGGCCAGTCTCCGCAACTCAACTGCCCGTGCATGCAATGCAGCGGGGATGCGACGGTTGCGTGCAACAGCAACGCCGAATGCGCGACCATGCAGGGCTCCTGTACGCTGGCTGCGTCCAGGAAGTGCGATACAGACCCCGAGTGTGCCAACTTCAACGCGGGTCCCTGCAACACGTCCATTGGAAGATGCCAGCTTGCCACGTCCATCCGCTGCACGACGAACGCCGAGTGCACGAGCGTGGCCGTGGGGCCGTGCAAGCCCTCCACCTGCAGCGTGAAGGGAGCGGGCGGCACGGGCGAGTTCCCGCTGCCGAACGGCTGTATCGATCAGGCGTGCAGCGATCTCGGCGACGGAGAGGGCGAGTGCACGATCGGTCCGGATGCGACCTTCTGCGATGCGATCACCAAGTCCAACGGCGGCGGAATTCTCGCGTGTCTTTCCGATGAAGACTGCACAATCTCGTCGGTCGGGATCGATGCTGGTACCTGCACCCTGTCGCAACGCGCCGAGTGCTTCCTCGACCCGATCACGGCTACAGGTACGGCGGATCCGGAAACGCCCGTTGGCGTGGCGACCTTCTGCATTCCGC
>CAYYVZ010000402.1:0-4215 GCA_964475235.1 uncultured Myxococcales bacterium | reverse complement strand
AGGTTCTGGAACGCGAGCAGGAGCAGCGGCAGGTCCTCGGCCTTCCAGAGCTCGGCCGCCCGGCTCGCGTGCAGGACCTCGATGCCGCGCTGATAGACGGGCTCGAACCATCGCCCCGCGATCTTCGCGAGCCTCTCTCCGCCGGCCAGGGTCTCGTAGTGAATGAGCTTGGCCAGGTTGGGGCTGGCGGCGAAGTGGAGGACCACGCGGTCGATGGCCTTCTCCTCGCGGTCGCGGGTGCGCTCTCCACCCATGAGCTCGGAGAGCATCTCGAGCACCGGCGTCAGACCCCTCTCGAGGACGGCCTCGTAGAGTTCCTCCTTGCCGGCGAAGTGGTTGTAAAGACTGGCGGGATTGAGGCCGACCCGCGAGGCGATGTCGCGTACGGGGGCTGCGGCGAGGCCCTTCTCTGCGAACACCTGCTCGGCGGCGTCGAGGATACGCTCGCGGGTGGTTCTGGGCTCACCGGCCGGGGCTGCGACGGGGGCTGGGCTCATTCGGATCTCGTCCTCTGGCAGCCCCTTCGCACATGCGGGGGCGCAGTAAGGTCTTGTCGTAAAGCCGGAAAACTGTTACCCAACAAACGTTCGTTCACGGCCAGAGCCATCGCAAGCTCTCCCGCGGGTCACCCGACCGGTCGGGGCTGCGGGGCCGGGCGCGGAGTCTAGGACGGCTTCGTGACCAAGACCAAAGGGGAGACGCGCAGTATGAGCCCGAGCCTGAGCATACCGGACCTCGACCTCTCCAATCCGGACGCCTTCAACGACGGCTTCCCGCACGACTATTTCCGGGTGCTGCGCCGCGAAGATCCCGTCCACTGGAACGAGAACAAGTGCGAGGTCGAGCGCAACGGCCGCGGATTCTGGACCATCACCAAGTACGAAGACGTCAAGATGATCTCGCGCAATCCCATGCTCTTCTCGAGCTGGGTGGGCGGCACCAACATCTTCGACCTGAACGAAATGGATCTCGAAGGCTCGCGATCCATGATGCTCAACATGGATCCGCCGCAGCACGTGAAGTACCGGCGCCTGGTCGCACAGAACTTCACCCCGCGCATGATCGACAAGCTCGAGCCTCACATCCGCGAGCTCGCCCGTGAGATCGTCGACAACGTGATCGAACGCGGTCGCTGCGATTTCGTCATGGACGTCGCGGCCCAGCTACCGATGAAGACGATCATGGAGATCGTCGGCGTGCCCGAAGAAGACCAGGGCCGTCTCTTCGACCTCAGCAACATGCTCGTCGGCTTCGACGACCCCGAATCGCAGTGTTCTTTCGACGACGGCCGCATGGCAGCCGCGGAAGTGGCCCTCTACGGGCAGAAGCTGCGCGACCTCGTCGCCGAATGCCCGATGAACAACCTCGCCAGCGCGCTCTACCACGGGAAAGTGGACGGCGAGCAGATGGACGCATTTCAGTACAACTACTTCTTCCTCATGCTCATGGTCGCGGGTAACGAAACGACGCGCACTCTCACCTCGCAGAGCATGCGCCTGCTGATGGAGCACCCCGAGGAGCGCAAGAAGCTCGTCGAGAACCCCTCGCTCATCCCCAACGCGGTCGAAGAGTTCCTGCGCTACAACCCTGCGGTCATGTACTTTCGCCGCACGCTGACGGACGACTTCGAGCTGCGCGGCAAGAAACTGAAGAAGGGCGACAAGGTCGTGATGTGGTACCCGTCGGCCAATCGCGACGAGGATGTCTTCCAGGACGCGGACCGCTTCGACGTGACGAGGAACATTCCCGAGCACCTCGGCCTCGGCATCGGCGAGCACTACTGCCTCGGCGCGAGCTTCGCGCGCTGCCAGCTCCGTTCCATCTTCACGGAGGTACTCACCCGCATCCCCGACATGGAGCTCGTCGGCGACATCCGTTACCTGCGCTCGAACTTCATCGACGGGATCAAGGAGATGCCGGTGCGCTACACGCCGGCGGCGCGCTCTGCCTCCGACGCGAATGCGGCTGCGGCCGGGTGCCCCTACCACCAGGCCCTGCAGACCCAGGAGAAGGCAACGACCGACGCGACCGGGACCGTAACCGCCTGATCGGCGACGCCGACGCTTCACTGATTTCGACGAAGCGGGTAGAGTCCGGCCCCATGAAAGTCGTCGTCGATTACGATCTTTGTGAAGCGAATGCGGTCTGCATGCGCATCCTCCCGGAGGTCTTCCAGGTGGATGACCAGGACAGCCTGAACGTCCTCATCGAGAACCCGCCCGAGTCGATGCGCGAGAAGCTGAAGGAGGCCGTCCGCCTCTGCCCCCGGCAGGCCATCTCGATCGCCGAAGACTGAACCCGATCGCGGCCCCCCTGCCGCATCGCAATTCCCACGCTGTCGCGCGCTCTCGAGGAAGCTCTTCCTCACGCGCGCCGTTACCTCGTTGTAAAGCCCTGTAACCGGGGATCATAGTTTTCATCGAAGCTTCGGTTTCGATTGAGGTGATCCCATGCGCAACGTGAGCCAGTTCATAGTCCCACTCGCCCTCGCCCCCCTACTGTTCGCATCTCCCACACGCGCCGCCGTCGGCGTCTGCGGCGTGCCGCAGAGCGATGCCGCGCCGCCGACGAGCGCCGATGCTCTGCAGATTCTTCGGGCCTCCGTCGATCTCGTCACGTGCAGCATCTGCGTGTGCGACGTGAACAGCTCCGGCGATGTCAGCGCGAGCGACGCGCTGCTCGACCTGCAGGCGGCCGTGGGTCTCGACGTCGACCTCGATTGCTCCGACTGCGAGGCCGAAGGGCTGGCCTGTCCCGGGGTCGCCCAGTTCGCGCTCTTCGCGCGCATCCGCGGCGCCTGCACGACCAACACGGACTGCGCGGCCTTCTCGGTCTGCGACACTTCCGTCGGGCGCTGCCGGACGGGCACCGACTCCGACAACGGCTGGACAGGATTCGCACACAACGTCGATACCAACGATCCGGTTCCGGCCCGGCTCTTCCTCGACTGCGACGGTCCGGCCCCATGCGGCCGTTGCGAAATCACCGGCCACGACCCGTCTCTCGGCAACTGCCGCTGCGAATCCGACAATCGCATTCCGTGCTTCACGGTCGCGGGCCCGGACCAGGCGTCCTGCGGCGGAGGGGAATGCATCTGCAACTTCGGGCCGCCGATGCCCGTCTCCGCCGGCTCGACGCCCGTGTGCGTGCTCAACACGCTCGCCGGCCAGCCTTCGGGCGAAGCGAACGTCGACGACGGCACCGGCAGCGTCGTGCTGCACCTCGCCGAAAAAGTCTATCTCGGCACCAGCCGTTTTGCGCCATGTCCGATCTGCCTGAACGACCCGATGCCGGCCGACGGCACGCGCGGCGGGACCTGTGTGGGCGGCAGGAACGATACCGAGTCGTGCGACGCGCAGGCCTACAACGCGACGTTCCCACCGCCGACGGGCGCTCTCTACAGCCTCGACTGCTTCCCCGGTGAGGACACGAACGTGACGGGCGACGGGCTCCAGATCGAAACCGTGCTCACGACGGGGCGCACGGAGCTGCATGCAAACCTGCCGTGCGGCGAAGGACCTCTGGCCGAGGTGAACTGCCCGTGCCGCGTCTGCAGTGGAGACAGCTCCCTGCCGTGCAACACGCACGAGGAGTGTGCGGACGCCGGTGCAGGAACGTGCTCGAGCAACGGCAGCGGCACGCAGACGTTTCCGAACGGCTGCGCGGATGCCCTCTGCGCAAGCGTGGGCAACGACGAAGGCGAATGCGCGACCGGGCCCGACGACACGTGGTGCGACGCGATCGTCCGTGCCGACGGTACGGGCCTGATCGGCTGTGCCACGAACGCCGACTGCGCTGTCGATATCCTCGGCGTCCCCGCCGGCGAATGCACCCTCGTGGAGCGACGGCCGTGCTTCCTCGATCCGATCGTCTCGCAGGGTTCGCCGCATCCGGCCATCCCGTTCGTCGGTGGAACGTTCTGCCTGCCGCCGACCCAGGCGTCGTCGGTCAACAACTCGGCCGGCTTCCCCGGCCCCGGCCGGCTCGAGCTTCAGACCCTCGTTACGCTGTACTGCAAGAGCGATGGCGAATCGGTGTACGCCCCCGGCACAGGCAACTGCCCGTCCCCACCCTAGAGTCGAGCTCGCGCGAGGATGAGAAGCGCTCGCAAGAGATCATCAGGACCAGCGGGCTCGCTGTGAGGTCGAAGGAACACGCGGCGGTCGGTGCTGGGGTGCTCGCGAGCGCCCCTTCAGGAGCGAAGCGACGTGCCGT
>CAYYVZ010000401.1:0-4222 GCA_964475235.1 uncultured Myxococcales bacterium | reverse complement strand
TCTGGAACCGCTGGCTCGCCGATCGCGGCTGGCTCACGTTTCAGGGCGGAGCTACAGCGGGCGCTGCGCTCGGTCTCAAGCGCGCGGCGCTCGCCCTGTTGCCGGCAACCGTTCAGGCGCGGGCCTTTGCCGCGGCCGGCAAGCTCGCGGACAGGCTCGAATCGGGCGCGCGATTCGCAGGCATCGACTGGAGCGCGACGCGTGTCTACAGCGACGAAGTCCCGTATCTCCCGTCGTTGCGCCTCAACCTTGCAGGGCGCGAGCCGCACGGCGTCGTGCGGCCGGACGATCGCGAAAGGCTCATCGAGGCGCTCACGCGTGAGCTGCTGGACGCGCGCGATCCGATCGGAGGCGGCAAAGTGGTCGAGGCCGTGCGCCGTCGCGAAGAGGTGTTCGACGGACCCTTCGCCGGTCGTTATCCCGACCTGCTTCTCGAGCTCGCACGGCCGGGCGGCTACGCGTACGCGGCAGGATCGAGCCGCGCCGGTGCCGAGCGGGAATGGCTCCGCCGATTGCGCGGCGACGAAGCGACGGGCGCCAAGGGATCCGCGATGAGCGGGGTGCACAGCCCGTACGGAATGGCGCTCCTGGCGGGACCGGCGATCGCGAACACCGCCTTCGTCGAGGACGAGCCGGCAACCTGCACATTGCCGGACCTCGGAGTCACTGTCCTTGCGCTCACCGGCATTGCACGAGACTGCACCATGCAGGGACGCTCGCTCGTCGGCGGCGGCAGCGAAACCGCAGCGCCGGTGGCGGCGGTGGACGCGGCGTTGCCCGTCTCCGACTACAGCGAGGAGGAAGCGAGCGAGGTCGAGGCAAGGCTGCGAGCGCTCGGGTACCTTCCGTGACGGCGCATGCCCTTCGCATCGCGCTCGTGGCCGCCTGTCCGTTCCCTTCGCTGCAGGGCTCGCAGGTCTTCGTCGGACAGATGGCCGAGCGTCTGGCTGCTGCGGGCCACGACGTGCATCTGCTTACGTACGGGCAGGGCACCGAACAGGTGGGACGAGGCTATCGCCACCATCGCATCGCGCGGGTTCCGGGTGACGATTCGCGCCGCTCGGGGCCGAACGCGGCCAAGCCCGTGCTCGATGCGATGCTCGCCGCGCGCCTCGTCCGCCTGGTCAGGCGTGAGCGAATCGACGTCGTCCACGCCCATAACTATGAAGCGGCGGCCGCGGCCGTCGTCGCCAGAGCGCTGACACGAGTGGCCACCGTCTACCACAGCCACAACCTGATGGGCGACGAGCTCGAGACCTACTACTCGGCCCCGGCCGCGCGGCGCGCCGCGTCCTTTGCCGGCGCCTTCCTCGACCGCCACATCCCGCGCCGCGCCGACGCCGTCGTCGCGCTCTGCGACTGGTCGGCCGCGCGTCTTCGGGAAGCCGGCTGCCGCCCGGACCGCGTTCACGTGATTCCGCCCGCCGTCGAGGACGAGGGGTTGCTCGAACCGGCCGCCGGCGCGAAGCACGCGCTCGGCGTGGGTTCCGGCGACTTCGTGGTCGGTTACTGCGGAAACCTCGACGCCTACCAGAACCTGGCCCTGTTGCTCGACGGGTTCGCTCGTCTTCGCGCCCGCCTGAAAGAGGGCGAGGTGGCGCGTCTCGTCGTCTCGACCCACTCTCCAAGCGGCGAGTTTCGCCGGTGGGCGAGAGGATTCGGTCTTGGGAGCAGCCTGGTCGTTGCCGACGCGCCGGGTCACGCCGAGGCGAGGCTCGCACTGGCCGCTTCCGACGTTGTCGCACTACCCCGGCGCCTCGGTTCCGGCTATCCTGTGAAACTCTTGAATTACATGAGCTCGGGCCGTGCCGTTGTATCGGCAGGGTGCGGCTCCAAGGTGCTGCGTGACGGGGTGGACGGAGTGGTCGTCGCCGACGACGATCCGGATGCCTTCGCCGCCGCGCTCGACCGCTGCCGCGCCGACCCGGCCTGGCGCGCGGCGCTCGGGAGGAAGGCGCGGCAGAGCTTCCTGGCCGGAATGTCCTGGGATGTCGTCCTGCCGCAGATCGAAGGGGTGTACGCCGGCTTGCGGGAGCAGGGCGAGCGCCCGGGATTTCGCGGAACCCGAACGTGAGGGAGACGCCACTACGTGAACGAGGCATTTTGACGTGAGCCATGCGGAAGCTGCGCCGACACTGTCGGTCGTCATTCCCATCTTCAACGAAGAGGAAACCCTTCCTGTCCTCTTCGATCGCCTTTCGGCGTCGCTGGTGGCGCTCGGCGAGACGTTCGAGGTCATCTTCGTCAACGACGGCAGCCGCGACCGCTCCGAGCGCATGCTGCGCGACTTCCACACGCGCGACTCCCGCTTCAAGTCGATCCACTTCTCGCGCAACTTCGGACACCAGACCGCGATCACGTGCGGACTCGACCACGCGCGGGGCCAGGCCGTCGTCTGCATGGACGGCGACCTCCAGGATCCGCCCGAAGTGCTCGGCGACCTGCTCCAGCGCTGGCGCGAAGGCTACGACGTGGTCTACGCGATCCGCCAGAAGCGAAAGGAAGGCCTGCTCAAGCGCACCGGCTACAAGGGCTTCTACTGGCTGCTGCGCCGGGTCAGCTATCTCGACATCCCGCTCGACTCGGGCGACTTCTCGCTGATCGACCGCAAGGTGATCGACGTGCTGCAGTCGATGCCGGAGCGCAACCGTTTCGTGCGCGGCCTGCGAACGTGGGCCGGTTTTCGCCAGATCGGCTACGAGTACGCGCGCGAGGCGCGCTTTGCCGGCGAGTCCAAGTACAACCTGGCCAAGCTCATGAAGCTCGCGTTCGACGGGCTGGTTTCCTACTCGTACGTACCGCTGCGCCTCGTCAGCAACGTCGGCATGCTCGTCTCGGCGACGGCGCTTTTCTACATGATCTATCTGATCGTCGCGCGCATGTTCGGCGGCACACCCATCGAAGGCTGGACCTCGACGGTGGTGATCCTGCTCTTTCTCGGCGGCGTTCAGCTGCTCTCGCTGGGCGTGATCGGCGAGTACATCGGCCGCATCTTCGAGGAAGTGAAGTACCGCCCGCACTACGTCGTGCGCGAGCGCGTCGGCGTCGATCCCGGAGCTCCGGCCGGCGAATCGGGCGCCCGGTGAAGGCGCTCGCAGGGCAGAAGGGGCGTCCGGTGACGGCGACCGTCGACAGGGGGGGCAGCCGGTGAGGAAGCGCTTCGTCGATCTCGCGGTGGCCGGCGCGGTGCTCGGCACCGTGCAGGCCCTCGTGGAGACGCTCGTCCTCGCGTTCCTGCACCGCGACCTCCTGCTGGCGCCGTACCGCTTCTTCCCGACCCACGCCTACGACGCGTTCGCCAAGCTCTGGTTCCCGCTCGCCGAGCTCGTTCCTCTTCCGCGTATGCTCGAGGACTTCCTCGGCCAGGGCTTCGCGGCCAAGCTCGCGCTCGCGCCGGAGCTGGTCGCGATCAACCTGGCCATGGCGATCGTGGCCGCGCTCGTGCTCGCGCCGTTTGCCGGTTTCGCGGGCGTCGGCAGCTCTTCGCGAGCGCGGACGGCGGGTGCGGACACCGCTCGTGCGCTCGCCCTGGTCGCTGCGGTTTGCGTCGTCGTGCACGGCGTCGCGTGGGCGGCGGCGTTCAAGCCGCCCGAAGCCCTTACGTTCATGCGGCTCCTGCGCGCAGTCGTGCGCGACCTGCTGCAGGGCGGTGCCGGCATGGCGCTGGCGGTGCTCTTCGTCTCGGCCGGGATTGCGCGCGCGATCGTCGTTCGCCAGTCGGCGATCACCGGCACGGTGGCGGCCGGGCTGGCCGTCGCACTCGCTCTCGCGTTCGGTCCGGTGGCCGATGCGACCGCGAAGGTCGATGCCGCGGCGGGCGCGTTCCGCTCGCCGGCGGCCGGCTACAACGTGGTACTGATCTCGATCGACAGCCTGCGCGCCGACCACCTCGGCGTCTACGGCTACGCGCGCGACACGTCGCCCGCGATCGACGCGCTGGCCAGAGACGGCGTGCTGTTCCGCAACAGCTCGAGCACGTCGTCGTGGACGCTGCCCTCGCACATGTCGCTGCTGACGGGCCGCTCCGTTCTGGGGCACGGCGTCGTATCCGACGACCGCAGTCTGCCGGCCTCCGTGGGGACCGTCGCCGAGGTCTTTCAGAAGGGCGGCTACCAGACGCACGCCATCGTGTCCGCTCCGTACGTGCATTCGCGCTACGGATTCGCGCGCGGCTTCGACGACTACGACGACCGCACGATCTACTTCGAGACCAACGAAGACT
>CAYYVZ010000400.1:0-4237 GCA_964475235.1 uncultured Myxococcales bacterium | reverse complement strand
GAGTGCCGGGCTTGGCGTTCTCGAGGGCCGGATCGCGGTGGCTCGGGGGGCTGTCGGCGGCTTCGCCGGCGCGGATGAAAAAGTGCTCGCCGTGGAAGTGGGTCGTCACCGGCAGGATGCCGCGCGCCCAGCGCACGACGGGGTTGTTCTGCGGATCGGGATTCTCGACCTTGAAGCTGAGCATCCCGTACGCGGTATAGATGAGGAACGCCCCGAAGAGGTAGAGGATCCAGTGGAACTGGGCGATGAGGACCGCGCCGATGCCGATCATGGCGCCGCGCATGACGAGCGCGCCGAGGATGCCCCAGAACAGCACGCGGTGCTGGTAAATGCCCGGCACGCCGAACGACGAGAAGATCACGGCGATCACGAACAGGTTGTCGACGCTGAGCGACAGCTCGATCAGGTAGCCCGTGAGGTATTTCAGCGCCGCCTTGGCGCCGTCGTTCATGGTGTGGTCGACGGGGTCGATCGTGGTGCCGAGCCCCAACCAGTGCGCGTCGTACGCGTAGTAGACGAACACGGCGAAGAGCAGGGCGAGGGACATCCACAGGGTGGACCAGCCCATCGCCTCGCGGACGCTGACGACGTGGGCCTTCTTGTTGAACACGCCCAGGTCGAGGGCGAGCAGCGCGAACACGAGGGTGAGGAAACCGGCGTAGAGCCAAAACATCTTTTTTTTCTATCCAGGGGGAAGTGCGTACCGTGTAGCCGCGGTGGTCCGCCGCCGCAACATCGGCGGCGCAGCGAGTCCGGGCCGAGTGTCGCGCCGTGCATGGCCGGGCTCTTCGCGCTAGACCTTGGGGCGTGTCGAACGTGCTCCCATCCCATCGGGCGAAACTCGGAGTATCCGTGGGGACCGCCGTGCTGCTGTCGGCTGTCCTGCTGGCCGGATGCAGCGGCCCGAAAGAGCCGATCTCGCGCTATTCGATTCACACGGGCGCCGAGTCCGGCGACAAGGAGAAGGTCGAAGCTGCGCTCGAAGCCGGCTTCGGGATCAACGAGCGGGGCCGCAGCGAGGCGACCCCGCTCCATTTCGCGGCCTGGGGCAACCAGCCGGAAATGGTGAAGTTCCTCGTTTCGAAGGGCGCGCGCCTCACCGCCGTCGATACCAGCGAACGCACACCCCTTCACTACGCTGCCGCGAACGGATTCGTGGAGACGACGATCGCCCTGCTGGATGCCGGCGCCGATCCGAACGTGCAGAACTCCTACGGCTATTCGCCTCTCATCGCGGTCTCGATGGACGGCCGGCTCGACATCATCAAGCTCCTGATCGCGCGCGGCGCCGATGTGAACCTTGCCGACCTCGCCGCCAAAACGCCTCTCCACTTCGCGCTCAAGCAGAAGCACGGCGATGCAGCGCGCGTCCTCGTCGAAGGAGGCGCGGATGTGAACGCCGTCGACCGCGAGGGGCGCCGTCCGCTGACCGAAGCGAAGGCCCGCGGCGTCGACCAGGCAGCGATCGACTTTCTCATCGCCCACGGCGCCAGAGAGTAAGGGGACTAGCGAAACGGCAGATCCGTCGAGACCCAGGTCGCCGACGGTGCGCGGAACGTGAGCAGGCGCAGCTTGGTCTCCACGGTCGCGAAGCTGCCGTGGACGCGAAGCGCCTCGGCCTCTTCACGAATGCCGAGCTCGGCTTCGAAGAGCCCGCCTCCGGCCGCCGCGACCCCGAGCACACGCGTGCGCGTCACCGCCACCGCCACGTTGGTGCCGGCTGCCGCCGACAGCACTTGCTCGCGCGGTCCGAGCGGCGTCTCGCTCCACGTGCCTGTCAGGCCTTCGAACGACAGCACGCGCCGGTCGGTCGCGATGAGCGCGACGCGGTCGCCGAGAACGATGCGCATGGGCTCCGACTCCGACACTTCGAAGTTGCGGATGTTCCAGTCGCTCGCCGGCACCGTCGCGAGCATGCGCCGGTTGGTGATCACCAGGGCCACGCGCCCGCGCACCTGGGTCCAGAGGACGTTCTCGTCGATCCCGAGCTCGGCGCTCGCCGCGGTGCCCGACCATGCGTCGATCGCGAGGATGTGATCCTCACGCTCGACGATCTCGAGCTGGTCTTCGATCGGCCGCAGGTCGAAGAACGGAAGCGGCTGGGTGAACACGTGAACGTTGGGGCCGGAGAAGTATCTCGTGCGCGCCTCGGAGGCCGCAGCGGGCGGCGGGCCGCAGGCGGCGAGCGCGACGGCGGCAACGGTCGCGGCAATGGAGCGGGCTCGAGGCACGTTCCTTCCTACCACGGCTCGCGCGGTCAATCAGCGGCAGATCCGCGCGACTTCGTGCCCGAGCGTCCGGGCAGCCACGGATCGGCGCGGATCTCTGCTCGAGCGACAGGTCGGCGGCGTCGCTCCCTGCACCGGGCCGTGTGCGGGGCCCGCCACCCTCCGGTATGAGGCCGCGGTGCCCACGCCCGCCGTGCTTGCGCTGTACTGGTTCGCGATGCTGGCGGCGCTCGGCACGTTCTTTCCTCTCTACAGCCTCTACCTTTCCGAGAACCTCGGCCTGACAGGTTTCCAGACCGGCATGGTGACGGCGGCGATTCCGCTGGCCGGCATGTTCGCCCAGCCGCTCTGGGGTTCGTTTGCCGACCGCAGCGGGTCGCGCGTGCGCGTGCTCACGCTGCTGACCGGCGCGGCCGCGGCCGGGTACTTCCTCGTTTCGACGCAGCGCACGTTCGCGGGTGTGCTGGCGGCGACCGTCGTGCTGGCGCTGTTCTCGACTTCGGTCATGCCGATGTCGGTGGCGGTTTCGCTCGCGCTGCTTCGCGAGCGCGGCAGACATGCGTTCGGGATGGTGAGATCGGTCGGGACGCTCGGCTACCTCGTCGCCGTCGCCGGCTTTCCGCTCGTCCTGCACGTACTCGGGAGCGACTCGTCGCCCGTCGAGATGACGGCCGGCCTCGCGAGCGAGCCGCGCCTCGGCTTCATGCTGTCGGTCGCGGCGGCGTGGATGGGAACGGCCTGCGTCGTTGCGTTGTCGCTTCCGCGCAAGGGAGCGGTTGCGCTGCGATCCGAGGCGGGAGACTGGCGCCGGCTGCTCGCCAGCGCGCCTTACCTTCGCCTGCTGGCGGTCACGTTCGTGACCTACGTGTTCCTGCAGGGGCCGCTCGTGATGTTCCCGATGTTCGTGCGCTCGCTCGGCGGCGACCTCGAGACGGTCAGCCACATGTGGGTGTGGATGCTCGCGTTCGAGATCCCGCTGCTCGCGGGCGTGGCGGCGGCACCGGAGCGAATCGGAGCGCGTGAGCTGATCGGCATCGGCATTGCCGCCGATGCGATTCGCTGGCTCGTGAGCTCGCTGTCGTCGAACCTGCAGGTGATTTACGTCGTGCAGGTCTTTCACGGGCTTGCGGTCGCGGGTTTCGTCGTGGGAAGCGCGCTGTACGTGGAAGCGGTCGTGCCCGGCCGGCTCCGCTCGACGGCGCAGGGCCTCGTCTACACGGCCGGCGTGAGTCTCGGCGGGATCGTGTCGAGCATCGCGGCCGGCGCGCTGATCGACGCTTTCGGTCCGCGCGCGCCGGGGCTGGTCGGCGGGGCGGGCGGCGCGCTGCTCGCGATCGCGCTTCCGTGGGTGCTGCCTGCGGTTTCGCGGCATTCGCACGACGACCTCATTGCCATCGAAGCGGTGGACGAACGGCCGACGGTCTGACCGGCCTTTGATGTAGCGGGAGGAGGCTGATCTACGACGCGCCCGATGGTCCGCGTGCTGTTCGTCTGTCTCGGCAACATCTGCCGATCGCCCACGGCCGAGGGCGTCTTCCGCCGCCTGGTGGAAGATGCCGGCCTGACTCATGCCGTCGAATCGGAATCGGCCGGAACCCACGCCTACCACGTCGGCGAAGGCGCCGATCTTCGATCCGCGCGGGCGGCGAAACGGCGCGGGTACGACCTGGCGAAGCATCGCGCGCGCCGCGTTCGGTCGGCCGATTTCGCGGAATTCGACTACGTGCTCGCGATGGACCGCGACAACCTGCGGCATCTCGAGTCGGCCGCCGCCGCAGCGGGACCGGCGAAGCGGGCGAAGGTGGGAATGTTTCTCGAGTTCGCCCCGGCCGCGCACTTCACCGAGGTGCCGGATCCTTACTCGCGCGGCGACGACGGCTTCGAGCAGGTCCTCGACCTGGTCGAGAGCGCCTGCGAAGGCCTCCTCGATCACATCCGCAAGAACGATCTGGTGTGAGAGCGAAATCGGGGACGGATCCCGATTGCGCGCCGCGCAATCGGGATCCGTC
>CAYYVZ010000399.1:0-4240 GCA_964475235.1 uncultured Myxococcales bacterium | reverse complement strand
GCCATGGGCGACCGTCGGGTGCATCGCCGCCGAGCTTCATGCCGGTATCCACGATCACGCCCGGCTGCGTCATGCCCGGCAGCGCGTCGAACGCGGCCCGTACGATGCGTCGCTGCTCCTCCACGTTGCCGGGGCGTCCGGTCTCGTTTCCCATCGGATAGTCGAGAAACACCGAGCGCGGAGGCCGCACGTGCTCCGTGATGTCGAGTCCGACCGTCATCGTCAGCGTCGGGATTCCCGCTTCTTCCACTGCCCTGGCAACCAGACCGACCGTCTGGTGGCAGACGGGTCAAGCCGGCACGATGTAGAAGAGATCGACATCGTCCTCCTTCACCTGGTTCACGAGCGCCGGGATGAGCTCTTCGGTCACCCGCCGCTGCGAATAGATACCGCCCATCCATGTGAACGCGCGAGGCGACAGCTCGCCGATCGTTCCGTCGGCGGCCAGCTCGCGCATGCGCTCGAGCGGGAACACGCAGTTCGGATCCAGCTCTGCATCGTGGGTGGGGTAACCGAAGTGCGCGACGCGAAGGTCGCGTACCGGCGTCGAAGAAGGAACGACGCGCACCGAAGTGTCGTCCTTGAAGTGGAAGGGCTGCTGGCCTGCAACGTAGACGCCGCCGCTCCCGCCCAGCGCAACGCGACATTCGGAGAGCGGCTTGTCGAGCGGCGTCCACGGAACCGCGAGACCTCGATTGTCGGTCCAGCGGTACGCCGGGAGCGGATCGTAGAGATCGCGCGTGCGAGGGATGTAGTCGATCGGCACGGAATCCGCCATTGCGCCGAGTAGACACCCGCCGCGCACTCGAAGGAAGCCCGACCGGCAGGCCGCAGTGAGCTGGAACGCACCTGTCCGCGGAACCGCCCGCTATTGGATGAAGTCGGCCGCGGCGCTAGAACCGCGCTCATGCCGCAGATCATCTTTCACCAGTATGCGATGTCGCCGTTCTCGGAGAAGATCCGCAAGATCTTCGCTCTCAAGAATGTCGAGTACCGGGAAGTCGACCAGCCGGCCTGGATGCCGAAGCCCCACCTGACCCCGATGACGGGCGGCTACCGCCGCATCCCGGTGCTTCAGATCGGAGCCGACATTTACTGCGACAGCACGCTGATCGCGCGCACGATCGACAGGCATCACCCCACGCCGTCGATCCACCCGGGCGGCAACGTGGTGGCGGCCGAAGGTGCGGCCATGTGGGCCGACAAGACGCTGTTCTTCTCGACCGTCTCGCTCGTGTTCACCGCGATGGCCGAAGTGATCCCGCCCGTGCTGTTCGAGGACAGGCGCAAGATGTTCCCGCAAATGAACCTCGACGTGCTGCGCCTCGCCGTACCGGGCTCGCGCGGCGCACTGCAGTCGGCCTGCGCGATGCTCGACGCTTCGCTGGCGAAACACAGCCACGTGCTCGGCGACGAGTTCAGCGTGGCGGACGCGGCCGTCTACCACACGCTCTGGTTCGTGCGCAGCGACCCCACCTCCGCGCAGATGATCTACGGGCGGCCGAACCTCGGTGCGTGGTTCTCGCGCATCGAAGCGATGGGGTCCGGACGCCCCGTTGCGATGACAGGCGACGAGGCGATGGCCGTCGCGCGCGACAGCGAACCCATGGACGTCGGCGACTTTCTGGCGGACGACGCATCCGGTCTCACCGCCGGCACGAGAGTCGGAATCTGTTCCGACGACCTTCCGACCGACGTGTTCGTCGGCAAGCTCGTCGCGCTTCGCGAGCACGAGATGGTGATCGAGCGCGAGGATCCGGAAGTCGGGCGGGTCGCGGTGCACTTCCCGCGGGCGTGCTACCAGGTGCGCCCGGTCTAGAATCGTTCCGCGCCGGGCGAAGATGACCATGCCTTTCTCCCCTTTGGGCTGTATTCCCTGTGGTTTCGACAATCCCGCCGGAACGAAGTTCTGCGGCGGGTGCGGCGAGCCGCTGTCCGTCGCCTGCCCGTCCTGCCGCTTCCAGAACGCTCCAGGCTTCCGTTTCTGCGGCGAATGCGGATCCCCGCTCTTTCCGGCGGCGGCTCCCAAGGCAGTGCCGGTCCCAAGCCCACGCGATTTCACCTCTGCCCAGCTCGCCGACAAGATCCTGAGCGCGCACTCGGCGATCGAAGGCGAGCGCAAGCAGGTCACCGTGCTGTTCGCCGACGTGAAGGGATCGATGGATCTCTCCCACGCCCTCGGCGCGGAGGTCTGGCACGAGGTGCTCCACCGCTTCTTCGAGGTTCTCAACGAAGGCATCCACCGCTTCGAGGGAAGCGTCAATCAGTACACCGGCGACGGGATCATGGCGCTGTTCGGGGCGCCCATCGCCCACGAGGACCACGCCCAGCGCGCGTGCTACTCTGCTCTTCACCTGAGGACCGGGCTGAGGGCCTTCTCGCGCGACGTGAAGCGCCGTTACGGAGTCGAGTTCTCCGTACGCATGGGCCTGAACTCCGGCGACGTCGTCGTCGGCCGGATCGGCGACGACCTGCGCATGGATTACACCGCGCTCGGTCACACGGTCGGCCTTGCGCAGCGAATGGAGGCGCTCGCCTCGGGCGGCTGCATCTACCTGGCCGAGGACACGGCGAGGCTGGCTTCCGGCTACTTCGACCTCGAGGACCTCGGAACTTTCGACGTGAAAGGCGCCGATGCGCCCGTGCGCGTACACGAGCTGCTCGGTGCCGGAGAACACCAGACGCGCTTCGACGTCTCCCGCGCTCGCGGCCTCGTGAGATTCGTCGGTCGCGACTCCGAGATGCAGATCCTCGAGCGTGCGCTCGACCAGGCGCGGATTGGCAACGGGCAGGTGGTCGGGCTGGTGGCGGAGGCGGGCACCGGCAAGAGCCGTCTGTCCTTCGAGTTCACCGAACTGTGCCGGGCCCGCGGGATCGACGTGAATCTGGGACGCTGCGTCTCGCACGGCCGCAACCTTCCGTTCCTGCCGGTGCTCGAGCTCATCCGGAGCTACTACGGGATCACGCCCAAGGACGACGATCGTACGGCGAGGGAGAAGATTGCCGGGCGGATGTTGCTGATCGACGAAGCGTTCCGGGACGTACTCCCGGTTCTCTTCGAGTTCCTCGGCGTCGCCGACCCGGCTCACCCGGCTCCTCCGCTGCCACCGGAGGCGCGACAACGGCAGCTGTTCGGCGTGCTGCGCAGCCTCACCCAGTCCGGCGGTCGGCCGGGGCAGGAGGCAAGCGTCGTCCTGATCGAGGATCTCCACTGGATCGACGGTGGAAGCGAAGCATGGCTTTCGGAGTGGGTGGACGCCACGGCGGGCAGTCGCTCGATGATGCTGGTCAACTTCCGGCCGGAGTACCAGGCCTCGTGGATGCAGCGTTCGCACTATCAAAAGGTCGCGCTTGCGCCGCTCTCCCCGGACGCCATCCGGGAGCTGCTCGCCGAGCTCATCGGCACCGAGCCGGGCACGGAGGGACTCGCCGGGCTTGTCCACGCACACACGGCCGGAAACCCGTTCTTCGCCGAAGAAGTCGTGCAGTCCCTCATCGAATCGGGTCAGCTCGAGGGAAGCCGCGGCCGCTATCGCTTGAAAGGGAAAGTGGACGAGCTGAGCGTGCCTCCGAGCGTTCAGGCCATCCTGCGTGCGCGAATGGACCGTCTCGGCGATCGCGAGAAGCGCGTCCTCCAGGCGGCGTCCGTCATCGGCAAGAACTTCACCGAACCGGTGCTGAGAGCAGTCACCGGGCTCGGCGAGACAGAGCTGGGCACGGCGCTGACTTCGCTGCGTGGGGCAGAGTTTCTCTTCGAAGCGGCGATGTACCCGGTCGCCGAATACACCTTCAAACACCCGCTCACCCAGGCCGTCGCGCTGGACTCGCTGCTGCATGCGCAGCGACGCAGCCTGCACGCCGCCGTGGCCGGGGTGCTCGAATCGCTGTCGCGCAATCTCGATGAAGACGCCGCGCTGCTCGCGACACACTGGGACGGAGCCGGCGATGCGCTCCCTGCGGCACGCTGGCACCTGCGTGCCGCCGACTGGATCGGCGGGTACTCGGCGTAGGCCACGGCCACCTTCTCGGCTTGCAGGGTCTCCGCGGCGTAGTAGGAGAACGCGGTGAAGGCGCCCGGTGTGCCGCCGCTGAACTGGAAGGAGATGGGGCTGTCCTCCTCGTCGAGATTGACGGGAATCCCGCCCACGTAGGGCAGGTCGTTCTGTTCGAGGATGGGTATCGGGCCGTTGGCCGTGACGTCGATGCCGCCGAGCACCGCCACCACCTCGTCGGTCACCAT
>CAYYVZ010000398.1:0-4275 GCA_964475235.1 uncultured Myxococcales bacterium | reverse complement strand
CGCTGCAGGTCGCCGTAGCGCTGCGGATCCTCTCCGCGGCGCCGATCCTGCTCGTCGACACGGGGCTCGGAAAGACTCCCGCGCGCGGCAGCATCTCCATCGCCGAACCGACAGAGACGATCGGCCGCACGCCGCAGGACCTCGACATCGACGGCGTCGCGGTCCGCTTCCAGTACACGCCGGCGTCGGAAGCTCCTTCCGAGATGACGTTCTACCTGCCGGCGTCGAGGGCGTTCTGCGGCGCGGAAGTCGTCTCGCACAACCTGCACAACCTCTACACGCTGCGCGGCGCCAAGGTTCGCGATGCGCTTCGCTGGAGCGGCTACATCGACGAAGCCCTGCAGCTCTTTGCCGACGTCGATGTGGTGTTCGCGAGCCATCACTGGCCGGTGTTCGGCCACGACCGGTCGGTCACCTTCCTCGAGCAGCAGCGCGACGCGTACAAGTTCATCCACGACCAGTCGCTGCGCATGGCCAACGCCGGGCTGACGCCGCGGGAGATCGCCGAAGAGATCGAGATGCCGTCGTCGCTGCGGAGTGTCTTCTCCGTGCGCGACTACTACGGAACCGTGCGACACAACGCGAAGGCCGTCTACCAGAACTACTTCGGCTGGTACGACGGGAACCCGGCGAACCTCGACCCGCTGCCGCCGGTCGATGCGGGCAGGCGATACGTCCAGGCAATGGGCGGCGCCGCCGCCGTGATCGCGCATGCGAAGGAGTCGTTCGCGGGCGGCGACTACCGCTGGACCGCGACGCTGCTCGACCACCTCGTCTTCGCCGAGCCCGACAACGCCGAGGCGAAAGAGCTGCTGGCGCGAACGTACGACCAGCTCGGGTACCAGGCCGAATCGGGGCCGTGGCGCGACGTGTATCTGACGGGAGCCTACGAGCTGAGGCACGGTGCGCAGGAGCCGGCGATGACGCCCGCGGCGGCAGCCGATCTGCTGCGCCATCTTTCGCCGTCTCGTTTCTTCGATGCGATGGCGGCGCGCGTGAACGGCCCGAAAGCGGACGGGAAGGACCTCACGATCAACTTCGTGTTCACGGACGTGGGCGAGACGCTGGTCGTGAAGCTGTCGAACGCGGTGCTGCACCACTGGAAACGCGACGCGGATCCGAAGGCGTCGGCGACCGTAAAGCTGACGCGCGAGTTCCTCGTACGCCTGAGCACGGGCCAGGCGGGGCTGCGCGAGATGATCTTCTCGGACGAGCTGTCTGTTGAAGGAAGCCGACTCGACGTGCTGTCGTTCTTTTCCGTGATGGATCAGGCGGACGGGAAGTTTGCGATCGTGACGCCGTAGCGTCCTGCCGCAGCCGAACGAGCACGCCGTCGTCCTGCGTGGCGAGATCGGGGGTTGCCGGATACATCACCGGGCATGTAAACCACCTCACCATGCACTCTCCTGCCGGGCTGATCGTCCCTTTCCTCTTCGCGTTCACGTTTCCCGCACTCGCCCATGCCGCGTGCGTAAATCCGGGCGGCACCGGCGGCTGCCATTCGACGATCCAGGCCGCCGTCGATGCCGCGGCCGGCAACGATATCATCCACATCGCGGCAGGCACGTATGTGGGTAATGTCTACATCGGAGCGGGCCGCGTTCTGGCCCTCGTAGGAGAAGGAGCGGCCAACACGATCGTGCAAGGCGTCGAGCCCGTGCCCGAGGGCGAGAACACCATCAAAGTGCAGGGAGTGGATACGGCCGTAGTCCTGCGCAGCCTCCACATTCGGGGCAACACCCAGGGGCAACACCTCATCACCGCGGTCAATCCTCCCGTGTCGTTGATCGTCGAGGACTGTATCGTCACGGGCAGCCACACCCTCTACGGCACCGCCGCCATCGCCGGAGCCAGGGTCGTGCGCCGAACCCTCGTCCAGGGCGCCGAAACCGGCATCGTGATCGACGGTGGAAGCACGATCGAGGACAGCGTGCTCCGCGGCAACGGGTACGGAGTCATGCTGTGGGGCGGTACCCGGGGACGAATCGACATTCACCGGACAGAAATCAGCGACGGCGCCAAGGCCGGCGTGGTAGCGCACGGCGGCCGAATTCGCGCATCGATTACCGACAGTACGATCTCGGCCAACGCTTCCCCCGGAATCTACATGTCCTCCCGCTCGAAGCTCACCGTCGAACGGACGACGATCACCGGAAACGGGCTCGCGCCGACGTTCTGTTGCGGGACGTTCGCTCCTTTCCTCGCCGGCGGCATCTGGGTCAGCGATGACAGGGTCAAGGTGAAGCTGCGCTCCTCGATCCTTTTCAATGAAGGCGACGAATGCGCGGTACGGGATCCGGCGCTGAAGTCCCGCTTCCTTTCCGGCGGCTTCAACGTCCTCGACTCCGGGACGTGCGGCGAAGCGAGGG
The DNA here is from genome assembly GCA_964475235.1 of uncultured Myxococcales bacterium. Classification (GTDB taxonomy): domain Bacteria; phylum Desulfobacterota; class Binatia; order UBA1149; family CAITLU01; genus DATNBU01. The sequence goes on along the minus strand of CAYYVZ010000398.1, from coordinate 1,906 downwards.
ACACCGACAGCATCGGAAACGATCCGCTTCTCGGCCCTCTCGCCGACAACGGCGGGAACTCGCGCACCCATGCGCTTCTGGATGGAAGCCCGGCCATCGCGCGAGTGACGGCGGGCTGCGGGGAGACGGATCAGCGGGACGTGCTGCGAGACAGCCCGTGCGACAGTGGGGCTTTCGAGGCGCCGTAGCGCAGCGACTCTCCGTCGTCGGCGCTATCGCGGTTGCGAGCCGGGTAACGCGTCAAACCACGCCCAGAACGCCTCGGCATCGGCATCCGACTCTGCCGCATGCCGCGCCTGAAGCGCCGCGCCGCGCGCCGCCTCGAGATTCCCCGCCATCAAGAACGAATACACGCGCATCCGCCCCGCCCTGGCCCCGAGCTTCTCGTCCCCCATCGCACGCTGAAACGCCGCGGCGGCTTCGAGCCACTCGCGTTTCGCCAGCCGCCCGGCTCCTTCGTGATACGCCGCCTCCGGCAGCGACCGTTCCGTCGGATCCATGTCCGCCAGGATTCTCTGAATGTCCGCGTCACTCCCGAGCAGCCACAGCACCGGCGCCACCAGATCCGTTTTCGTGACGACGCGATGCAGACGATCGAAGCCGGGATTTCGCCAGTGCGCGTACTCGTCGATCGAGTGCTGCACGTCGAACCACGGCTTCGCGCCGTCGATCATCTCCTTCGGGAACCACTTGCGAACGACGGGGTCGGCCAGGAAGCGCTCGCGCGTCTCGTCGCCCGACTTCGTCCAGGAAAGGAACAGCGGATTGGTCGCGTTGTCGCCCTCGGTAAACGGCGCCAGGATGAGCTTCGGATCGTCGTCGACGAGGGCCGGCGTGTCGGCGCACAGCTCGCGCAGGTACTCGGGTCCGCCGATGAACAGCGAGCCGAGCTGCTCGGGCTTCTCGAAGCCGAGCGCGTCGAGCTCGGCGCGCAGAGCCGGGTCGCGCCACTGCGACGTGAACTCCTCCAGCGTCGCGCCGCCTTCGTAGTCCTTCGAGCCCACCATCATCAGGCTCGTGTCCATGCCGTTCCAGAGCTGGCAGTCGGGGAACACGTCGCAGAACGCGCGCAGGATGGCCTTCGAGCTCACGTCGGTGAGGTTATGGATGGGCAGCCAGTACGTGATGATGCCGCCGTCGTTCAGGCGGTCGCGCACGAGCTGGAAGTACTCGCGCGTGTAGAGGTTGACGACGCCGGCGAGCGGCGGCGGCGGTGGTTCGCCCGTGAAGAGGTCGAACTTGCGGTCCGTCGTCTGCAGGAAGTAACGGCCGTCCTCGATGTGGACGGTAACGCGCGGATCGTCCTGGGGCCGCGTCCCGGGTTCCGGGAAAACGTTGCGGACCACGTCGAACACGTCGGGCGAGATGTCCACGAAATCGATGGTCTCGAAGCTCTTCGTGTCCGAGATCGACTTGGCGGTCTGGCCGACGCCGAAGTTGATCATCAGCACGTTCCGGATGCGCGGATTCACCGCGACCGGAAGGTAGGTGTAGAGCTTCATGTAGCGCCGCGCACGCGTGGACGAGCCCGACATCGAGAACCCGTTCGTCACCATCCGGTAAAAGCGCGGGCGTCCCAGGAACTGCTCTTCGAGATAGACGATGGTCTCGACGAGGCCCTCGCGCACCTCCGCGATGCGGCCGCCGTACCACCACGACCGTGCACGAATGTGGAAGTCGGCCATCGATCCGAACGGGTAGAGGACGGCGGCGAGCACGAACACGCCGACCGGAAGCGTCCGCGCGCGAAGCGGCTGCCCGGACGACGGAGCGAGCAGCAGACCGGCGACCGCCAGCACGCAGCCCAGCGCGAAGATGCCGTTCTCGACGCCGAGCATGGGAAGCAGGAAAAAGCCGGCCGTGAAGGATCCGAGCGCCGCCCCGACGGTGACGAGGAAGCGCCAGT
>CAYYVZ010000397.1:0-4287 GCA_964475235.1 uncultured Myxococcales bacterium | reverse complement strand
GATGTTCTGGAGGCCGATGGCGTTGAGCATGCCGCCCGGCGTCTCGACCATGCGAGGGGCCGAGTGCACCTTCGAAGGATCCGCCGACAGTCCCTTGACGGAAACGCCACCGATCTTCTTCCAGTCGACGAGGCCGTCGTACTCGACGCCGTAGCCGAACGTGCCCGAGGCCGCGATGACGGGGGTCGCGAAGTCGAGGGTACCGACGCTGGTGCGAAGATCGATGTCCACCCGGCCCACGCGGCTTCTCCTGCTACCAGTTGATCAGCGCCGCGCCCCACGTGAAGCCGGCGCCGAAGGCTGCGAGACACACGAGGTCGCCTTCCTTGATGCGGCCCGCCTCCCACGTCTCGGTGAGGAGAATCGGAATCGTCGCCGCGGTGGTGTTGCCGTAGCGGTCGATGTTGTTGGCCATGCGGTCGTCGCCGAGTCCGAGACCCATCGCGACGAGCTGGTTGATGCGCAGGTTTGCCTGGTGCGGGATCATCATCGAGATGTCCTCGCGCGTGCGGCCGATGGCACCGAGGGCCTCGTCGATCGACTCGGTCATGCGCGTGACGGCATGACGAAAAACGAACTTGCCGTCCATCTGCGGCCAGCCGTAGATGTCGGCCGGCGTCCAGTCCTTCGCCAGGCGCGGCTTGCGCAAGGAACCCGGGCCGAGCAGGCAGAGTTTCTCGGCGAACGCGCCCTCGCTGTGCAGGTTGATGGTGAGCAGGCCGCGCTCGGGTGACGGCGAAGGCCCGACAACCGCGGCGCCGGCGCCGTCGCCGAACAGCACCGTCACGTGGCGACTGCGGTCGGCGTACTCGATGCCGCTCGAGTGTACCTCGCTGCCGACGATCAAAACGTGCTTCGCGCCGCCCGTGCGGATGTACTGGTCGGCGATCGCAAGCATGTAGAGAAAACCCGAGCACTGGTTGCGCACGTCGAGCGCGGGACGTCCCGCCAGGCCAAGTCGCTCCTGCAGGAGCGCCGAGTTGCCCGGAAAATCGATGTCGGGGCTCAGCGTGCCGCAAAGAATGAGGTCGATGTCGCTGACTTCGATGCCCGCGCGCTCGATGGCGGTACGCGAGGCCTTCTCGGCGAGCGGCGTGCTGCCCTCGTCGTTGTCCACATAGTGGCGCTCGCGGATGCCGCTTCGCTGCTGGATCCACTCGTCGGTAGTGTCGAGGATCTGCGAGAGATCGTCGTTGGTGACGACGGTTTCGGGAACCGAGAAGCCGACCCCGAGAATGTGCGAGCGCTCGGGGAGCGCGGAAACGGATTCGCTCATGGCATCCTCACGATGGCGCAGCCCCACGACGCACCCGAGCCGGACGTCGCGAGGGCAACGGTTTCTCCGGGCTTCACTTCGCCCGACTGCCGGGCGAGAGCGGCGAGCACCGGCAGCGACGCGCCGCCGGAGTAAAGAAGGTCGGACACGATGATGCGGCCAGCCCTGGCACCGAGACGGGCGGGAAGCTCGTCTTCGACGCGAGCGTCGAGATGTGCGACGAGCGTCGCATCCACGCCCGCGAGCCCGGCGCGCGCGAGCACCTCGCCGAACACCTCGGGAATGCGCGCGAGCGCGACGTCACGAAGCCGGTCGAGGTCGGCGCTCGGAAAGTGGAGGCCCGCCTCGGCCTTGTGGAGCGGCAGCCGGTTGCGTCCGAGAAGGTCCGTCCCTTCGCGAAAGCGGCTGGCCGGGTATTCGCACCAATAGTCGCGATGAAGCGCTCCGTCGTTGCGTACCTGCACCGCCAGGATCTGTCCGTTTCCGGAGCCGGCCTCGACGAGCGCGACGGCAGCCGCGTCGGTCATCGCACACGACAGGTGCGGCGAGCGGGAGTCGCGCGCGTTGAAGTGGGAAGGCGTGTCGGCGGCCGCGATAACCACGCGCTCGTGCATGCCGGTGGCGACGAAGCGCCATGCGACGTCGAGCGCCGTGAGGAACCCGGTGCACTGCGATCGGACGTCCAGCCCGCCCACGGTGCGGCAGCCGAGCGCTGCCTGCAGCAGGCAGCCGTCGCCGGGGAAGAACATGTCGGGCGTGTTGGTCGCGAAGACGATGAAGTCCACGTCGGCCGGGCCAAGGCCTCTCGAATCGAGAGCGCTCCTTGCGGCGCGCGCGGCCAGCGCTGCCGGGCCTTCGCCGTCGGGGCTTTCGAAGCGCCTGCGTCCGCGCGACCACGACGAGACGACCGATGCGTCGAGGCCGAGCTCGACCGCCAGATCGGCGTCGCTGACGCGGGCCGCCGGAAGCTGTTCCTGGATTGCTGTGATCGCGACGCTGCGCAACTGCTCCACCCTGCCTCAGCCCTTCCCCGATGCCGCTCAGGATGGCGACCGGGAGAACGCCGCGAGCCCGCAGCCCACGACCGTGTTTTCGATTGCTCGCCGCGCCTTGCGCGGTTCACGTCATCGCCGCGCGGTCACGCGGTGTGTGTTCCTTGTTGCACGGCACCCGAGTCGTGCAATCCCAACGCCACGTCCGTCTGCCGGCTAGCTCCTGCTCTCTTTGAAATCCAGCGGAATCGGCCCGCCGTTCGGTAGCGGAACCGGCGGACGTTTCGATGCAGGAGGCGGCGGCGGTGTGGTCGGACCCGACGGCGCCTCGATGATGAGCGTATGCGAAGCCGGATCGCGTGCCTCGATGATCTCGACGTCCTTCAGCACACCGTCCACGCGGCGGCGGAAATCCTCCGTCACCGAGCGCGCTTCGTCGCGGTCGCGCACCACGAACGGCGTGATCAGGATGATGAGCTCGACCCGACGGCGCCGCGTGTCGGTTCCGCGGAACAGCGGACCGAGAACGGGGATGTCCATCAGGTAGGGCACGCCTTCCTTATCGTCGGTCGTCGACTCGGCGATGATGCCGCCGATGATCAGGGTCTCGCCGCTGTGCACGACGACGCTCGTCTCGGCCTTGCGGGTCGTGAAGGTCGGCGACTGGATGTCGCCCGCGCTCTCGCCCGGCGCGACTTCGCTGATCTCCAGCGACAGCTCCAGGTTGACGAGGCCCTCCGAGTTCACCTGCGGCAGTGCGCGGATGACGAGGCCCGTGTCGCGGTACTGGACGCTCTGCAGAATCTGCGTCGTCGAGTCGGACTGGACGTTGCTGCTCGACTGCGACGTGAGGATCGGAACTTCCTGGCCGACGAGCAGGCGCGCTTCCTGGTTGTCGCTCGTCATCAGGTTCGGGCGCGAAAGAATCTTGGCCTTGCCGCGGTTGGCCGAAGCGTTGATCACGCCGCGATAGATCTCGATGCCGTTGCGATAGGCCGACACCGCGCCGAGGAGGCCGCCGGTGCCGATGTCGCCGATCATGCGCATTTCTTCGCCGAAAAAGTCGAAGTAACTGCCGCCCTGGTCGCCGGTGTTGCCCGCCGTGTCGCCGTTGCTCGGCTGCAGGGACTGAAGAATGCTCAGCTGATCGCCTTCGGTGAGCGAGATCTCGGCGATGAGAGCTTCGAAGAGCACCTGGCGCGGTACCACGTCGAGGCTGCGCAGCACCGTGCGCAGCGTCTCGTAGTCGCGCGGCGTGGAAAGGATGACGAGCGAATTCGTGATCTCGTCTTCGACGATGCGAACTTCCTGCTCGAAGATCTCGCTCTGACCCTCGACGCCGCCGAGAATCACGCCGCCGCTGCTGCCCGAACCGCCGCGGCCGCTGCGGCCGCCGCGCGACGAGCTGCGCGAGCCGCTGCTGCCGCCGCTGCCGCCCATGCGCGACGAGGATCCTCCCCGTCCCGACGAGCTGAGCCCGCCGCTTCCGGAACTCGAGTCGTCGTCGTCGAACGAGCTTCCCGAACGCGAGCTCCCGGTCCGGCGCGAGCTGGCCGACGAGCCGCTGCCGCCCGTGCGCGAGCCGGCGTTCGCGATGCCTCCGCCGAGCCCGAGGCCGGCTTCGGCTGCGTCGCCCGAGCGCGCGCGGCGCCCTCCCCGGCCGCTTCCACCGCCTTCGCCGTAGACTTCGCTGAGGACCCCCGCGAGATCGACCGCCTTCGAGTTCTCAACGCGGTACACGTAGACCTGCCGGCGCCCGCCGGCTTCCGCTTCCACGTCGAGCACGGACACCCAGTATTCGACCGCCATCACCGTGGCGCGGTCGGTCGCGATCACGGCGATCGCTCCGAGGCGCGTGAGCGGAATCAGCACCGCGGGGCTTCCCGTCTCCGCGCTGTGGTACGCCTCGAGGATCGAGGTGAGCTCTTGCGAGAGATCCTCGAGCACGGCGTGCTCGACCTTGAAGATCTTCGCGTTCATCTCCGCGAACGTGTTGGTGTCGAACGTCGAGATGAGCTC
>CAYYVZ010000396.1:0-4303 GCA_964475235.1 uncultured Myxococcales bacterium | reverse complement strand
GGCCGGTGCGGCGGCGTGATCGCGCGGCAGATGAACGAGAGCTGCGAGAGGTCGGGCGCAGCGCCGTGCGCCGCAAAGTCCTTCCACGCCGCCGGCACGCGGCCGCGGATGGTTCCAGGTTTTCCCACGACGAGGCCGGTCTCTTCGTACGTCTCGCGCACGGCGGTGAGAGCGAACGTTCGCGCGAGGCGACGCACGTTGCCCTCGGTGAGGCGCCGCTCCACTTCCGGCAGCAGCTCGGTGGCCGCGGGTGCGCGTGCATCGGCCGCATCGACGCGACCGCCCGGAAACACCCACTTGTCCGGCATGAACACGTGGCCGCGCGAACGCTGTCCCATGAGCAGCCGCGGCTCGGGCCCGTCGCGGCGAACGAGGATCAAGGTCGCGGCGTCCTTCGGGCGCAGCACGCGGGCGGGCTTGACGCGGGGGGCAGGATCGAAACGCGGGTCGCTCATGACGGACGGTGAGGCAAGCCCGCTCGGGGCTCGCTCGGCGGTCTCTCATCCCGCAGGATCGCTGCACCCGCAAGGCAGTCGATCGAACCGACCGACTGCCGACTGCCGAGGGTTGCTCGGTGCTCCGGAACGTCTAGGAAAAGGCGTGCCCAACGAAGCCGCCAACTGTCCCTGTCACTCCGGCCAGCCCTTCGCGAAGTGCTGCGAGCCCTTCCTCTCCGGCGCTGCGGTTCCCGACACCGCCGAGAAGACGATGCGCTCGCGCTACGCCGCCTACGCGCGCGCGAACATCCCCTACCTGATGGAGACGCTCCATCCGGAGAACCGCGAGGAAGGCGACGAGGAGGGCGCGAGACGCTGGGCCGAGCGTTCCGACTGGATCGGTCTCGAGATCCTCGCAACCGACGGCGGAGGACCCGGCGATTCCGAGGGGATGGTCGAGTTCGTCGCGCGCTTTCGCGACCGCAAGGGCGAAACGCACGGGCACCACGAGGTCAGCCGCTTCGTGAAGGAAAACGGCCGCTGGCTGTTCCGCGAAGGTCACGCGCCCGAGCAGGTTCCGGTTCGCAACACTTCTCCGAAAGTCGGGCGCAACGATCCGTGCCCGTGCGGCAGCGGCAAGAAGTACAAGAAGTGCTGCGAGAAGGCGGCCTGAACGGCGCCGCTACGGTCCGACGCAGCGGCGCGGCACCACCGGCTCTTCCTGCTCGCACATCATCGGCGGAATGAGCCCGCAGTGCTCGGCGCAGGTCCCCGACTCGCATAGCCAGAAGTTTCCGCAGCCGGCGCACTCGCACGGCGGACCGAGCACGAGGTCGGGGTTCTCGTAGCAGTCGCACGGATCGCTGCAGGCGCCCTCGCATCGCTCGGGACAGCCGTCGAAGTCCTCGTCCACGGACGACAGGCCGGGCGGACACGCAAGCTCGCAATCGCAGCGGCCGCGGCGCGAGAGCGAAACGCCCGCCGCCTGGCGGTCACACGAGTTCGAGTACGTCTTGCCGTCGCAGCCGCACTCCGGAATCCAGACGTCGGGGCAGGCCTGCGGAATCGGGGTGCAGGTGCCGCCGTCGAGCGCGCTTGCGCAGACACCCGGCGGCAACTCGCAGAACTGGTTCCCGCCGCACGGGGTCGTCACGTCGCACTCGCGCGGACAGTCGTGCTGGCAGGGCTCCGCGGTGAATCGCCGCAAGAGCGGCGGCTCGCACGTGGAGAAGCGGCCACGAAGCAGGCCGCAGCCCGGAAGTAGACGCGCACGAAGGCGCACCCGTTTGGCCAGCCCGCTGCAGTCCTCCCAGTTCGCACGCACGATGTAGCCGCCGCGCGGCGGCTGGACGATGCGCGCCTGCACCGCGGAGCAACCGCTGCCGATCGACATGCTGCCGTGATCGATCGTCACCGTGTCGAAGCTGGAAGGCTTGCCGCCCGGGAGCAGGGGCGGCCCGTCGAGAACATAGACGCCGTCGGGACAGAGGGACGGATGCATGGCCGCGGCGTCCTGCACCGCCGTCGCGGCGGCGAGCGCGGCAACCAGCAGAAGGGAGAGGACGCGTCTCGCAGACATTCCCTGCGAGTTTCCGCCCCGGCGTCGCTCCCTGTCAAGCTTCCGGCAGGCGACTCAACCGAGCAGTCACATTGTGCCGGGCGGGGCGGCGGATGCGTTTCGGTAAGAGACCAGGCCGCCGCCCGAAGTGCGCGACTCGAGCGCCAGCCAGCGGTCGTCGCCGGCTCCGTACCAAAGCTCGATCTCGAGGTTCGTCCCTCGCAGGACGTAACGCGTGGACTGGCGGCCGTCGAGGTTGGTGGCTCCCGCCGCTTCGACCGCGACGTCGAGATACTCGCCCGTCTGGGGATTGAGCAGTCGGCTCTGCGATCGGATGGCCGGGTTCCAGTACGCGAACGTCATCGTGCAGGGCGGCAGCCTGGTTGTCGCGTCGCCGCGCTTCAGCTCGAAACCTTCCTCGCCGCGTGCCCCGCTCACGATCGTCGTGCTGCCGTTGTCGTCGGTGCGCGAGTCGAGCGCGACGAGACAGCCGTCCTTCCAGGTCTCCCTGGCGTGGTGGTCGTAGCTGTAAAGGGAGAAGCCGAGCACGCGCACGTCGAAGCGCGCACGGCTGTCCACCTCGACGTTGCCGTCGAGCTCGGAGACGCGAAACGTGTGCACCCCTATCGGCCGGCCGTCGAGCGTGGCGTCGAAACGCCACTCCCGCACGACCGGTATCGCCGCCCGCGCTCCGGGCGGCGTTGCGATGGCCGCCCGCGCTCCGGGCGGCGTTGCGATGGCCGCCCGCGTTCCGGGTGGCGTTGCGATGGCCGCCTGCGCTGCGGGCGGCGTTGCCGTGGTCGCCCGCGCCGCGGGCGACGCCGCCAAGACACTGAACCCAACCAGCACTGCGAGCACGAGAGTCTTCATGGGCCTCCATTTAAGCGGCGGGCGACTCGTTGTCAATCTTTGTCCTGGACAAAGCTTGACAAGCCGACCTCGCCGGCCTAGCGTCCGGGCTACCGGAGGACAGTAGTGGGAATCGCAAGCACGGAATACCGCGGCGGGATCGCCGGACCAGCCACCCCAGGAGCGCTGCCTGCCCTTGCCGCCCGGCTCGTACTCGGCCAGCTGGCCCGCTGGAGCGACGGAGCACTCGAGATCCACCTTCCTGACGGCTCGGTGCGCACCGCCGGCGAAGCGGCCGCCGGCCAGCCTCCGCTTCGACTTCGCATCCACTCGTGGCGCTTCTTCACGCGCGCGCTCACGAGCGGAGACATCGGAGTCGGCGAGTCCTTCATGGCCGGCGAATGGGACGCGAGCGATCTCGTCGCCCTCGTACGCGGCTACCTCCGCGACGCCGACATCCTCGAACACCGGTCGCCTCTCGGCTGGCTGACGTCGGTTCGCCACCGCGCGCGCCGCCTCCTCGACGCCAACACGCGCTCCGGAAGCCGGCGCAACATTCGCCACCACTACGACCTCAGCAACGAGCTGTTCGCGAGCTTCCTCGACGAGACGCTCACGTACAGCTCTGCGGTATTCGAGCTTCCGGGGCAGTGCCTCGGCGGCGCCCAGCTCGCGAAGATCGACGGCGCCTGCCGCGCGCTCGGCCTTCGTCCGGGCGACGAGCTGCTCGAGATCGGCTCGGGCTGGGGAACGCTCGCGATGCACGCGGCCATGGCCTACGGCTGCCGCGTCACGTCCGTCACGCTGTCGGAAGAGCAGCGCAGCCTGGCCGTGCGGCGCGCGGCGGAGGCCGGCCTGCAGGACCGGGTGACGTTCCGGCTTTGCGACTACCGCGACGTCGAAGGTTCCTTCGACCACATCGTGTCGATCGAGATGCTGGAGGCCGTGGGCGCGGAGTACTACGACGAGTTCTTCTCGCGATGCGACCGTCTGCTCCGGCCCGGCGGACGCATGTTTCTCCAGTCGATCGTGGTGCCGGACGGGCGCTTCGAGCGCTACCGCCGCGAGCTCGACTGGATTCGCAAGTACATCTACCCGGGCGGCTGCCTGGCGTCGCTTGGTGCGATCGCCGCCTCGCTGGCGAGCAGTACGAGCCTGCGCATCGAGACGATGCGAGAGATCGGGCCGCACTACGCGACGACGCTCGGGCTCTGGCGCGAGCGCTTCCTTGCGGCTCGCGGCGACGTGCGCGCGCTCGGCTTCGACGAGCGCTTCCTGCGCATGTGGGAGCTCTACCTGGCCGGCTGCGAAGCGGCGTTCGCCGTCGGACACGTCGGTAACCTCCAGATGCTGATCGGCCGGGCGGGCGACGCGGCCGGCCACGACAGCGCCTTCGCGTTCGCGAACGGACGCACCGTAAACGGCCCGGCCCGCGGCCTTCGCGGCGACATGACCGAAG
>CAYYVZ010000395.1:0-4309 GCA_964475235.1 uncultured Myxococcales bacterium | reverse complement strand
CCCGCGCACGAAGGACGCTTCTCGAGCTTCTCCGGCATCGACGCGCAGCCACGGCCCGTCCAGAAGCCGCATCCGCCGATCGTCTTCGGCGGACACGCTCCGCCGGCGTTTCGCCGCGCCATCGAGATTGCCTCGGGCTGGTACGGCTTCGCACTCGACGTCGACACCACGAAGAAGTGTATCGATGGGCTGCGTGCGGCTGCGTCGAGGGGCGGCGACGCGTCTGCGTTCGAACGGCTGGAGGTGAGCGTGACGCCGCCGCCGGGCCTTCCGGGTCCGGACGTGGTGAAGCGCTACGCCGATCTCGGCGTCGATCGCCTCATTCTCCTGCCGCCAGCGGCAACGCGCGAGGACATGCTTCGCTACGTGAACTCGGCGGCAAGCACGCTTCTCGGCGTCGAGTGATCGAAGCCCGCGGGCAACCGCGACGGGCGGAGCCACTTTCGTGACTCCGCCCTTCGTTCGTTCGCGGACTGGTTCCGGCGGTTCCTACCAGCGGTAGCCGTAGCCTGCGCGGTAGTACGGTCTGTAACCGTAGTACCCGCCGTAGTAGACGGGCGGCGGGTAATAGGCGACGGCAGGAGGCCCGTAGTAGTACGGCGCCGTCGCCAGTGCCGCGGCCCCGAGGAACGCGCCGGTTACGCCGAGCGCAACTCCGACGCCGTTGTAGTAGCCGCCGCCGTAGTAGCCGTGGCCGCCGTAGTAACCGTGGCCGCCGCGGTAGCCACCGTGATAGCCACCATGGTGTCCGCCACTGTATCCGCCGTGATGCCCGCCGTACCGGCCTCCAGCCTGGGCGGTGGAGACCCCGAACGCCATCACCAAAGCGGCCGCTGCGATCATCGTCTTCTTGATCATTTCGTTTGTTCCTCGCCCGAACCTTTTGTGGCGGCTCCTGCTCACGGGCGATAGCCGGTGAGTGTCCCGCGCTGTTCCGACGCAGGTGACCCTAAGCTTCTTCACGCGCCGATTCCAAGGGGACGAATTTTCCTGACGGCGAAAGGGAGCCGGGCTGTGCCGGCGGCGACACGCTTTCGTGTCCGCTGTCGCCGCCGGCCGAGCCGTCGCGCTCGCGGCCAAGGCGCGTTCTCCGCGATTTTCCTCGATCCGCTGCGAGCTCCGCTACATTTCGGAGCCCGTAAGGACGGCGCTGCGCGGCGCGCGTTTTCGCGGAAGCCTTCGGAAGCGTTGCGCGGATCCTCCGGGGGGTGAGTCGGCCTCAGGCCTCGAAGAAATCGACGACTCCGGTCGAAAGGTCGTACTCCGCGCCGACGACGACGAGGCCGTTCCGGGCGATCAACGACTCCATCAGCGGCGAGCCGTGGCGCAGCCGGTCAACTGTCTGGCGGATGTTGGCGCGTCCGGCTTCGCGCATCAGTGCGTCCTGGTCCTTCGCGAGCTCCGTCGCCATGAGCGGCTCGATCGCCGGCCGCACCGAGTCCACGATGAAGCGGAGGTTTCGCGACTCCGGCCGCGGATGTCCGGTGAGCTCCTCGACGGTCGCACGGATCGCGCCGCACAGCGTATGACCGAGTACGACGCAGAGCTGGAGGCCGAACAGGGAGGCGGCGAACTCGACGCTGCCGATCTGCGACGGCGCGACGATGTTGCCCGCGACCCGGATCACGAAGAGGTCGCCGAGGCCCTGGTCGAAGACGACTTCGGCCGGCACGCGCGAGTCCGAGCAGCCGAGGATGACGGCGATCGGAGTCTGGCCGGCGCTGAGCTCCGCGCGGCGCGTGTAGCTCAGCAGCGAGTCGAGACTGCGGACGTTGGCTGCGTAGCGCTGGTTTCCTTCCTTCAGACGGCGAAGGACTTCGGGGGCCGGCACGATGTCGGGCATGCGGCCTGATAACAGAGCGACCGGGGGACCGCCATCCGGGGTGCGTGGTGGGGACGGGTACAGGTTTTCGCGTGCGGCCTGCGCTTCGTTCGGCGCCACGCGAAAACCTGTACCCGTCCCCGATTTTCTACTCTGCGAGATCGAGGCGCATGGCCAGACGCTTCTCGGCGGGCAGCCCGCGCGCGGCTTCGTCGGCGAGGATCTCGCGAACGGCGGCCGAGCAATCGGAGGCCGGTTCCTCGCGAAAGCCCACCTTCGCGTAGAACGGCGCGTTCCACGGTACGTCGCGAAACGTGGTGAGGCCGAGCGAGGGCGCGCCGAGGCCGCGCGCCCATCCGATGACCGTCTCGACCAGCGCGCGCCCGATGCCGCGGCGCCCGTGATCGGGATGCACGTCGATCTCGTCGAGCCACGCCTCGCCGCCGTCGAGCACGTACCCGATCGCGAACCCGACCGGTGCACCGTCCCGCTCCGCGACCCAGAGACGCCCTTCGCGGATCGCGTCGGCGAGAGCGGCGGGGTCTTCGGTCTCGTCGAGGAAATCGCCTTCGAAGCCGAGGGTGCGGAACTGCGCCGCAGCCGCGCGCTCGATCGCTGCAAGCGATGGAACGTCAGCGAGGCGCGCAGCGCGAATCCTGTAGCCGGAGTGCATCTAGTCCTCTTGGGCCGTGTCGGTCGGTGCCGCGGCGGGAACGCGCGGCCGTGGCCGCTCGACCGGGCGCGGCACGACGCGCGGGCGCGGTGGTACGACGATGCGACGCTGCGCGGCGAGCGCACGGCGCCGGGCGTCCCGCTCGTTGGCGGCGATGCGAGGCATGGAGGGAGGCTTCGCCGGCCGCGCGGCGGTGGAGGCCGGCGTCGTCGTGGTGCGCGACGCGACCGCCCGCGGCGGCTCGCGCGGCGGAAGCGACGCAAGCTCGCGATCGAGGCGCGCGTAAAGCTCGGGAAGCCACGCGGGCTGGCCCGGAAACGTTTCGCGCTCGCGCGTGCGGCGGAAGTCGCGCGGCACGATCACGGCTTCGGTTGCGCCGATGCCGGCGTCGGCCGCGAGCACGAAAAGATCCTCGGCGGCCTCGTCGCCGACGGCGATGCACCCGATCGATTTGGCCGCACCGTGGATCATGATCTGGCCGCCGAGGCGGCGGCGCCCGTCGCGCATCGCCATCTGCTCGTCGAACGCGTTCGGATACGAGAGGTGCAGCGACACGTGGTAGGCGCTGTGCGGGTTCAGCCTGTCTACCGAGTAGATGCCCTCGGGAACCTGAAGGTCGCCCTCGCGAAGCTTGGGACCGGGGCCTCCGCTTGCCGCGGTCATCGAAATTCGCCGCACGAAGGAAAGCTGGTGCCGCGACGGCCCCGCGTAGACTTCGAGCTGTTTCTCGCGCTTGAGGCCGACGAGAACGACTCTGCGTGCCGGATAGCTGACGCCGGCCGCTCCGAACCAGCGCTCCCAGCGCCGGCGTGCTCGCGGCCCGATCTGGGCCACGCGAGCCTCGATCGAAGCGTCGCTCCACGGGACGTGCGCGACGTACGGAGAAGTTGCGGGCGTGTAGCGCGGAGCCGTCTGCACGACGGCGGTGCGGCGCGGCGCCGGCTGCGGCTTCTGCTGAGGCGCGCACGCGGGCGCGCCGAGCGAGGCCGCCAGCAGGGCGCACAGCAGGGTTCGGGCTCGTTTCATTCTCGTCCGGCGCGCAAGCCAGGAGTGTTCAGCGCGTGATCGTGAGCAGGCGCGACGGCAGCACCTTGAGGAGCTGCGCGAGCGGAGTCCACGGCATGCGCGGTACGTAAGCGAAGCCGACTCGGCTCTCGATGAGGGAGACCATCTGCTCGGTTCCCTTGTCGGCCGATACGACGAACGGCCGGCTCGGCATGTGGCGGTTGATCTCCGTGTCGATGAAGCCGGGCGCGAGGTCGGTGACGACGATTCCCTTTCCTTCGACCTCCATGCGCACCGCTTCGAGGTAGCGGGAAAGGCCGGACTTGCTCGCCGAATACGCGCCCTGCATCGGCAGGCCGCGCACGGCGGCCACCGACGTCACGCCGACCACGTGACCGCGGCCCTGCCGGAGGAACAGCTCGACGGCCGCGTCCACGGTAGCCATCGCGCCGAGCAGGTTGGTCTCGATCACGCGGCGCGCGGCTTCGAACTGGCCGCGGCCGATCGGGGTCGAGCCGCCGATGCCGGAGTTGGCGACGACGATGTCGAGGCCGCCGAGCTCGGCGGCGGCGGCGGCCAGCACCCGGGGCACGGAAGCGAAGTCGGTGACGTCGAGCGAATGGACCGAGACGCGCGGCGCGCCGCCCGCGCGCAGCTCGGCAGCGAGCTCCTCGAGCTTGTCCGTGCGGCGGCCGGTGAGTGCGAGCGAGTACCCGCGCTTCGCGAACGCGCGCGACATCCCTTCGCCGAGCCCGCCCGACGCGCCGGTGAGCAGAACCGATCTACTCGATGGACCTGCCGACGATCCT
>CAYYVZ010000394.1:0-4325 GCA_964475235.1 uncultured Myxococcales bacterium | reverse complement strand
AAGCGGCTCGACATGCTGACCGGGCATCTGCGCGACACGGCCGGCGAGGCGGGCAACGCGGAGATCGAAAGCCTGCTCGCGTGCCTGCGCACCGAGTCGCTCGCCGTCCTGGCCGACGTCGCGCTCGAGGATCCTGCCACCGCCCAGCAGTCGCTGCCGATCGTGCGCGCGCTCGCCGACGATCCCGATCCGTCGGTGCGTGGTGCTGCGCTGCGCTTTCTCGGCAACGCCGGCCTCGACGAGTACGCGGGTCTGCTGGCCGAGCGCCTGTCGTCGCGTCATTCCGACGAGGCCGACGCTGCGCGCGAAGCGCTCGAACGGCTCGGTCCGCGCGCGGCCGACGCTCTGCTGCACGCGCTGCGCCATGGCGGTCGTCGTGCGCGCGAGGTCGTGCCGGGCCTGCTTCGCGACATGCAGGCCGACACGACGGTGCTGCGCGGAGTGATCGACCGCGAGATGGAAGCGAGCCGCGAGCGTCTCGTGCTGATCGCCGTCCTCGAGGCGTCGAGCCAGTCGCGCCTGCTCATTCAGCGGCTGCGCGAACGGGTGGACGAGAGCATGCACTGTGTGCTCGAGCTGCTCTCGACGCTGCTGGACGACGATCGCGTCGCGGGCGTGTGCCGCTCGCTCGGTCATAGCTGGAACGTGCGCGATCGTGCCGTGCTGCTCGAGGCCCTCGAGGCGCTGCTGCCGGCCGAGGAAAGCGCGCGCATCCTGCCGCTGCTCGAGGACCACGGATCGCAGCGCCTGGCCGCGGTGGCTGCCGAAGGGCGCGAGTGGCCGACGCTCGAGGAGGGCATCGCAAGGCTGCTCCAGTCTTCCGATTTCCTGACGGTTGCTCTGGTCGCGGCGACGACGGATCCCCGCCTTCTGCAGAAGGTCGCTCCGCAACTGGACGTGGCCGCCGCGCAGCGGCTATTTTCGGAGGGGCGTCACAGTCGCAGCCCCGGTTCGTCCGAAACAGGCGAAACGAGCGCGTTCCCGGAACAGGAAACCGACATGCTGAGCCCCGTCGAAAAGATGCTGCACCTGAGGACCCTCGACCTGTTCGAGGGGCTCACGACGCGCCAGCTCTCCGAGCTCGCGCGCGTCGTGCGCGAGGTGACGCTGCCCCAGGGCGCGGTCGTCGTTCACGAAGGCAAGTTCGAGGACAGCATGTACTTCATCGTGCGCGGGACCGTCCGCATCACGAAGGGCACGCAGCCGCTGGCGGAGCTGAAGGAGCGCGACTTCTTCGGCGAGATGTCGGTCTTCGACGGGGAGACGCGCTCGGCGACGGCGACGGCCGAGGGCGAGGTCGTGCTGCTCAGCCTCTCGCGTCACGACCTCTTCGAGGTGCTGGAGGACCAGCCGGCCATCGGCATCGGCATCTGCCAGACGCTCGTGCGGCGCATCCGCAGCCTGCTCGAGGAGCGGGCGGAGGCGTGGCGCAAATCGTCGTCTACTGCACCTTGATCCTGCCCGCGTCCACGTCCTCGAGCAGCCGCTCGAGCCGGTCGTCGAGGTCGTCGATTTCTCCCTCCGTGAGGCCGAACTGAACGGTGTGCTTCTGGATGCGCACGCCTTTCTTCGGGTCGAGGTTCGCCGTGGGCTTCACGAGGTGCATGCCGCCTTTGTCGTCGGTCTCCATCTGGGCGAGCACGCCGAGCTGCTCCTCGATGTCGGACTCTTTCAGCTTGCGAAGGCGCTCGACGGTTTCCTTGCGCAGCCACGGAACGCGGATGACGTGCCAGTTGGGCACGAGGAAATTCCACGGGAAGGTGTCGAACGAGATGCCGTTGTCGATCGAGAAGACACGCGGATCGGAAAGGTTGGAGGAACGCAGGAAGTTGCCGCGCCGGCCGTCGCGGTGGGCGATGAGGTAGGTCATCACGTTCATGTCGGACAGGTAACGTGCGTAGTTCGGATCGGTGCGGAACAGTTCCTTCTCGAAGAACGGCCACGGGTCCTCGAGATCATCGATCCAGATCGCGATCATCCCGAGCACGCAGGTGAGTCCCTTGAACGTCGGTTTGCCGTCGGGGGCGATGGCCTTGAACTGCTCCATGCTGAGGCAGCGCGGGGCGAGCGTCGCGACCATGTAGTCGTCCTCGTCCACGATCCACTTCTGCACCGCGTACGCCGCCATTTCCTTGCGCGGAGAGTTGTTCCAGCCGTCGCCCTTGCCCCACGGAATCGTCTTCCACTTCAGCTTGAACACCTTGCCGTCCGGGAACTCGGCCTTGAGCTTGGTGGCTCCGGTGACACCGGCCCCGAGCAGCTTGGCCTCGTTGATCTTGAAGTCCTGATTCCAGAAGCGTTCCTCGGCCTCGTGCGGAGGCAGCGGCCAGTTGCGTGGAAGGTCGGCGGCCGCCTTTCCCGCGATCGACACGGTGGCGAGAAGACAGAGCGAGACGGAAAGGGTCCTGGAAGTCACGACGTTCCTCCTTCACGGACAGCGGGCGAGTCGAAGAGGTGGAGCGCGAGGCGCTCGGTGAGCTCGGCGATCGCGTCGCCGCGGTACGGCGGCTGCGCGTCGGTGAACACGGCGATGGCGAACTGGCGGCCGTGCGCATCGCGCACGATGCCTGCGTCGGCATAAATCGGACCCCAGGTCCCGCTTTTTGCGTAGACCTCGGTGCCCGGAACCTTCGCGGCTCCGCCCGCAATACGGTGAGCGAGGTGCGGCTGTTCCTTGGTGTCGCGCTTCATGCGGCGGCGGACGGTCTGCGAATCGGCCGGCGTGAGCGCGCGGTCGGTCGCGAGCAGTGCGAGCAGCCGCACGGTGCCGTTGGCCGTCATCGCGTTGCGATTGGAGAACTGCTCGCCGCGCACGGGCAGGCCGCCCGAGACGCTGCGGTCGCGCAGGAACTGCTGGTCGCGACCGAAGAGGTCGCCGCCGCCGTTCCAGGTCGGATTGACGGCGTGGAGGTCGTCGATGCCGAGCGAGACCAGCCAGTCCTTCACGAGCAGGCGGCGGCGCCGGAACTCGGAGTACTCGGCCGCCGGAAGCTCGGGCCCCTGCGACGTTCCGGTCAGGCGCGCGAAGACCTTCTGCGTGGCCGTGTTGCTGCTCTCGCGGATCGAGTGCGAGAGCTCGGCGTCGAGCTCCGCGTCGATCGTGAGGCGGCCCTGTTCCTGGAACGCGTAGGCAGCCATGAGGTAGACGAACTTGATCACGCTGGCGGGGTAGACGGGAAGGTCGCCGCGGACGTGGGCGAGCTTCGGGGGGTGGCCGGGGCCGAGATCGATGGCGGCGACCCTGGCGCCCGAGCGGAGGAATTTTGGGTCCCGCCGGCCCACCTCGGCTACGGCGGCGTCGAGGAACTTCTGGAGCCCGGCATCGGGCGCGACGGAGGCTACGAGCTCCCTGGCCAGACGCGGATCCGGCAACGCGGCGGCGGGCGTGTCCGTCGCGGGATCTGTCGCCCGGCCCGAGGAGGCGAACGGAAGCGGCGAGAGGACCGCGAGCGTGACGGCCGCGGTAAGGATCTGCCGGCGGGATCTCATGAGGCGCGGACTATAGCCGAAGGTCCGCACGGCAGTGAACGGGATGTGCGAAGATCGTGCACCCAAAGGCTTCTCAGGACTCGTGATCCGGGCTATCCCAGTGCCGCAGGCCGAGTCCGCGCTTCCAGGCCTTCCGGCCCCCACGACTGCAACCGGAGCGAGACCTACATGAAACACCACGTCCCCCTCGTGCGATCGCTGCTCGCTGCCTCGGTCCGATCGATAGCGGTCGGGGCCGCGCTGCTCGCGGCATCGGCGCTGCCGGCCGCGGCCATGCGTGCGCCCGACCTGTCGCCGGCCGAGCAGGCGAGCCTCAAGCGCGACTGGGCGCCCAGCCTGTCCAAGATCAAGGGGCCGTTCAGCGAGAACTTCTGCGTCTGCCGCAAGACGGGCGAGAAGCGTCCGGTGATGAACAAGTCCGGCGCGATCACGAGCCCCTGCGGCAACGACGCGCTTTTCTGTGCGGCCTTCCGCGCGCCACATGCCGAGTCGCTCGGCAGGCAGCGCCTCTGGATCGCCAACGTCTTCTCGCGCGACCTCTGGCTCTGGAACGACTTTCCGAACCACCACGACCTGGTGCGCGGCTACATCCTCGAGAAGTACTTCGTGGAGACCAATCCGTCCCACAAGCTCGCGCAGCTGAGGGCCTACGGCGGCCTGTCCGGCTCCGAGTACGAGACCGGGGCCTCGACGCAGATGTTCGAGCGCTACCTTTCGGAGAAGGACTTCGACGACAGCCGCCACTTTCCGCTCGCCTACGAGCTGCAGCGCCGCTTCTTCGTGCGCGACGACCTCGGCCAGGTCGAGAAGGTGCGCAGCATGGCGGTGCGCATCCA
>CAYYVZ010000393.1:0-4367 GCA_964475235.1 uncultured Myxococcales bacterium | reverse complement strand
CTCCAGGCGGTTGTACGGCGTGTTGCACACGAACAAGCGGCTGCCGTCAGGCGACTTCGCCAGCGGCCGGACCTGGCCGGACTCGAACGTCACGAAGGCGCCGGCGGGTGCCGACGAGAGGACGAGGGCCGCGCCCACCCCAGCGACACCGGCCAAAAGCCTGAAAAACCTCATATTCGGACCTCCCAGCGATTCTGCACTGAGAGTGCAGAAATCCGGCGGCACTATGCAGGGAGATCCGGCTCTCTTTCAAGACGGAAAGTAAGGAACGGCAGGACTGAACGGGCGGTAAGGCCGCCGACGAAATCGGGGACGGATCCCGATTTCCGACAGGCTCGCCCGGGCTCTCGAGGTCCGGCCAGCGACAGACCGGTTCGACCGGGGCGAGGGGAAATCGGGATCCGTCCCCGATTTCCGGATTTCAGAACGTGACGACGCTGCGGATGGATTCGCCGTGATGCATGAGGTCGAAGGCGCGATTGATGTCCGCAAGCGGCATTGTGTGCGTGATGAGGTCGTCGATGTTGATGCGGCCTTCCATGTACCAGTCCACGATCTTCGGAACGTCGGTCCGTCCCCTGGCCCCGCCGAACGCCGTACCCTTCCATACACGTCCCGTCACGAGCTGAAATGGCCGCGTCGCGATCTCCTCGCCTGCGCCGGCCACGCCGATGATGACGCTCGTGCCCCAGCCCTTGTGACAGCACTCGAGGGCCTGCCTCATGAGCGCGACGCTGCCGACGCACTCGAAGCTGAAGTCCGCGCCGCCCTTCGTCAGGCTCACCAGATAGGGCACGAGGTCGCCCTCGACCTCCTTCGGATTGACGAAGTGGGTCATGCCGAACTTCTCGGCGAGCGCGCGCCTGCCCGGATTGACGTCCACGCCGACGATCATCCCCGCGCCTGCCAGCCGCGCACCCTGCACCACGTTGAGCCCGATGCCGCCGAGCCCGAACACGACGACGTTGTCCCCGGGCCTCACCCTGGCCGTGTTGAGGACCGCGCCGATCCCCGTCGTGACGCCGCAGCCGATGTAGCAGACCTTGTCGAAGGGGGCGTCCTCGCGGATCTTCGCGAGCGAGATTTCGGGCACGACGGTGTAACTCGAGAACGTGGACGTCCCCATGTAGTGCAGCAGCGGCTTTCCGCCGAGCGAGAAGCGGCTGGTGCCGTCCGGCATCAGGCCCTGCCCCTGCGTGATGCGGATCGACTGGCAGAGGTTGGTCTTGCCGCTCGTGCAGTAGTCGCACTGGCGGCACTCCGGAACGTAGAGCGGAATCACGTGGTCGCCCTTGGCGAGGCTCGTGACTCCGGGCCCGACGTCGACGACGACGCCGGCGCCTTCGTGGCCGAGAATCGCCGGAAAGAGTCCCTCCGGATCCATGCCCGACAGCGTGTATGCGTCGGTGTGACAGACACCCGTCGCGCGGATCTCCACGAGCACTTCGCCGCGACGCGGGCCCTCGAGATCGACGGTCTCGATCGTGAGCGGGCTGGCAGCAGAGTGGGCGACGGCGGCTTGGACTTTCATGGCTTTGTTCTCCGTAACGGGGTCGGTCGGTCAGGCGACCTCCCGATAGCATGGCGGCGTGTACTCTCCAGAAGGCCAGGAAGCGGATCTACCGGACAAAGCGGCGGCGACGCTCCCGGCGCCATGCCACGGCGACCAGAAGCAGCGCGGCCGCCGACAGCGCGTCGTAGGCTCTTTCGCGCGGCCTGCGCTCGAATTCCAGTCTCAGCTCCCGCGCTCCGGGCGGCACGGCGAAGGCGATGTGACGCGACGGCGTCATGCGCGTCTTGACCGGCTTGCCGTCCGCGTAGGCCTGCCAGTTCGGGTGCCAGTGCATCGCAACGCTGACGCCGCGTCCCTCGCGCTCCCCGGCAACCTCGACCGTCCACCGGATCTTCTCGGGCTTGCGGCGCGTCTCGAGCACGCGCACTCCCCTGCCCCTCAGCAGCTCGCCGCCGTCCTTGACGCGGAAGACTCCGACACCCGCGGGCTCGATCGGCTTGCCCTCGCGCTTCTTCGGCTCCCCCTTGCGGCGCTCGCGCACGAATTCGAACTCGAGCTCGAAGTCTTCGCTGTCGGCGAGCGCGCGGCGCACCTCGGGCTTGCTCACGATCACGTGCGAGACGCCCGCGTTGCGCAGTACCGCCGCATTTCGTGCCGCGCCCTGGTCGAGCTCTTCCAGATCGACGCGGCTCGCGCGCTTGACCGAGCGCGAGAGCTCGGCCTGGTCGCCGCCGAGCGTGTAGAGGCCGGTGTCGAGGTTGAGCAGGCTGATCACGCTGCGTACGCCGAGCACCTCCTGCCCGAACAGCGTGCGCGGCACCGCGACGACGGCCGGCGGTTTCACGTTGCGGCGCAGCCACTGCACGAGCTTCAGATAGACGCGCCGGTCGGGCGACTTGATCATCGACTCGGTCTTGACGAAGCGCCGCTGCGCAGACAGCTCCGGCACGGCCACCAGCAGCACGGCCGCCGCGGCGATCGGCAGCCCGAGCTTCTCGAGCACCGGCCGGTTCCACCTCGACGCCGCAAGGGAGAAGCCGCGCAGCACGCCGTCGAACGCGAGCCCGGCGAAGACGGCCTGAAGCAGCGCCGCATACGGAAGCGCGCGCGGCCGGAACAGGATCTCGAAGATCCTGCCGAGAGTCTCCGGCTCCCAGCCCTGCTGGTTGCTGCCGCCCGCGAGCGCCGTCGCGAAGAACACGACCGCCGAGATGGCGAGCGGCCGCGGCCCGCGCACCGCCGCCCACGCCGCCGCCGCCATCGCGGCCAACGCGAGCGGCTGCGCACCGAAGAGCGTTCCGACGACGAAGCGGTCGAACCGGTCGCGATCGTTACCCCAGCCTACGCCCGCTCCTGCGAGCTCGTGAAGCTCGAGGCTCGGGAACAGCGAGTGCGCGGCAATCAGCAGTACGAGCGCCGCGACCGCGAGATAGCGAAGAAGCGGCCAGGCCTGGCGGCCCTGCACGGCAAGCCCTGCGGCTACGAGGCCCGCCACCGCGAGCGTGTACGCGCCGGTGATGAAGTGCACGAGCAGGACGGCTGCCGTCACGACGACGGCGCGCCAGATCGGCCGGTTCCGGTCGAGCAGCACGCCGAGGATCTCGGGCCACGCGGCGGCGAAGCCGATCACGCCGGCGCCCTGCAGGAGAAGTCCGACGCCGAAGACACCCTGCACGCCGTAGCCGAGCGGCGAGGCGAACACGATGCTGGCGAGCGCGGCCGCAATCGCGCCGCGCGGCGCGACGCCGAGACGACGCGCGAGCACTCCGGTCGCGACCGGCAGCACCGCGACCGGCAGCACGTACCAGACCTTGAAAGCGTCCTCGAGGGCGACGAACGGACTGAGCAGCAGCGCGCTCGCCCCGATCAGGAAGAAGTAGCCGTACGACTGGAAGAGGAAGAGCTGCGCGCCGAGGTACCACCACGGCGACCACCCGTCCACGTGCCCGGACGGCAGGAACTGCTCGGCCATCACCTTGCTGCGCAACAGGTGCCGTGGAGCGTCGAGGTTGACGATGCGGCCGTCGCTGAACGCCGGCCATATCAGCCAGAGCGCGACCGCCGTGATCGCGAGCATCGCCCACGCCGCCGGCGTGAGGCCGAGCAGCCTGGAGGCCCGACTCGCCGCGCCCGGCACGGCGTCACTGTCTCGGGCCGCCGGGTTCACCACACTCGCCGCAACGCTCCCGCCGCTCGGCGCCACGCCGCGCGCGTCACCACCCGGCGAGACGTGCCGCCCTGGCGCGGTGATAGTGGGCGTCGCCGAAGAAAGCGCGATCGAAGATGGATCGGCGGAACCACAGGTGCAGATCGTACTCCCACGTGAACCCGATGCCGCCGTGGAGCTCGGTCGAGTCCCGCGCGGCACGGTCGAAGAGGTCCGACGAGAAAGCCTTGGCAAGCGCAGCATGGCGCGGACCGTCGGCCGGAATGCGGTCGAGCGCGTGGGCCGCATACCACCAGAGCGACAGCGACGGTTCGAGCTCGACGGCGAGGTTGGCGAGCTGGTGCTTGACGGCCTGGAACGCGCCGATCGGCTGGCCGAACTGCTCGCGCGTGAGCGCGTAGTCTCGGGCCATCTCGAGGCAGCGGCGCGCGCCGCCGTACGCATCGGCCGCGACGAGCACGAGCGCCGCGTCGCGCATCCTTGCGAAGGCGTCCCGGCCGCCGATGCGCAGCGCCGCGGCGCCGCGGTACTCGACCGAGGACAGGCGCCGCGTACGGTCGTTGCCCGACAGCTCGTTCGCGGCGACGGCGCCGGCGCGGTCGGCGAGCAACAGCGCGGTGCCGGCCGCGCCCGGCGCGGCGGCGCTGTGGGAGGCGGGGCGACGGGCGGGGGGGACCAGGGACGAGC
>CAYYVZ010000392.1:0-4372 GCA_964475235.1 uncultured Myxococcales bacterium | reverse complement strand
GTCACGATGGCCAGATCGTCGCCCGTGCCATGCACGCCCACCTCGCCCTGCGCGGGGCCGAGCGCCGCGTGGGCCGACGTGTCTCTGCGGGATGTGACTTTCCAGCGCTCCGGCTTCACGGGCACGATCGAAAGCGAGATCGCCGCCGCCCACGCCTCGCGCCCCATGCTGATGCTCGACTCGCAGATCGCGGCGCATGCCGGCTCGAGCGGTGCGTACGTACTCGATTCCAGCGAGGAGGCCCTGATCTCGCGAGCGTGGCTGACGGAGAATGCCGAGCGCTCGATCGACGTCCAGTATTTCATCTGGAGCACGGACAACATCGGGACACTGGCGGGCGAAGCTCTTCTGCGCGCGGCCGAGCGCGGCGTGAAGGTTCGCGTACTGGTGGACGACTTCCTCATCGATGCACCGCTGCGGCAGCTTCAGGCGATCGCGCGGCAGCCGAATCTCGAGATCCGGGTCTACAATCCGAACACCGGGATCGCCGTCGGGACGGTCGAACGGGTGTGGAACGCGCTGACGGACCTCAAGGGCTTCAACCAGCGCATGCACGACAAGACCTGCATCGTCGACGGCAAGGTCGCGATCACGGGCGGCCGCAACATGGCGGGCGAGTACTACGACTACCACCACTCGTACAATTTCCGCGACCGCGACGTGCTGCTCGCGGGTCCCGTCGTGGGCCCCATGTCGGCGAGCTTCGAGCGATTCTGGGCGAGCCCGCTCGCGGTGGACGTACGCAAGCTCGAAGATCCGGGCGGCGAGATCCCGATGACCGACGCCGAGGCACAACGCATCGTCACCGAGCTGCACGAGTACGCACGACTTCCCGAGAACTTCGCGCCGTCCGTACGCAAGGCCATCGAGTCGGCGCCGTCTGCGTTTCCGCGAATTGCCCGGGAGACGACGTGGGGCCGCGTGGACTTCGTGAGCGACGAGCCCGGGAAAAACACTTCGGACGGGCTCTACGGAAGCAGTGCCAGCACGGAGGCGCTCGTCCGCCTCGTCGCCGGCGCGAAGTCGCGCGTCGTCATCCAGTCGCCCTATCTCGTCATGTCCGATCGCGCGCTCGCGCTTTTCCGTGAGACTGTCGCGCGCGGCGTGAAAGTCCGCATCAATACGAACTCGCTCGCGGCGACCGACAACATGCAGGCTTTTGCCGGTTATCGGAACCAGCGCGAGGAGCTCCTGGCGATGGGGATCGAGATCTTCGAATATCGCCCCGATGCGAAGACCCAGTTCGAAGCCCGCGCGCGCGAGCTCGTCAATGACCTTCCTGCGGCGGCCAATCCCGAAACCATCTTCGGACTTCACGCCAAGACGATGGTCGTGGACTCCGCCATCGCGTGCATCGGCACTTTCAATCTCGACCCGCGCTCGGCGAACCTCAACACCGAAGTCGCCGTAGTGATTCACGATGAGATTCTGGCGAAGCGGCTCGAAGCGATCATGGAAACCGACATGTCGCCCGGCAACAGCTGGAATGCGGCTACCGAGGACCCCGACTCGTTCGTCGGGGTCGCCAAGCGCGGCCGGGTGTATCTCTGGCAGTGGATGCCGATCCGGCCGCTGCTCTAGCGCGACGGCATGTCGTACAGGCCTTTGCGCGACGCTCCCAACCTGCGCGCCCCCTTGCCGGCAGTAGCCGGAAGCGCTTCTGCCGCTCGACGTATCGCCGCTTCCGTAGCATGAACGCCCCCATGGCTGACGAGGACCACGTCACGAACGAAGAACCCCGCCCCGAAGCCGGAGACGGCATGCTCGGCCTTCCCGCCCAGCTCGTCGCCGCGCTGCGCAACGCGATGGACATCGCGCGCATGGGCCGCCTCGAGCAGACTGCCAAGACGCCGTGCGAGGTCGTGCTGCGGCGTCCCACCTTCAAGCTGCGTCGCTATCTCGACGTCGCGCACCCACCCGACGCAGGCGCCTCGCGCCCCGCCATCGTCATGGTTCCGCCGCTGATGATCACGGCGGAGGTCTACGACATCGCCCCCGGCGGAAGCGGCGTCGAATCGCTGCTCCAGCTCGGGATCGACCCGTGGGTCGTGGACTTCGGCGCGCCGGAGCGCCAGGAGGGCGCGCTCGAGCGCACGCTCACCGATCACGTGATCGCCGTCAGCGACGCGGTCGACTTCGTGCGCGAGGCGACGGGCCGGGATGTCCACCTTGCGGGCTACAGCCAGGGCGGCATCTTCGTCTACCTCGCCGCGGCGCTGCGCCGTTCGAACGGTCTCGCATCGCTCATTACGTTCGGCAGTCCCGTCAACGTGCATTCGAACGTGCTGCCCGGCATTCCCGACGAGATTGCGCTTCCGCTCGTCGAAGGCCTCGGCTCCGTGCTGTCGGCCGGCTTCGCGCGCACGGCAGTGCCTGCATGGCTGTCGCGCAACGCGTTCCGCCTGATGAGCCCGACCAAGGAGATCCAGAACCAGCTCGAGTTCCTGCGAAGCCTTCACGACCGCGACGCGCTCGCGCGCAAGGAAGGCCAGCGGCGTTTCCTCGCCGACGAAGGCTGGGTCGCGTGGCCGGGCCCCGCGTTCCGCGAGTTCGTCGAGCAGATGATCCTCGGCAACCGCCTTTTCTCGGGCGGCTTCGTCGTCGAAGGCCAGACCGTGACGCTCGCCGACATCACCTGCCCCGTGCTCGTCTTCGTCGGCACGCGCGACGACATCGCGCGTCCGCCGCTCGTGCGCTCGGTCGGCGACGCCGCGCCACGCGCGGAACTGTGGGAAGCGGCCATCAAGGCCGGACACATGGGCCTCGTCGTCGGCAGCACGGCCGCGCGCGATACGTGGCCGACCGTCGCCGCGTGGACGCGCTGGCGCGAGAACGAAGGCCCCCGCCCTGCCCTCGTCGTACCGCTTGGCCAGAAGCACCGCCCAGAGATGACCGCCGAAGAGCTCGACGCGGTCGATCCGGGCGTCGATGCCGCCACCGGCGACGAGATCGCCGACGAAGAAACCGGCGACGAAGAGCGCGGTTTTTTCTGGGTCGCCAGCGAGCTCGGCCGCGGCGCGGTTTCGATGATCTTCGAAGCGGCCACCGGCGGCGCCGAAGCCGTCTGGTCGATCGGCTCGAGCCTGACGCGCCAGATCCCGCGCCTCGCGCGCCTCGAGGGGCTCCGCCGCGACACGCGCATCGGCATCGCGCTCACGCTTGCCGAGCAGGCCGAGACTTTCCCCGACGCGACGTTCTTCCTGTACGAAGGCCGCGCCCACTCGTTCGCAGACGCCGACCGCCGCGTGGACGCGATCGTGCGCGGCCTGCTCGACATCGGCGTGCGCGCCGGCGAGCACGTCGGCGTGCTCATGCACACGCGGCCGACGGCGCTCGCGCTCGTCGCGGCGATCAACCGGCTCGGCGCGGTAGCAGTGCTGCTGCGCGGCGATGCCGACCTTGCCGACGCCATCGGGATCGGCGGCGTCGAGCACCTCGTGTCCGACCCCGATCACGCTTCGAGCGCCGTCGGCGTCTGGTCGAAGACCGTTTACGTTCTCGGCGGCGTGCACGCTTCCGGCCGCGTGCTGCCCGAAGGCGCCGTGGACATGGAACGCATCGATCCGGCGCGCGTCGCGGTACCGGAATGGTACACGCCGTCGCCGGGTCGCGCCGAAGACGTCGCGTTCGTGTTCTTCGCCGGGCGCGGTGCGGCGCTGCGCGCCAACCGCATCACCAACCGGCGCTGGGCGCTCTCCGCCTACGGCACCGCTTCCGCCGCGGCGCTCACGCAGGCCGATACGGTGTACTCGTGGGCGCCGATCCAGCATCCGACCGGACTACTCGTCTCCCACAGCGCTGCGCTCGCCGCAGGCTCCCGCCTCGCGATGGCCAAGGGCTTCTCGGCGCGGACGTTCTGGGAGGAAGTCCGCCGCTACGGTGCGAGCGTCGTTTTTTACACGGGCATCATGCTGCGCGAGCTCGTCGATGCGCAGCACGACGCGGCCGAGCGCAAGCATCCGCTGCGCATGTTCGCGGGCTCCGGCATGCCGCGGCCGCTCTGGCAGAAGGTCGTGGACCGTTTCGGTCCGGTGGACGTGCTGGAGTTCTACGCATCGACGGAAGGCAACGCGGTTCTCGCGAACGTGTCGGGCAAGCGCATCGGCTCGGTCGGCCGGCCACTTCCCGGCAGCTCGGAGGTGCGCCTCGCAGCGTGGAACGTCGAGGAGAACACACCAGTGTTCACGCCGTTCGGCTACGTGCGTGCGGCCGAGCGCGGCGAGACCGGCATGATGCTCGCGCGCGTCGAACGCGACCGCGGTACGCTGGCCGGCAAGCCGCTGCGCAACGTGTTCGAGCGCGACGACGCGTGGACGGCGACCGGCAGTCTCTTCACCAGGGACGCGAACGGCGACTTCTGGCTCGTCGATCA
>CAYYVZ010000391.1:0-4385 GCA_964475235.1 uncultured Myxococcales bacterium | reverse complement strand
CCTGCAATCGCGCTGCGAGCGGCCACCTCTACTTCTCCCTCTCCGATGCTTCGTCCAGCGTCGACTGCGTGATCTGGCGCAGCGATGCGTTCCGGCTCACGTTCCAGCCTCGCGCCGGCGACGAGGTCGTCGTTCGCGGCCGCATGGGCGTGTTCGCGCGCAGCGGCCGCATGCAGCTCTACGCGACGGCGATGAAGCCGATCGGCGCCGGCGCGGCCCAGCGCGCGCTCGACGCCCTCAGGCAGAAGCTCGCGGCCGAAGGACTCTTCGCGGCCGAACGAAAGCGGCCGCTGCCGTTCCTGCCGGCCGTCGTCGGCATCGTGACGTCGCGAAGCGGCGCCGCGCTCCACGACATCCTCGTGACGCTGCGCCGGCGATGGCCCGGAGTTCACGTCGTGCTCTCGCCGTCGGTCGTGCAGGGCAGCGAGGCGCCGAAGAGCATCGTCGCGGCACTCGCGAAGCTGGAAGCCTGGGGCGGCTGCGACGTCGTGATCGTGGGCCGCGGCGGCGGCGCGGCCGAAGACCTCGCGGCCTTCAACGACGAGCGCGTCGTTCGAGCGGTCGCGGGCTTTCCGGTGCCGGTCGTGTCGGCCGTCGGGCACGAAGTGGACGTCTCGCTTTGCGACCTTGCGGCCGATCTTCGCGCCGCGACGCCGACGGCGGCGGCCCAGGCCGTGGTTCCGGTGCGAGCCGAGATCGCCGGGGAAGTCTCGACGGCCGCGCACCGGCTGCGCACCGCCGTGCTCCGGCGAATCGCGGAGCTTCGCATGCACGTCGAGGCGCGCGCGTCCCTGCTCCGACATCCGTCGGCGCGTGTGGCCGAGCTTCGCCAGAGGGCCGACCGCGCGATGATGCAGCTCGAGAACGCGCTGAGAGCCCGCGTCGCCGACCGCGAGAGCCGGCTGTCGCAGCTTGCCGCGGCCCTCGATGCACTGAGCCCGCTTGCTGTGCTGGAGCGCGGCTATAGCCTCGCGACCATCGCGGGCCCGGGCCGCGGCCAACGGGCCGGCGGTCGCGAAGGCCGCCTGCCGGCCGGGAGCGAAGGCCAATCGGCTGGTAGATTGGTGCGCGACGCAGCCGAGATCGCCGTCGGCGATCGCGTGGAGCTTCGTTTCCACCGCGGGCGCGCCGGCGCGGACATCGTGTGGCGCGAAACCGGCGACGACGACGCGGCGAGCCCGGACGCGCCGAAAAAGGAATGAGGATGCGACGAACCACCACCCGAATTGCAGCGACGGCGCTTCTCGCGACGCTCCTCGGTCTGCCGGAGCTCGCCCGGGCGGGCGAGGGCGACGAGACGGTCAAGCACTACCCGTACTACGTCGTGATGGATCCGCCGATCGTCTACCCGGGCGCCATCATGCGGCTTCAGGTTCGTCCGCCGGCCGGTGCAACGGGGGGCAGCGTCGCGATCGCGGGGCGCCGCTACATGGGCCAGATGGAAGACGGGCTTTTCGTCGCGTACTTCGCCGTCGACATCGACACGCTTCCCGGGCCGTACGACCTGACGTGGGACGTCGGCTCCCGCCACGGCACGCGCGTCGTCACGGTGCGCCAGCGCCGCATGGACGACTCGGCGCGCGGCGAGGCGGGCCTGACCAGGGAAGACCTGCAGGTTGAGGATCTCGTGCGGTCGAATCCGCGACTGGTCGCGCTGTGGAACCGCGTGACGCTCGAGCGCTACTGGAGCGGCGCGTTCCAGACGCCGTCGAACGGAAAGATGGTGGCGACCTTCGCGATGCGGCGTGCGACCGAGGAAAGCCTCGGCCGTCCGCACACGGGAGTCGATCTCGACGCGCGCGCGGGCAGCGACGTGGTCGCATCGGGCATCGGCAGCCTCGCGCTCGTGGCCGACGGACCCGGCGGCGGCAAGATCGCGGTCATCGATCACGGCTACGGGCTCTACACGTACTACTTCGGCATCGGCGAGGTTCTCCTCGACGAAGGCGACTGGGTCCGTCGCGGCACGGTCCTCGGCAAGATGGGCAAGGGCCCGCTGCATTTCGGCGCGCGTCTCGTCGGCGCCGAGGTCGATCCGGTGAGCCTGCCCGGCATCACGCTCAAGGTCCCCGCCGTCAGCGGCGAGAAGCGCGCCCCCAAAGAAGAGAAAGACCGCACCAGCGACTACGACTTCTGAATTCGGGGACGGATCCCGATTTCTTCGAAATCGGGATCCGTCCCCGATCTTTCCTCGCGACGCGAGATATGGGTCGGTTCGAAATCCCCAATCGGAACATGCGTGGAAATCGGGATCCGTCCCCGATTTCCCCTTGCATCGACGGGCTTCTGGTGGCGGGCGGGCGGTCGCGGCGCTTCGGGGCGGACAAGCGGCGCGCGCTGCTCGCAGGCACGACGCTGGCCGAGCGTGCGATCGCGCTGCTGCGCGGTGCCACCGGCGGCGATCTGTTCATCGCCGGCGACGGCGCGTTCGACCATCCGGTGGATGCGATCTTCCTGCGCGACGCAGCCGCGAACGCCGGCCCGCTCGGCGGCATCCTCGCCGCGCTCGCTCGCTCTCGTTACGGCGTCGTCGTGCTGCCCTGCGATGCCCCCTTCGTTCGCGCCGACACGCTGGCGACGCTCGCCAGGCTCGGCCTTCGCCGCGGCCGCGCCGTCTGCGTACGCAGCCCGCGCGGAGTCGAGCCCCTCGTCGCGTTCTATCCGCGCAGCGCTTTGCCGATCCTGGCTGGTGGGCTAAGGGAGGGAACGAAGGCGCTCCACCGCCTGCTGCCGAGGCTTCGTGCGTCCTGCGTCGATACGACCGGCGCGCGCGAGCTGCACAACGTGAATCGCCCCGGCGATCTCGAGCTCGCGAGAACGTGGAGCGGAAGCTGACCCGAATGGCCGCCAAACAGACGAAGAAGACTCCCGACTTCGAACGCACGCTCGCCGAGCTGGAGGAGACCGTGCGCCGTCTCGAAGCCGGCGACCTGCCGCTCGAGGAATCGCTCGGCGCGTTCGAGAAAGGCGTCGCGCTGGTGCGCACGCTGCACTCGCGCCTCGACGCCGTCCAGATGCGCATCGACGAGCTCATTCAGGCACCGGCCGGCGGTGCCGCGCTCGCCCCGGGCAGCGGAGTCGCGCTCGTGCCGAGCGACGCCGGTCTCGCGGAGGAAGACGACGAGGACGACGAGTGACGAGCGCCGCGTCCCTCGCCCACAGCCCCGGCGCGCGGCTCGTCGCTCTCATCGAGGAAGCCCTCGCCTCGTCCCTCCCGGCACTCACGCCCGCGGGTGCATCGAGCTTCGGAGTGGACCGCCTCGTCGAGTCGATGCGCTACTCGCTGCAGACGCCGGGCAAGCGCATCCGTCCCCTTCTGCTGCTCGCCGTCGCGGAAACGTTCGGCACTCCGGCCGAACGGCTCGCGCGCTTCGCCGCCGGCCTCGAAATGATCCACGCATACTCGCTCATCCACGACGACCTTCCGGCGATGGACGACGACGACCTGAGGCGAGGCCTGCCCACCAACCACGTCGTCTACGGAGACGGCATGGCGATCCTCGCAGGCGACGCGCTGCTGACCGAGGCGTTCGTCGTGATGATGGAGCCGGTCGAGGAGGCGTGCTTCCAGGGGCGCGCGATCCAGGAGATCGCGCGCGCGGCCGGACGCGAAGGCATGGTCGGCGGCCAGGCGGCCGACCTCATGGCCGAGTCCGTTCGTGCCGGAGACGAGGCCCCCGGCGGCGTGAAAGCCGACGTCGCGCTGCTGCAGGCGATCCACGCGCGCAAGACCGGCGCGCTGCTGCGCGTCTCGGCGTGGGCCGGCGGCCTTCTTGCGGGAGCTTCGGACGAAGACCTCGATCATCTCGAGAAGTTCGGCCGCCGCTTCGGGCTCGCGTTCCAGATCGCCGACGACATCAAGGACGAGACCGCGCCGACGTCTGTCACCGGCAAGCGCGAGGGCGGCGACCGCATGTCGGGCAAGCTCACGTATCCGGCGATGTTCGGGGTGGAGCGTTCGCTCGCGATGCTGGCCGACGAGCTCGAGGCCGCGAACGCCGCGCTCGCACCGCTGTCGCACGATCCGGCTTTCCTCATGCAGATCGCGGCCGACGCAGTGGCGCCGGCGCTTCGCGGCCGGGGAGCCTGAGCTGGCTTCGCGCGTCCGTGCGGACGACCGCCTGGTCGCGCTCGGCCACGCGGCGACGCGCGCCGATGCCGCGCGTCTCATCCTCGCAGGCCTCGTGCTCGAAGGAACTCGCCGCGTCGACAAGGCCGGCGAACTGATCGTTGCCGACGCGGCGCTCACGGTGCGCGGCAAGAGCCGCTTCGTCTCGCGCGGCGGCGACAAGCTCGAGGCCGCGCTCGAAAGCTTCGGTATCGACGTGGCGGGCGCTGTCTGTCTCGACGCGGGGTGCTCGACAGGAGGATTCACCGACTGCCTG
>CAYYVZ010000390.1:0-4404 GCA_964475235.1 uncultured Myxococcales bacterium | reverse complement strand
GGCGTGGCGCCCGGCACGCGCGACGACGTGTTCTTCGACGGAAGCTGCGGCGTCTGCCACGGAGCGGTGCGCTTTCTGCTCTCGGAGGATGCGAGCGGCGCGGCGTTCCGCTTCTCGCCGCTCGGAGGGGACACGTTCCGCGAGGTGCTCGGCGGCCGCGCCGACCTGCCGGACAGCATCGTCGTCCGCACCGCCGCCGGCGCGGTGCTCATCCGGTCCGATGCAGTTATTCACCTGCTGGCGCGGCTCGGCGGAGCCTGGCGCGCCCTCGGCGTGCTCGCGTCCTGGATCCCGCGCCCGCTGCGCGACGCCGCGTACGACGGCTTCGCGCGGATCCGCTATCGCCTGGTCGCCAGACCGAAGGATGCGTGCCCGATCCTGCCGCCGGACCTGCGCAAGCTGTTCTCCGCATGACGGACGACGCACTCCGGGACCGCTCCATCGTTTCGTCAGCGGTCGCGCTCCGATAGAACGACGGCTTCAGGAGGGATCGAGATGGCTGCCAAACCGTTCGTCGTCGAGCCGAAAGACTACGCTCCCGCCCTCAACATCGTCGGAGAGCAGCTCACGATTCTGGCCTCCGGCGAAGCGACGGGCAGCTACGAGATCTTCCTCCAGTGCGGGCCCGAAGGCAGCGGCCCGCCGCCTCACAGTCATCCCTGGGACGAGTCCTTCTTCGTAACCAAAGGCGCAATCGACTTCGGCATCGAGTCGGAAACGAAGACAGCATCCCCCGGCACCCTCGTGCACATCCCCGCCGGCACCACGCACTGGTTTCGCTTCTGTGCCGGCGGCGGCGAGATGGTGTCGATGACCTCGCGGCTCGGCGCGTCGCAGTTCTTCACCGACACGGCACGCGAAGTCTCTCCGGTGAATCCGGATCTCGGAAAGCTCGAAGAAGTCGGCCGGCCCTACGGCCTGAAGCTCGCAGTCTAACCGGCAGAAGTCTCGTATCGGAGGATCTGGTGAGAGTACTCAAGTACGCCGCAATCGCCCTGTTCGCTTATGTCGGGCTCGTCGTCGCGTTCGAGACGTTTCTCGGGATTGCCCAGCCTCAGTTCGAGACGAAGCCCGACGAGGAATGGGGCGCGACCATCGTGATCACCACGACCGGCGCGGACGGCTCGAAAGCGTCGCGCGTCGTCACTCCGATGATCAGCAACGGTCATCTCCATGTGTCCGCGAACCACTGGCCGCGCTCCTGGTACAAGCGGGTGCTCGCGAACCCGCAGGTCCAGGTTACCAACAAGGACGTGACGAAGGATTACCTGGCCGTCCCGATCGACGCCGGAAGCGAGGAGCACGAACGCCTCCAGGCGGAGCATCCGCATTCGGCGGGGTTCCGGTTTCTCACCGGGTATCCGCCGAGGCGTTTCGTCCGTCTCGAGCCGCGCGAGCCGTAGGCGCACCGCACGTCAGCATCGGCTCGCCGCGCAGCCGCGGCGCTCACCGCCCGTCGCGAAGCCGATTCCCGGCTCTTTGCGCGAGTCGCCACCGGATCTTCTCGTACAGCGCCTCGAGGTGCGGCACCTTCGCTCCGGCCTGCTTTGCCCGCCGGAGCGGCTCGCCCCAGATCGCCTCGAGCTCCACTTCGCCGCCTTCGAGATAGTCGACGAGGCTCGACGGCCTGTAGGGTCCCATCGGTCGCGTCGCTGCGATCTGGGAGTCGACGAACTCGTCCGGGATGCGATGCCCGATCAGCGCAGCGGCCGCGATGACTTCGCGCATGAGCACACGAGCTTCCGCCTCGAGCGCCGGCTCGGCCAGAATGAGGTCGGTGGTGATCCCGCCGGCGGCGACGGCGAGCCCGTTGAACGGCACGTTCCAGACCAGCTTGCGCCAGCGCAGCAGCGCGAGGTCGTCGTCCACGAAGGTACGAATGCCGGCCTCGTCGAACATGGCGGCGATTGCACGGACACGCTCGCCGGCCGGCCGGCCAAACTCGGCGAAGCTCACGCTGCCCGGTGCGGTGCAGACGATTTCGCCGGGAGCCACGCGGTTCACGCAGATGAAGCAGAGGCCGCCGAGAACACGCTCCGCACCGAAGCGATCTGCGAGCAGCTCGTCGCTGCCGAGACCGTTCTGGAGCGTCACGATGGCCGTGCGGTCGTGCAGAAGTGGGGAAACGAGACGCTCGACAGCTCCGTTGGCTGTCGTCTTGAGCGCGACCAGCACGAGATCCACGGGTCCGATTTCGGCCGACGTCGCGGCTGCCTGAACGTGCTCGAGGCGGAACTCGCCTTCGGGACGAACCACATGGAGTCCGCGTGCCCGCACCGCCGCGAGATCGCTGCGCAGCAGGAAACGCACATCCCGACCGCTGCGTGAGAGATGCGCGCCGTAGTACGAGCCCACCGCGCCGGCGCCAACGACGGCGATGGAGCGGAACGCGGACACTTCCTGGTTTTCGGTATCGGCCGGCATGAAACCGGGGAGATCCGCCTCAATCGGCCGCGCGCGTGAGGAGGAACTCCTCCGGCTTCGGCCTGCGCTGCTCGAGAAGGAAACGCGCCGCCGAGTACGGCCAGAGCGTGAAGTTGCGGTCGTTGCGGTCGGTGTACCAGGAGTTGCAGCCGCCGCTGAAGACCATCTGCTTCATGTCGCGATGCAGGCGCTCGTTGTACTGCTCGACGACGAGGGGGTCCGGGTCGATCTGCGCCACGCCTTCGCGCGACATCCATGCGAGGCTGTTCGCCACGTACTCGGCCGCCGATTCGATCATGATGAGCGCCGACGTGTGACCGGTCGCGCTGTTCGGCCCGAGCAGCAGGAAGAAATTCGGAAAACCCGGCACCATCATCGTGCGAAGCGTCTCGATGCGGTCGGCCCACGCGTCGCGCAGCCGGCGCCCGGCCTTGCCGACGACGTTCACGTAGTCGCTGATGTCGAAGGGCTTGAAACCGGTCGCTTCGACGATGACGTCGAATTCGTGGAGCCTGCCGGTCGCATCGCGGATCCCCGTGGGCTCGATCCGCACGATCGGATCCGTGACGAGGTGAACGTTGCTGCGATTGAACGTGCTCAGGTAGTCGTCCGAGATGCAGCGCCGCTTGCAGCCGGGATCGTAGTCGGGCGTGAGTTTCCTGCGCAGCTCCGGGTCCTTCACCTGCTCCTCGAGGTGCGCGAGCCCCATGCGCCGCAGCCGCGCTGCGAACCACGTCTTGCGCTGCAGCGAGAACGTCCCCACGAAATCCATGAAGGTCCACAGGTACCAGCGGTAGAGGCGCATCAGCCACGGATAGCGGCGGAAGAGCGCGCGCCGCTCGGGCGTGATGTCGCGCGCAAGCCTCGGGAAGACCCACGCGGCCGAGCGCTGGAATACGGTTACGTCCGCGACCTTTTCCGCGATGCCGGGCAGCACCTGCGCCGCGCTCGCGCCGGTGCCGACGATGGCGACACGCTTGCCCTCGAGGTTGACCGAGTGATCCCACTCGGCCGTGTGGAAGCGCGCGCCTTCGAAGCTCTCGACGCCCTCGATCTTCGCACGGTTCGGCAGGTGGAGGCCGCCGAGCCCGCTCACGACGGCTTCGCTCCGCACGACCTCGCCGCCTTCCAGATGAACGTTCCAGTGCTTGCCGTCGAAGACGACGTCCGTCACGTGGGCGCCGAAGCGGATCTTCGGGCGGATCCCGTACTTGTCCACGGTGCGCTCGCAGTACTCCCAGATCTCCCGTCCGCTCGAGTACGAATGCGACCACTCTGGGTTGAGCTCGAACGAGAACGAGTAGACGTGGGACGGCACGTCGCACGCGACGCCGGGGTAGGTGTTCTCCCGCCAGGTGCCGCCCGTGCTCGCGGCTTTCTCCAGGATGACGAAGTCTTCGATGCCCTTGCGCTGGAGATGGATGGCCATGCAGATGCCGGACATGCCGGCGCCGAGAATCGCGACGCGTACCGGGGCGCCGGAGACAGGGCGCTGCAGGCGATCGGCCATCGCCTGCAGGCGTAGCAGGGTTGCGGGCCCGGCGCCATGATGGTCAGCCGAGTACGATCGTCTCGCCTGGGACGGCCGGAATCGTGAGGTCGTATCGACCCGGGCGGTCACGCGTGGGGTTCGACTCAGGTTCGCGTCGCAAAGTATATACGAGGTGAAGTGTTGCCCGTGGCTGGAGTCGAGGCCAAGTCCGCGATGGCGAGCGACTACACTGCGGCGACACGAGGGGCTCTCGGGTTCTGAGGTGAACTGCACAAAGCGCAGAATTTGCGCAACTCTCCTGTTTGCGTGCGCGATCGCGACGCAACGTCCTGATGTTTGCCACGCAGGGGCTGCGCAGACCAGGGCCGCCGCCACGGTCCTTCCTCACTGCGGCAGCTACGAATCGCCCGGAATCCCGTATGGAGGCTTCAAAGAGTTCTCGTTCTTCCTCGAGTCCGAGCAACACGTACGGCTGGAGACCTCGGACG
>CAYYVZ010000389.1:0-4447 GCA_964475235.1 uncultured Myxococcales bacterium | reverse complement strand
GAGATGGCAACGGTGTCCTACCATTCGACCTGCCCGCACGGACGGCCGGTGGCCCGGAAACTCGCGCGCGGCCAGGTCGAGCGCATGTTCGGCCGCTGAGGGGCGGCGTGGCGAGGAGCATTCTGCGTCTTCCCGACCGCGTGCTCGTGATCGCGGGGCCGACCGCCTCGGGAAAGAGCGACATCGCCGTCGAGGTTGCCGAGGCCGTCGGCGCGGAAATCGTCGGCGCGGATTCGCGCCAGGTCTACCGCTACATGGACGCCGGTACGGCCAAGCCGACGGCCGCGCAGCGCGCGCGCGTTCCCCATCACCTCCTCGACGTCGTCGATCCGGACGAGAACTACGACGTCGCACGCTGGCGCAGCGACGCGATGAGCGCGCTCGCCGCCATCCACGCGCGCGGAGCGAAGGCCGTGGTGTGCGGCGGCACGGGACTCTATCTGCGCAGTCTCGCACGCGGCCTCTTCGCGGGGCCACCGGCGGACGCGGCGATCCGCGCGCGTCTCGAGGCGGAAGAGAAGAACGCTCCTGGCTCGCTCCACGCACGCCTCTCGCAAGTCGATGCGGCGAGCGCCAGACGCATCCACGCCAACGACGTCGTGCGCACCGTTCGCGCCCTCGAGGTGCACGAGGCGACCGGAAGGCCGCTGTCGGCGTGGCTCGGCGAGCACGCGCTGTCGGAGAAACCGTTCGACGCGAAGACGGTAGAGATCGACGCGCCTCGCGACGTTCTCGCCGAGCGCGTCGCCGCGCGCAGTCGCGACATGGTGAGGCAGGGGATCGTCGAGGAGCTCAAGGGGCTTTACGACCGCGGCTATGGTCCCGAGACTCGCGCCTTCGACGCGATCGGATACCGCCAGGCGGCCGACTGCCTCGCGGGCCGGCTCGCCGCGTCCGGGCTCGCGGATGCCATCGCGCTCGCGACCCTGCAGTACGCCAAGCGCCAGCGCACGTGGCTGCGCGGCCAGATGGACACGCAGAAGGTCGCCCTCGGCGACACCCGCGGGGCCCTTCGCCTTGCGAGGGCCTTCTTTTCCTGAGAATTTCGCGAGCGATCCGGGATGGAGCCGCGCTCGCGCACTGCGACGCGACGGACGAGCCGGGTTCGAGTGACGAAGGGGAGCGGGCTTGGCAAAGAAATCGAAAAGTCTTCCGGAGCTGAGGAGCGCGATCGACGACATCGACCGGCGCATCCTCGACCTCGTCACCAGGCGTGCCGAGCTCGCGCGCGAGGTCGGCGCAGCCAAGGTCGTGGGCGACCGCGGGGTGCTCGATGCCGGACGCGAAAAACAGGTGCTCGGAGCGATCCGCAAGGCCAACCGCGGCCCGCTCCGGGACGAGGCGGTGGAGGCGATCTTCCGCGAGGTGATCTCGGGCTGCCGCGCGGTGCAGCGCCCGACGACCGTTGCCTTCTTCGGCCCCGAAGGGACCTACACACACGAGGCGGCCATTGCGCAGTTCGGCAGCAGCGCGCAGCTCGTCGCATGCGACTCGATTCCGGAGGTCTTCGCTGCGGTCGAGACCGAGCGCGCAACGTTCGGCATCGTACCGGTCGAGAACACGACCGAGGGCGCAGTGACGCCGACGCTCGACTCGCTCGCCGAGACGACGGGCGTGATCCTCGCCGAGCGAGTGCTCAAGATCGACCACTGCCTGATGGCCAGGGACCCGGACCCGAAGAAGATCCGCCGCATCGCCTCGCACCCGCAGCCGCTCGCGCAGTGCAAGCGCTACCTCGCCGAGAACTTTCCCGGCGTCGAGCTGCTGCCGACGGCGAGCACCGTCACGGCGGCGAAGCTCGCCGGCACGGAGAAGGGTACGGCGGCGATCGGCAGTCGCATTGCGCAGCACCTTTACGGCCTCGAGCTTGTCGCGCGTTCCATCCAGGACAACGCGGCCAACGTGACGCGCTTCCTCGTGATCGGACCCGACCAGAAGACCAAGCCGAGCGGCCACGACCGGACTTCGCTCGTCGTGACCGTCAAGGACCAGGTCGGCATCCTCGAGCGCATCATCCGCCAGTTCGCGCGCAACAAGGTGAACCTGTCGATGATCGAGTCCCGGCCGCTCGTGGGCCGCTCCTGGGAGTACCGGTTTTTCGTGGACGTGACGGGGCACGCGAGCTCGGCGCCGGTCGCAAAGGCGCTGCAGTCGCTGGAGCGCATCGCACTGTCGGTGAGGGTGCTCGGGAGCTATCCTATTGCGACCTGACGGTCGATGCGTGACCTGACGAAATGGTGGAGGGGAACATGAAGTCTTCGACCAGCATCGCCCGCCGACTTCTCGCCGGCATTCTCGTTGCCGCGTGGACCCAGGGTGCCTTCGCCGCCGATCCGCCGAAGCCCGACAAGCCTCCGACCGCCGACGAGGTGATGACCGAGATCGGTCTTTCCGAGGCCGACAGGAAGAAGGTGCTCGCGGGCGAGTACGTAACGAGCGACGTCGCACCGGTCTCGGAGCGCGATCTTTCGGTCGGAATCGCCTTCGTCGTCCAGGGGACGACGCCCGACGCCCTCGCGAAGGAAGTAGCCTCCGGCGCGATCCTTTCCTCCGATCCCCAGGTGAAGAAATCGGGTCCGTTCCGCGGGCCGGGCGGCCTGGTGGACGTCTCGCGCGTGCGGCTCGACCAGCCGACGGCACTGCAGTTCGCCGGTGCGTCGGCCGGCTCGGAGCTCAACCTTTCGACGGCCGAGATCGCGGCGTTCGCTGCCAACGGTCAGGGGAACTTCTCGGCAGCCGGCCGCCAGCTGCAGGCGATGCTGGTCGCGCGTTTCCAGGCGTACAAGGCTTCGGGTCTCGGCGGCATCGCGCCTTACGATCGCGGCGAGTCGAAAACGGATGTCGCCGGCGACCTGCGCAAGGCTTCCGACTCCCTCGCGAAGCTCAAGAAGTACATGCCGGCCCTGGAAGCGCTTCTCGTTTCGTACCCATCCGGCAGCGTCGCGGGCATGCAGGAGAGTTTCCACTGGGTGGACTACAACCTCGACGGGACGCGGACCTTCGTGCTCACGCACGGTATCGTCGCGCCGCTCGGCGAAGCGCGCGTGGCGGTTCAACGGCAGTTTTACGTGAGCACCGGGTACGACGCCGAGCAGGCGGTGGCCGTGTTCCTGCCCGTGGCCGAAGGTACGGTCGTCCTGTATCGAAACCACACGTTCACAGATCAGGTCGCCGGCTTCGGCGGCTCCGCGAAGAAGAGCATCGGCCGGGGCATCATGACGAAGAAGCTCGAAGCGATGTTCGAGAAGCAGAAGTCCGCGGCCGCGCAGTAGTCCGCCCGGGAACGAGGTGCCGACCGGCGAGGAGCGGGACATCCGCTCGCCCGGCAGAAG
Organism: uncultured Myxococcales bacterium; assembly: GCA_964475235.1. Lineage (GTDB taxonomy): Bacteria > Desulfobacterota > Binatia > UBA1149 > CAITLU01 > DATNBU01. The sequence continues at coordinate 1,115 of CAYYVZ010000389.1, read as the reverse complement.
GACTCCGTTCGGTTCGATTACACGGGCTCGGGGAACCCGGCCACCTTCGCGAGAAACTGCGTGCAGATGTTGTTCTGCTCGCTCCAGCCCGGGATGAGCACGCCCTGCTTCTCCATGCGCTGGATGATGCGAATGAAGACGACGCTGAAGCGAAGGCCCGCCCACACCTGGTAGTAGTGGAGGTCGTGCAGCTTCGCGCCGCCGGCCGCTTCGTAGAGCGCGATCGTCTCGGCCTCGCCGGGAAAGCCTGGCAGGGGTGGCGCGCCGACGCCGTCGCTGAGGAAGCGGTTGAGGTAGACGAACCACGCGACGTCGCACTCGGGCGGGCCGAGCGTAGCCATCTCCCAATCCAGCACCGCGACGGGCTCGAAGTCGCGAACCATGATGTTCGAAGGCCTCGCGTCCCCCCAGTTCAGCACCACGCGATCGCGGCCCTCGGGCACGTTCTTCTCGAGGTAGTCGAAGGCGGCTTCCACGGTCGGCTGCGGGCGGCCTTCCGCGGCCCACGCGAGGAAGTCGCGATAATAGGCGAGTTGCTGCGCGAAGCCCGGCGGCCCGAACCTCGAGCGGTCGAGGAAGCCGAGGCCGGCCTTCCTCCAGTCGATCGCGTGGAGCTTGGCGAGCAGCACGATCTCCTTCTCGTAGAGTGATCGCTGCTCGGCCGGCGTCGCGTCGGCGAGAAAACCCATCACCGTGTACGGCGGATTGTCGCTCGGCGCCTCGCCGTCCACGCGATCCATGACGTAGAACGGCTCGCCGATCACGCTCGTGTCGGGCTCCCACCATCGCATGCGCGGCACCGGCACGTCGCTCGCCTCGGCGACGATCTGCATGCAGCGGAACTGCGCGTGGAGGTCGTACTCGGGGAATACCTGGTGCTCGGTCGGCTTCGAGCGGATCACCCAGCGCGCCGACGAGGGGCGGCCGTTCTCGTTCCAGGTTCCGTCGACGAGCATCGTCTCGCTCGAAAAGCCGGTCAGGCCAGGTGCCGAGATCTCGCCGAGCGTGAGTCCGTCGGCTGCGGGCATCTTCGATGCGAACCAGCCCTGCAGGCGGACGCGCAGCTCTTCCGGATCGTAAAGGCTCTGGGCTGGCATGGGCTCCTCGTTCAGCAG
>CAYYVZ010000388.1:0-4459 GCA_964475235.1 uncultured Myxococcales bacterium | reverse complement strand
CCGATGCGAAGAACAGCACCGCGTTGGCGATGTCGTCCGGCGTGCCCAGCTGCTGCACCGCGATCGATTCGATCAGGCGTTTCTGGCCTTCCTCGCCATAGGACGCCCACTGCCGCTCCGTCGTCGGATTGGAGCGGATGAAACCCGGTGCGACCGCGTTGACACGGATATTCGGGGCAAGGGCGCGCGCGAGCGTGAGCGTGAGGTTGTTGAGCGCGGCTTTCGACGCGCAGTACGGGATGGACGATCCGACGCCGTTCGTGCCGGCGATGCTGGACGTCATGACGATGACGCCGCCTCCGCTCGCATCCATGGCGGGCTTCACCGCGCGGGCGCACTGGAAGGGACCGATGAGGTTCACGCCGAGGATGCGGTTCCACGCGTCGGGCGTGAGGCGGTCGAGCTCGTGGTGGGGAATGAACTCGGTGGTGCCGGCGTTGTTCACGAGGATGTCGAGGCGGCCGAACTCCCTGTGCGCGGTCTCGGCCATGCGGCGGCAGGCGGCGTCGTCGGAGACGTCGGCCTGGATGGCGAGGCCCTTGACGCCGAGGGCGCGCACTTCGGCGGCGGTCTGCTCGGCGTCGTCCTTCGATTTCGAGTAGTTCACGAGGACGGAGCAGCCTCCGCGGGCGAGCTCGAGGGCCGTGGCGCGGCCGACTCCGGTTCCTCCGCCGGTCACGACGGCGGCCTTTCCTTCGATTTTCATTGGCTAGTTTTCCTCTTGGGCGGCTTCCTGAGCCGTCGGGCGGGTCGATTGATGGGTTGTCCGGGTATCCGGAGCCGTACTTTCCTCTTGATTCCTCTTGAGGGCGGTCTCTATTTCCTCTAGGTTCGCTCGATGGCTGATGAGGAAAGGGTGAGGGATGCCCAAGGGGAAAGCGGGAAGGGCGAGCCGCTCTTCACGATGAAGGAGGTCGCGGCCAGGACCGGCCTGTTCCTGAAGTCGGTCTACCGGCTGGCCGACCGCGGCGAGCTGCGGACCGTGAAGGTCGGCAGCCGCTCGGTGCGAGTGCCGGCCAGCGCGCTCGACGAGCTGATCCGTGCGCGCGACGAGGGGCATCACGTTCCGCGGAAGAAGCGCGGGACCGCAGGCGCTACGCAGGCCGCCGCGACGGCGAGCGCTACACAGGCCGATGCCGCAAGCGCGGACATCGGCCTGGCAGCGAAGACGGTCGAAGCGAGTTCGATTCATGACAGCGACGCGGCGGCGACGAGCGGCCGCCGGGCGGAATCAGATGTCCGCCAAAGGGTTCCGATGCAACCGATCCTCAAGTCCACGAAACTTTCCGGCGTCTGCTACGACATCCGCGGCCCGGTGCTCGCGCGCGCGAAGCAGATGGAGGACGACGGCCAGCGCGTCATCAAGCTGAACATCGGCAACCCGGCCGCCTTCGGTTTCCTCGCACCCGAGGAGATCGTGCAGGACGTCATCCACAACCTTCCGGAAGCCTCGGGCTACTGCGACTCGAAGGGTCTCTTCTCGGCGCGCAAGGCCATCATGCACTACACGCAGACCAAGGGCGTGAAGGGCGTGACGATCGACGACATCTACATCGGCAACGGCGTCTCGGAGCTCATCGTGATGACGATGAACGCGCTGCTGAACAACGGCGACGAGGTGCTGATCCCGACGCCGGACTATCCGCTGTGGACGGCAGCCGTGAGCCTTTCGGGCGGTATCGCGCGGCACTACCTGTGCGACGAAGAGAAAGGCTGGATCCCGGACCTCGCCGACATCCGCGCCAAGATCACGCCGGCGACGAAGGCCATCGTCGTGATCAACCCGAACAACCCGACGGGAGCGCTCTATCCGGAGGAAGTGCTGCGCGAGATCGTCGCGATCGCGCGCGAGCACGGCCTGATCGTTTACGCCGACGAGATCTACGACAAGGTGGTTTTCGACGGGAAGAAGCACACGGCGATCTCGACGCTTGCCGGTGACGTGCTCTGTCTCACGTTCGGGGGGCTGTCGAAGAACTGGCGCGCGTGCGGCTACCGCTCGGGCTGGTGCATCGTGACGGGCGAGAAGAGCCACGCGCGCGATTACATCGAAGGGCTCGACATGCTCGCGTCGATGCGTCTTTGCGCCAACGTGCCTGGACAGCACGCGATCCAGACGGCGCTCGGCGGCTACCAGAGCATCGACGACCTCGTTGCGCCGGGCGGTCGTCTCACTCGCCAGCGCGACCTCGCGTGGGAGATGCTGACGGCGATCCCGGGCGTCACGTGCGTGAAGCCGCAGGCCGCGATGTACCTGTTCCCGCGTCTCGACCCGAAGGTCTATCCGATCGAGGACGACGAGCAGTTCGTGCTCGAGTTCCTGCGCGAAGAGAAAGTGCTGGTCGTGCAGGGAACGGGCTTCAACTGGCCGCACACCGATCACATGCGGATCGTGTTCCTGCCGAATGCTGCGGACCTGGAGGAGGCGATCGGGAGGCTGGCCCGCTTTCTCGAAGGGTACCGGCGCAGGCACGCGGCCTGACGGCCGGCGCGAGCTCGCGGCTACGACTGGCCGATGCTGTCGGAGTAGCCCGCGAGACCGACTTCGCTCGCGAGCGCGGAGACGTTCTTGATCCAGACGTAACCGTTGCCGGTCTCGACGAGGTCGAGCTTCTTCCAGTGCTGCAGGATCTTGTTCACGGTTTCGCGGGACGCCGTGATGCTGGAGGCAAGCTCGCGCTGCGGCAGACGGTGCAGCACGCGCAGGCCCTCGCCGCTCGACTCGCCGTTCACTTTTGCGAAATCGAGGAGGCAGCGGAACAGGCGCGCAGGCGGCGCGAGGAAAGCCGATCGCTCCGCCATGTCGGTGGTCGCGCGCAGCTTGCCGCAGACGACGCCGAGTACGCGGAAGAGCACGTCGGTGCGCACCTTGAGGAAGGCGAGCACGGCTTCGCGCGTGAGGCTGAGCATCGTCACGTTGGTGAGCGCGACGCAGTCGGCAGAGCGCTCGCGACCGTCGAGCACGGAAAGCTCGCCGAAGACCTGGCCTCGTTCGACGATGCTGAGCAGCAACTCGGTGCTGCGATTCGAGGTGGCGATGATCTTCACGCGTCCGGACACCACGATGAGCATGGTGTTACCTGGATCACCTCTCTTGAGCAGGACGGTGTCGGCCTTGGCACGGATGATGCGTACCGCTTCGACGAGGGGGGACACCTCGGCGTCCTGGAGACCGCGGAAGATGATCGACTGGCGGAGCAGCGTACAGATCTCTCGCCTGGTCGGCTCGGAGGTCGTCGGCATCGCGGGATAGATACGGGAAACGTACCGATCTGCAAAGGATTTCGAGCACAGGCCGCCCGCGCGGTGCCGGAACCGGAGCCGGCCCGGCCGTCAGCGGAAGTCCCCGGAGCGCATCAGCGGAAGTCCCGGCAGCGCGTCAGCGGAAGTCCCTGGAGGACGCCGCCACGGGCTTCGTGCCGACCTCGGGCGCCCAGAGGCGGGAGGCGACCAGGTGGACGACCCGGCCTTCGGTCTGCAGTTTTCCGCTTACCCCGAGGAAGGAAGCGGTCTTGGCGAGGACCGGGAACTCGTCGACCACCGACTGCCAGAGGATCACGTTGACGAAGCCCGTCTCGTCTTCGAGGGTCATGAAGACGACCCCCTTGGCCGTGCTCGGTCGCTGGCGGCAGATGACGATGCCCGCATAGTCGGCACGGCTGCCGTCGCGGGCGGCCACCAGCTCGGCTGCCGTCGGCAGGCCCCGGCGCCGAAGCTCCTCGCGAAGCGGCTCCAGCGGATAGCCGCGCACGCTGTGGGCCGTGCGCAGGTGGTCCCAGGCGATGGTCTCGAAGTCGCTGAGCTTCGGGAAGGCGGGGGCCGCTGCGGCGTCGGTGAGGGCGAGCGGTTCCGTTCCCGTGGCGCCCGCCTGCCAGAGCGCCCGGCGGCGGTCCGCTTCCAGGCTTTCGAGCGCGCCCGCTTCGGCCAGCGCTTCGAGTGCGCCGCGCCCGATGCCGGACCTCCTGGCGAGCTCTTCCACGGACGCGAACGGCCGCGCCGCGACGACGGCCTCGGCGTCCTTCCGTGCGAGCCCTTTCACGAAGCGCAGCCCCATGCGCACGCCGAAGTCGCGGCGCGTAAGCTCCATCGTGCAGTCGATTGCGCTCGTGCAGGCGTCGATGGGGAAGACCTCGACGCCGTGACGCCCGGCATCGCCGACGATCGTCGAGACGGAGTAGAAGCCCATCGGCTGGGCGTTGAGGAGCGCGCACGTGAACTCGGCAGGGTAGTGGCAGCGCATCCACGCAGTCGCGTAGGCGATGAGGGCGAAGCTCGCGGCGTGAGAGTTGTGAACGACGAAGTCGTTCGCAAGGAAGTTGTGATTACCGTCGATGGAAAGGTCGTAGGTTTCCTGTTCCCCGATCGGCTCGATGGAGATGATGCGATCCCAGTAGACGTCCGAACCCGGTGACGGAGATTTCGCCGCAGCAACAGCATCCCCTGGCTTCAAATCTCCGAG
>CAYYVZ010000387.1:0-4486 GCA_964475235.1 uncultured Myxococcales bacterium | reverse complement strand
CGGCGACAGTCTTCGCCTTGACGGCAAGCGCATTCGCATCGAGGGGATCGATGCCGTGGGGATTGGCGAGATCCTCCCATCGCTTCCACGGCGACTCCTTCGCCGGATCGACGACGACGTCCGCACCCATCGCGAGCGCGAGCGCGCGCCGTGCCGGAGAGAAGTCCGACGCGACGATCGGCGACGCACCCGCGAGCTTGAGGCCCGCGATCACCGCGAGCCCGATCGGTCCGCAACCGATGACGAGCGGCACGTCGTCCGCCTGGAGCTGCGCCATCGCCACCGCGTGAAGCCCGACTGCCATCGGCTCGGTCAGCGCCGCGTGGTGGGACGCGAGGCCGTTCGGAATCGGCAGCAGCAGCATTTCCTGCAGCAGCATCCGCTCGCCGTAGCCGCCGGGATAGTCGTTGGAGTAGCCGACCGTCGAAAGACCGCCGCCGCCCGCGAGCAGCACCGGCATCGCACACACGCGCGTGCCCGCCGGAAACGGCTTCGAGGAGCCTTCGCCGTACTCGAGGATCTCCGCCGCGAACTCGTGCCCCATCACGAGGTCGCGCGCGGGGTCGATCTGGAACGGCGAGCCGCTGCGCCTGGCGCTCTCGACCATGCGGTCGAGGTGCTGGAGGGCGTGAAGGTCGGACCCGCAGATCCCGCAGGCCAGCGTCTTCACGAGCGCCGTACCGAACACCGGAACCGGATCGGGAACGTCTTCGACGACGAGGCGCGGGCCGCGCCGGACGACGGCTTTCATTGGGGCCGAATCGCACGCCGACCCCGGAACCGCAACTCGACATACGCCGGGGAATTCCCGTTCCCCGCGAGCAGGACGCCGGATCGGCGAAGCGCTTCGCCGCCCGTGCGTGATCGCACCGGCCGCCCGGATTTTCGCGAGCCTTGTCGCGAATCTCCGGAGCCCGGTCCGGGCTCGACCCGCGAGTTCGGACGCACTGCGTAAAACTCCACGCCGGCCCGCCGGCTGTAACGACGGGTACTTCCGGCCGCCCAAGTGAGTTTGGTCCTTGACCGAACCGCGAGTCGCCTATCTATAAGGGGTAGTTCGTCCACGAAGACTGTAACTCGACGACTTCCGGGGGGAGGAACCTGCACCGACCGCAGAGTCCCCGGCCGTCAGTCGTCCAACGAGCCCAAACCATGAGGACCGTCATGACGCGTCTTTCGAACGTCACCGCTTTGATCACTTCCACCTTCTTCGCGTCCGTTCTGCTGGCAGCAGGCGCACCCGAAGCGCACGCCCTGCAGAACAAGGACGAGCAGGCGTGCGTGAACGCGCTCAACAAGGCGGGCGCGAAAGTCGCCTCCACGCAGGGCAAGGAGAACTCGGGCTGCGTCAAGGCCGGCGGCAGCGGGAGCCTCGACAACCCGACCGTCGACGCGTGCATCGCGGCCGACAACAAGGGCAAGGTCGGCGGCGCCCAGACGAAGACCTCGGACGCCGAGCTCTCCAAGTGTACCGACACGCCGACCTTCGCGTTCACGGGCGCAGCCATCACGAACGCTGCGGCGGAGAGCGAAGAAGTGGCACTCGTGCAGGCTGTCTTCGGCAATCCCGTCGATCCCGCCATCATCGTGGGCGGCGACGGCGCGAAGTGTCAGGCCGGAGTAGCCAAGACCCTCGAGAAGCTCGCCGCGACGCGGATGAAGAACTTCAACGCGTGCAAGAAGACCCGCCTGAAGGAGACCGCGAACGACGCTTCGCAGCTCCTCACCTGCATCACCGACGATCCCAAGAGCAAGTTCACCGGCGCGGTCGCCAAGCTGACCGACGCGATCCAGAGCTGCCAGGACGACAGCATCGCGCTCGCCACCGCCTTCCCCGGCTGCACCGGCGAGACCGGCTCCGTGGCCGCTTTGTCCGGCTGCATCGAGCGCAAGGTCGAGTGCAAGATGTGCCTGCTCACCAACACGATGGACGCGCTCACGAACGCGTGCGACCAGATCGACGACGGCGTGGTCAACCAGACCTGCCGCCAGTGCGGCAACAACCTCCAGGAAGCCCCCGAGCCCTGCGACACGGCCGGCGACTCGGCGACCTGCGACTTCGACTGCACCGTTCCTTCGTGCGGCGACGCCCACACGAACGCCGCGGCCGGCGAGGCCTGCGACGACGGCAACGGCTCGAACACCGACCTCTGCGTCGGCACCTGCGACATCGCGATCTGCGGCGACGGATTCACCTGCAGCGGCGTGGGCTGCACGACCGGCCCGAGCGGCGGCGTCGAAGCCTGCGACGACGGCAACATGACGAACGGCGACGGCTGCGACAACAACTGCTCCGTCTCGGCCTGCCAGAACGGCATCACCGCCGGCGCCGAACAGTGCGACGACGGCAACGCGATCGATACCGACTCCTGCCGCAACTCCTGCGTGCTCGCGACCTGCGGCGACGGCGTCACCTGCGTCGGCATGAGCTGCACGACCGGCCCGATGGGCGGCGCGGAAGCGTGCGACGACGGCGACCTCGACAACACCGACTCGTGCCTGACCACCTGCGCGGCGGCGTCCTGCGGTGACGGCTTCCTCTGCAGCGACGGTGGCTGCACGACCGGCCACACCGGCGGCATCGAGCAGTGCGACAACGCGGGCGCCAACAGCAACGTCGTGCCGGACGCGTGCCGCACGAACTGCCGCACCGCCTACTGCGGCGACGGCGTGGACGACACGCCGGAAGCCTGCGACGGCGCCGGCGAGACGGCCGGCTGCGACGACGACTGCACGCTGCCCGTCTGCCCGGACGGCAACTTCAACGCGGCGGCCGGCGAGGCCTGCGACGACGGCAACATGTCGGACAACGACTCCTGCGTCGGCACCTGCGACCTCGCCACCTGCGGCGACGGCTTCCTGTGCAGCGCCATGGGCTGCACGACCGGCCACACCGGCGGCACCGAGCAGTGCGACGACAACGGCGCCAACAGCAACGTCACAGTGGACGCGTGCCGCACGAACTGCCGCACCGCCTACTGCGGCGACAACGTCACCGACACCGGCGAGACCTGCGACACGGCCGGAAACTCGATGACCTGCGACTCCGACTGCACGACGGCTGCGTGCGGCGACGGCTTCGTGAACTCCGCCAACAGCGAGACCTGCGACGGCGGCGGCGAGACGATGACCTGCGATGCGAACTGCACCGCAGCGGTCTGCGGCGACGGCACCATCAACGCGACGGCCGGCGAGAACTGCGACGACAGCAACGCCATGAGCGGCGACGGCTGCTCGAGCGTCTGCCTGAACGGCCCGGGTTCGGGCGAACAGGACGCGCAGTGTCCGAACGTCGGCGAGCTGACGCTGTTCTCCAAGACCACCAACCAGCCCTGCACGGACAACACCGACTGCACGTTCCCGCGCTTCTGCGACACGTCGCTCACGCTGCCGCGTTGCGGCACCGTGGCCGACCTCGACAGCGGCTGGAACGGGGCAGGACACGATTCGGACATCAACGACCAGGTGACGGCGATGGCCGACCTGCTCTGCGAGGGACCGAACTCGCCGGGCTGCGGCGAGTGCGAGGTCGAGGGCCTCAACCCGGCCGCGGACAACTGCCGCTGCGCCAACAACATCCTGACGATCTGCGACGAGCCCTTCGTGGCCGACTCCGACGACTGCGGCGGCAACATCTGCAACTGCTGGTTCGGCGCGCCGTTCCCGCTGTCGGCCCAGGGCACTCCGGTCTGCGTGTCGAACCGCTTCTCCGAGGACATCTACGGAACGGCGGACCCGGACCTCGGCGCCGGCCAGATCACCGCAAACCTGCGCACGCAGGTCTTCCTCGGCTACTCGCGCGACATGCCGTGCCCGGTCTGCGGCGGTAAGTGCAGCAACGACAACTCGGGCTGCATCTTCGACACGGACTGCACCATGGGCGCGACCTGCGTGCAGGACACGCCGAACGACGGCATCCGCGACGGTCTCTGCATCCGCGACCCCGACTTCCACACCGACGACGGCGTGGCCTGCGAGGTGACGGGACAGAACGCGAGCTTCCCGGCCGTGCTCGGCGATACGACGCCGGGCCAGGGCGGCGGCGGCTACTCGATCGACTGCCAGCCGGACGTCGGCAAGAACGTGACCGGAGCGGGCCTCAAGATCTCGCTCTCGCAGACGACGGGCGTCTCGAGCCTCGGCTTCGGCGTGGACTGCGACGGCTCCGGCGTCGGCACGGACCTCTGCCCCTGCCTCGTCTGCTCGGTCGACACGACGACGCCTTGCGACGCGAACGCGGACTGCGCAGTGCTGTCGGGCACCTGCACCGGCACAGTCAGCAGCGTCACCTGCGACGAGAATGCCGATTGCGCCTCGGTGGACCTGGGCCCGTGCGGAACGCCGGTGGCGGGACGCTGCAACAAGAAGACGTCGCAGGTGTGCGCCAACAACAGCGACTGCCAGAACATCAACGTCTCGCCCTGCAACCCGCAGACCTGCACCGCCAAGGGCGCGACGGGCACGCTGCCGCAGCCGAACTTCTGCT
>CAYYVZ010000386.1:0-4487 GCA_964475235.1 uncultured Myxococcales bacterium | reverse complement strand
CGCGTTCATCTCGCACGACCTGCGCGTGGTCGAGCACATCAGTCACGACATGGCGGTGATGTACCTCGGCAAGATCGTCGAGGCTGCGCCGTCGAAAAGCGTGTACGAGGCTCCGCAGCATCCGTACACGCAGGCGCTGCTGTCGGCGGTGCCGACGGTGGACGGCGCGAATCGCCGCGAGCGCATCGTGCTCGGCGGCGACGTGCCGAGCCCGATCGATCCGCCGGCCGGATGCGCGTTTCATCCGCGCTGTCCGTACGCGTTCGATCGCTGCAAGGTCGAGGTGCCGAAGCTTCTCGATCGCAGCGGGCACCGGACGGCCTGCCACCTGCTCGACAAGTAACTTCGTCGGCCAGCGGCAGCGGTCCGCCGCCCGACCGGGCGCGGCCGCTACTTCGGAGTTTCCGGGCGTCGCAGGTCCGGGCAGTCCTGCAGGCAGAATTTCGTGTCCATCTCGCAGTCGTCGTGGCAGAGCTGGCCGAACTGCGGACACATGTGGATGCAGGATGCTTCCTGGTGCGCGCAGGTGTCGTAGCAGCGGCGGCCGGCCGGGCTGAGAGGCTCGACGTCGCGCAAGGTCGGCAGCCTCACGAGGTCGTTCTGGGTCCACATGCACCCGGCCGTCGTGGCGAGCAGCGCAAAGAGAACGGGAACGGCGAGAAGGCGCGGCCGAAGGCAGGGTCTCGGGCGATTCGTATGGGACAGTGTCATCGGCGGCGTTCCTCCTCGTGAGCTTCGGAGGTTGCCGTGCCGGACGCCCGACATCAACACGGGCCGCTTCCTTTCGGCAGCGACCTTGCCCATCGCTCGGCCCACCCGACCATCGGCGCGAATCGTTCGAGCAACTCACGCCCGAGCGCAGACAGGCCGAAGCCCTCGCCTTGGGCGAGCTCGACGAGGCGCGCGTCGCGCAGCTCTTTCAGCCTCTCGTTGAGCACGGCCGGGCTGATGCCGCCGCAGGCCTCCTGAAGGGCGCGGAAGCTCAGGCTCCCGTCGCGCAGCTCCCAGAGAACGCGCATCGTCCAGCGGCGGCCGAGCAGCTCGAGGAGCTGCATGATCGGCCGACTGCTGCGCGTGCGGCGCACGGCTTTTCGCGAAGTTGAGGCGGCGGCAGTGGATCGCGGCACGTCGGGGGATCTCCGGGTCTTGCGCTACGGAAACTGTAGCGGTACGTTCTGCTACGGAATCCATAGCACGCCGAAACGGCCTCAACCAGAGCACCGCGTGTGCGGCGCCGCGAGCGGGCGCGCCCGACCAGTAGCCTGGCGCTGCGCCGGATTCACGAAGGAGAGCTTGATGACCACCACGCAACCCCTGCCTCGCATCCAGCCCGTCGAGCCGCCCTACAGCGACGCCGCCGAGTCGTGGTTCCGCCGCATCATGCCGGAGGGCGTCGAGCCCCTGGTGCTGTTCCGCACGCTCGCGGTGAACGAGCGCGTCTTCGGCCGCGTGATGGCCGGCGGCCTGCTCGACCGCGGCAGTATCTCGATGCGCGACCGCGAGCTCGTCATTGACCGCACCACGTGGCGCTGCGGCTCGGAGTACGAGTGGGGCGTGCACGTTGCGTTCTTCGGTTCGCGCGTGGGCTTCGGCGAGGCCGAGATCGCGGGTCTATGCAGCGACGACGTCGAGGCGACGCCGTTCGAGGCGCGCGAGAAGCTGGTGCTGCGCCTGTGCGACGAGCTGCACGCGACGGCGACGGTGTCGGATGGACTGTGGGAGAAGCTGGCGGCCGAGTATTCGAGCGAGCAGCTCGTCGAGCTGGTGGTACTCGCGGGGCTGTACCACGTGATCAGCTTTGCGACGAATGCGCTGCGGATTCCGCTGGAGCCGTTTGGGGCGCGGTTTCCTGATTGAACTACTTCCTCTAGCCCCGGAGATTGGCGTAAGGACGGCGACCATATGTCTCCGAAAACTCCCGAATGAGTTGTGACTCGAATTCGACGGCGTCGCGTTCTCCCGTGGGCATCCAGCAAACGAGCAGATCGGAGGGATTCGACAGTTGCCAGATGAAGCGTCCACCCCAGTGGCCCACCGGGGCTCCGAGGCCGAATCGCATATAGCTTCGCAAGCGCTTGCGTAGCGTCGCTCCGGACGCTCCTCCACCTGCTTTTCCGATATACAGCACAGGTGCGTCATCCACCCAGTGCTCGCGGAGCACGGTTATCTGAACGGTCGGATTTCTGCCCTTGAAGTGGCCTCCGCAGCTCTCGGTCGCGAGAACTGGCGCTTCCTTGACCGGACGAACAACGAGGTAGACGCCTGCGGCTTCGGGAACGGCGGTGCAGGATGAGGACTGCAACTCACGGACGGTGACAAAGCCGGCGAAACCTTCCGATCTCAGTGTGTCAATGGCACCCCAATTCATCCTCTTCTCCTTGCGCCCTCGCCGTCCTCTTGAAGCATGCGATGCCCTGGGAACCCGGTTCCGGTCATACGTTCGACGGACCATGATCAGAATGTGAGGAGGGGACAAGAAATGTCCCCTGCAGTCTGGTTCTTCCAGAATCCGGTCTTGCGTCAGCCGGAGACGTCGCATCAGATCTGGTTCGATGAGTCGGCTGCCCGAACTTGCTCGCCTCGTCCGGCTACTGACGCGCCGACATCAGCCGCCCATGAGCGTGCAACAAATTGCCGATGCGCTCGAATGCGGAGAGCGAAGCGTCAAGCGCTACATCGCCGAGCTTCGCGATACGTTCCAGTATCCGATCGACTACGACAGGGAGGCCGGCGGCTACCGTTTCGATGCGGGGCAGGCGGGCGAGGGATTCGAACTTCCCGGCCTGTTCTTCAGCGAGTCCGAGCTGAGTGCGCTTCTTACGATGCGGGAGCTCCTTAAGTCGGTGCGGCCTGGGATATTCGATCGTGATTTGGTTCCGCTGGGACAGCGCATCGAGAACCTGCTGGAAAAGAACGGAATCGAGCCGACGGCAGCAGCGCGCAGGATTCGAATCGTGGCAATCGGATCACGAGTGGCTGACGACGCTGTGTTCAGGGCATGCGCCGATGGGGCCGTCTCGCGCAGACGTCTTCGGCTGGAGTACAAACCTCGCGGGCGAGAAAGCGGATGGGAGCCTCGTGAGATTTCTCCTCAGCGACTGGTCCGCTATCGCGAGAACTGGTACCTGGATGCGTGGTGTCACATCCGCAAAGGCCTTCGCGTGTTTGCCCTCGATCAGATGCGCGCAGTTCGTGTCCTTGAAGCTCTGGCGATGGATATTCCCGATGAGGCGCTCGACAGCATGTTCAAGCCGTCGTACGGCATCTTTTCCGGCGCGCCCTCGGCCAACGCGGTTCTCCGCTTTTCCCCAAATCGGGCGCAATGGGTATCCAAAGAGGACTGGCACGGCGATCAAGTCTCGCGCTGGCTCGACGACGGATTCTACGAGCTTACCGTCCCGTACGATCGGCCGGATGAGTTGCTGATGGACATCCTGAAGCATGGGCCGGAGGTCGAGGTGGTTGCACCGCCGGAGTTGCGGGCCTTGGTGTCGGCGATGGCGCGGCGGGTGGTCGAACGATACTCGGGCTGATTAGCGCGACCCGTGCGTGAGCACGTACCGGGACGCCCCTGTCGTTCCAAGTGAACCAAATCTCAAGGCACCAACTATAACAGCAGTCATCAGGGCTCGAACGCTTGTCTGACTTGCGACTCGTCCGCTAAGACGGCTCCAATCCGTTGGGGGGCGGAGGTTCGCCGTATGTTCGCGGTAAGTGGTCGATTGTAGGCTACTTTTTTACATCGGCTGTTTGGTCGAGGACAGATTCTGGCCCGCTGCACAGCCACGTTCCCAGCACATGCCCCGTCGGTACGCCGTTACGGGTTCGAGCAAAACTGTGGGTCGCTCTTGTTTGTCCGAGGCGACGCGAGTGCCGGGCGCGCAGGACGTGCGCGAGGGAGTCGTCCGGACGGGTGAAGACACGATGGGCGAGTTTTCAGGTGCGGTAGCGAAGAAATGAAGTACATCCCCAATCCACCAGCCGCAGCGTCGTTGATGGCATCAGCGAGAAGCCTCGGGAACTACGATCTGGCGGCCGCTCTGGCCGATCTGATCGACAACAGCATCTATGCCGAGGCGCGAAACGTGTATCTCACGTGCCTCTACAACGACGGGAAGCCGCGGATCCACGTCCGGGACGACGGACAGGGTATGAGCCCGAACGAGCTGCAAGCGGCGATGCGGCCTGCGAGTCGTGATCCCCGCGAGACGCGCGCCGCGTGGGATCTCGGTAGGTTTGGATGGGGTCTGAAGTCAGCTTCGTTCTCTCAGTGTACGAATCTGACTGTAGTCAGTACGCGAAATGGCAAGTGCTCGGCTGCGCGCTGGGATCTGGAGCACATCGAAGACTGGCAGATGGCGATCTTTTCTGACGAGGAAGCGCGCGCGGAGGCTTCTTCGGATTTCGGAATCGGGGATGGAACGGAAGTCATCTGGAGGAATTGTGACCGGCTTTCCGAGAACGCGACACTCGATCAGCAGGAGTTC
>CAYYVZ010000385.1:0-4495 GCA_964475235.1 uncultured Myxococcales bacterium | reverse complement strand
GGCGCGGCCGCTGCGCTCTTCCTGCTCGGGCTTGCCGGGTGGCTGCACGAGGCGATCCTGTTCCACGCGCTCGCGCCGAGCGTCGGCGCGACGCCGGAGACTCGGACCACCGTCACGCTCGCGTGCATCGCCGCCCTCGCGCTGGGCGCGCTGACGGCGCAGCGTCTCGCCGCAGCTCCCGGCGTTTCGTCACGCATCGCCGCCGTCGCGGCGTGCCTGCTGGTTCCATGGTCGTACTTCTCGCTGAAGCTGGGTCCTCCAGCGCTCGGTCCGGCCGGCGACGCGGCCTCTGCCGGCACGATGCTCGCCGTCGCACTCGCCATACCGGCCGCGCTCCTGACCGGGCTCGCGGCGCCGGGTCTCGCTACGCGCGGCGGGTGGCTCGAAGCGGTGCTGCTGGGTGGCGCGTTCGCTGCCCTGCTCGGCGGCTATGGAGTGCTGCCGAGTGTGCGCTCCAACCTTCTCACGGTTCTGGTCTACGCAGCTGCTGCCGCGGTCGTGGTGCCGCTCGCGATGCGAGCCGGGTCAGAGCAAATCGAACGCCGCGCACGCGGGACCAGCCCGGTCGTCGTGACACTGCTGGCGGCCGCGCTCGCAGGCGTCGTTCTGACGGTCGACGCTCACCTCGTGAGCGCGATGCTCGCCGACACGGTCTATGCTCGTGCGCAAGTCGCCGCCGTGCTCTTCGCCGGACTCTCCGCGGGCCTTAAGGCGGGGAGGCGGCAAGACGGGAACGCCGTCGCGTGGGGTCTCGCCGCTCTCGCGGCGAGCGTGGTCGTCGCGCTTCCGCTCTGGAGCGCCGTGCCGGGCTACTTCGCTTCGTTCCGGGTCTACATCGACCAGTTCCAGGTGATGGGCGAGTTCTTCCAGCACGAGTTCATCCGGTTCTGTTGCGCCGCGTTCTTCCTCGTTCCCGCAGCTGCGAGCACCGGTGCGCTGGCAGCACCGTATCGACGAGGCGTGGCGGTTCCCGGACCCGGGGCGGTGCTGCTCGCCGGCGCCACCGGGGCCGCCGTCGCCGCGTTCGTGCTCATTCCGGTAGCCGGTTCCGCGGTCACGCTGCGAGGATCGGCGGGCCTTGCGATTGCGCTCGCCGCCTTCCTGCTTCGCGACGCGACCGGACACGTTCGCGCATCCATCGGAGCTCTTCTCGCCGTCTCCGCCGTCGGGATGGTCGTGCTCGCCGGACAACCGAAGGTCGGATCGATCGTATCCGACAGCGCGCTCACGCTGCGCAAATCGACCGCCGGCGAAGCGCTTGCGCTCGAGGAGAGCATCGGAAGCGTCGCGACGTTCCACGCGCCGGCAACTTTCGACGGCGGCGAGCTTCGGCTCAATGGCCTCGTGCGCAACGGGAGCGACCGGGAGGATGCCACCCTTCTCGGTGGCCAGGAGATCGCGTCGAGCCGCGACTCGGCCCTGCAGATCGGCCTTGGAACGAAAGCCGCGTTCGATTCCCACGTCAGCGAGATCCCTCACGTGAAAGTGGCGGAGGCGAGCGCCGCCTCCGCGGCGCTCGTTCGGCGCAGCGCGTACTCCCGAAGCCCGGGCCGCCTCGACGAGTACGAGATGCATCACGCCGACGGTCGCGCATTTCTTCGTGTCAGCGACGCGAAGTACGACATCGTGCTCGTGAACGAGCCGGAGCTTTCCGGGCCCGAATCGACCTCCAGATGCACGACCGAGTTCTACTCGCTCGTGGCATCGAGACTCACGCACGCAGGAGCGTTGCGACAGGAGATCGCGCTCGAACGGCTCTCGTCCGTGGCGCTCGCCTCGATCCTGGCCTCGGCGCGCCGGGCCTTCGAGGTGGTGCAGGTGACGGCCAAGGGGAACGCGGCGACGCTCATCGCGTGCGCACGCGGATGCCGGCTCCACCCCACCCCGGAGACTTCATCGGCTTACGCAGAAGAATGGGCGAGCCGGCTCTGGCTGGAAACATCGGACGTCGCTCGCCTTCTGGCTTCGGTCGCCGAATCGATCCACGTGCCCGTCCTGTCGCTCGCGTCGAGCGACGACGATCTCTTCCTCCGATTTCAGACCCCCGTGAGCTTCCGGGCAGCCGCCGGCGAGGTTCCCGAGAGCCGCACGCTGCTCGAGTCGTTCGCACACACCGCAGATCCGGCGTCCAGTCGTTAGCTCGCGCCGTTCGCGGCACGTTCGCCCGTCGTGCGCGATCAGGCGGAACGGGAAGTCTCGCGCTTCGGCGGCAGCCCGGTCACGAGTCGCACCGTCCCCACTTCGTAGCCGAGCCCGAGCGGGAAATCCGGAGGCAGCGTCGCCGGATCGACCCACGTTCCGAAGATCCGGTCCCACCACGTGAACAGGAACCCGAAGTTGCTGCCGCCCAGCTTGGGATCGCGGGCGTGGTGAACGAGGTGCGACTGGCCGGTCACGAAGACGAGGTTCACGAAGCGGGGCAGCTTCAGGTTCGAATGAATGAGACTGTTGTGGACGACGCCGTACGCGAGCACGAGCCACAGCACGATGCCTTCGGGATCGAACACCACCTGCACGAGCAGGCTCGGCACCCCGAGCAGCAGGAAATGCACGGGGCTGCCGCGCATGCCCGAAGCCCAGTACAGGTTCTTCGAGCTGTGGTGGAAGGCGTGCGTGGCCCACAGCCACGCGACGTGGTTGAGACGGTGCATCCAGTACGCGACGAAATCGACGACGACGAAATAGAAGAGGCCCGCCTGGAGCGGCGTGAGCGTGCGCAGGTAGTGATAGCTGTCGGCAACCGCCGGTACCGACTGGACGCTCGAGATCGCCGGGAATGCCACCGACGCGATCGCCAGCTGGCAGGCGAGAGCGACGACGAGCGCGAGCACGTCGAGCAGCACCTCCGGCTCGTGCTCGAACGCTCGCACCGGCCACCTGGCCGACGCGAGCTGCAGCACGAGGCCCGCAGCGATGAAGGAGACGATGAATCCCATCGGAGCGGCGGGTCGTTAGCACGCCGCCGTCGGGCAGGGAATCGGCAGGGCGTCTGCCCCGCGTGCCATCCGCGCCAGAGATGCACCACGTCGTAAGGATTCGTAAGGACAGCCGGCGCTGAACGCGATACCAAGGCGGACGGAGGAAGACCCACCATGACCCGACCCAGGCTCCGCCCCTTCGCCCACGCCGCTGCCGCGCTCGGCCTCGCCCTGTCGTCCGCGACGGCCGCTTCGGCCCAGGGCTTCTACCCCGTCGAGAACAGGGACTACTTCCTCCAGAACGTCGGCACGGCCGCCATCGGATCCAGCGAAAAGGGCTGTCACGGCCAGGGCATCAAGTTCGACGGAACCTACTTCTACACGACGTGCATGGAGACCGACGGCAACAACACGGCCTATCTCTACGTGCACAACGCGGCCGGAACGCGCATCAAGCAGTTCAAGTACGACTCGACGTACGAGCACCCGAGCGGAATCCTGCTCGACAACGGATGGGCCTACACGGGCTTCACCAGCGAAAGCATCGACATGAAGACGAGGCTCTATCGCTTCAACGGCGCGGGCACGGTCCAGTACCAGGGCTTCTTCGACCACTCGGTCGGCTTCGTCGGAGGCATCTTCACGAACCCCGCGAGCTACGCCACGCCGATCAGGACCCGCTACTACTCGTTCGACCAGTTCTACGAGCGGCAGTGCACACCGACCGACGGCACTTGCGGCACGTTCACCGACATCGAGACCGCCAACAACATCGACGGCGAAGAGGGCGTGCAGGACTGCGATTTCTACTGGAAGAACAACCGGTGGTACAAAGCCTGCATCCTGCTGTCGAGCACGCCGAATCGCCTGCGTGTCTGGGACTCCGGCCAGATTCGCCTCGGTCCCGACAACGCGCTCGCAAATTTCAGCATGACGGGCCAGCCCGGCGAATCGGGTGGACTCGGCTTCTACTCGGACCCGGGCGGCACGATGTGGATCGTGACCGCCCCGCCTCCCGCGACCAATCGCCGCTTCTGCGACGGCTGCCTGTTCAGCGGCGGCGACGTGTGCGCGTGCACCGACAAGCAGAACCGCCAGCGCGTGCGCTTCTATCGTTTCACGCGCTTCGCCTGGCCGGGCTGAACCGAACGGACTCGGGACTACACCGGATCGCGCCATCGCGATCCCTCGCCTCATCCTGCTCGATTGGAGCGCGCGTCCTGCAGCAGCGCGCCTGCGGCGAGCATCTTTCCGTCTCCGTTGTAGTCGCAGTGGTACTTGGGGCAGCTGCCGCTGCCGATGGCGGTTTTCAACGCGGCGAGTGAAGCCGGCCCCGCAGAGCTGTTCGGATCCCCCCTCGTGTGAGGCTCCAACGCAATGCTCGCGTGTTCCGCCATCAGCCCTCCTTTCCCCGACGATGCCGTGTTATCTCGTCGAAGGATGTGGTCTCGACTCCGTCCACCCGGGCCTCCCCGATGAGCGACGGGGGATCGACGTGGCCGCGCCGAACCGCGGATCTCGCGTGCTTCTACGCCGTCGCGGGAGGTCTCGTCACTCTGTGCGGATGGGCAATCGAT
>CAYYVZ010000384.1:0-4506 GCA_964475235.1 uncultured Myxococcales bacterium | reverse complement strand
GGCGCGGCTTGGCGGCCGTACGTGGTCCCGGGGGCCGACGACGCGGTAGCGGCGATCAGACGGTCCTCCTGTTCGCACGACCGGCCGCAGGCAAGCCGCGCCCGGCGCATCGCCTGGAGCGGCCTGCTGCGGCGAGTGTTCGCAGTGGATGCTCTTCGCTGCGATCGATGCGGATGGAAGATGCGGCTGATGGCGGCGGTGCGCTCGCCGGCAGCGGTTGCGGTGTTGCTGGCGTGCATCGGTAGCACGGGGCGTTCCCCGCCGGCGTCAAGGTACGGCGGGTCGGCGACGTAAGCGCCGCTGCGCGGCCCAACGAGGCGAAATCGACAATTCGGAGTTGGCGGCGGTCGGGATTCGACCGCTGCGGCGCACGGGTCGGTCCGCAATCACGTCAGAGAGGGCCGCGCACCTTGTTTTGGCCCGGCCAGGTCAGCACGTAGGGGCTGACGAGAGGGGTTGTGGCTCCGGTGTGAGGCCCAGTTAAAGGAATGCAACTTATCAGACGTGAATCGGTGAGGTCGGGGATCCGCGCGATACCAGGCAGCGGCCGCTTGAAAGCCCTATTCCCCCTGTTCGTCCGTACAGACCATGTAGCCCATCTCGGTGCCGAGGTTCACGTCTGTGTCGAAGACGTCGTAGGTGGCGTTGTCGAACGTGGAGATGAGGCAGGTCACGTTGTCGGTGACGGTTCCCTGGAGATCGATGCTCATCGTTCCGCTGCCGAGCGGGACGGCGGCGGCCGGTTGGGCGGCAAGAATCGTCGCCGCTCCGGCGGCGAACAGCAGTCTGGAAAATGATGTCATCGGATGTCCTCCTTCGTGGATCTCTGTCTGTGTAATGGGGGTCGCCGCAGGCAGGGGAAGCGGGCGGGGTGACAGGAGGCTGCTTGGGATGAAGATCCGAGTCGGAGGGCTGTTCCCTATGTAGTGCAAGGACCCGCGGTGACTTGTCATTGTGCTGGAGCACACACAAGATGCGCCCCGCGCTTCAGGGATGCCGGGAGAAGGCAGACTCGGCGAGAGGGACACGATGGCGACCAAGACACTGCTGCGACTCGACAAGCTCTTTGCGAACTCGAAGCTCCTCGACCGCTACGAGGGAGACGAGATCATCTTCGCCGAAGGCAGCACCGGTAACCACATGTACGTGATCGTCGAAGGGACCGTCGACGTCCTCGTCGCCGACAAGATCATCGACGTCCTCGGCCCTGGAGACCTCCTCGGCGAGATGGCGTTGATCGGGACGAGCACCCGCAGCGCAACGGCCAGGGCCCGCAACGAGGTCAAGCTCGCCAAGGTCGACGAGGGCGAGTTCCTCAACATGGTCGTGGATACCCCGTTCTTCTCGCTGCACGTGATGCGCGTGCTGGTAGAGAGGCTGCAACGCAGCTTCATGCGCGCCTAGTCCTGACCTCCGCCGCGGCAGCACCACTCCGATGAAATGTCCGGCGTGCGGATTCGAGAATCCTCCGGGGTTCAAATTCTGCGGTGAATGCGCGGCGCCGCTGAGGGTCCAGCCTCCGGCGCACCCTGTCCACGACCCGGCGCCGGAGCGATCAGCCGCGTCCAGGGGCGACGCCGACCGCCGTCGCGTCACGGTGATGTTCTGCGACCTGGTGGGTTACACCGCCATGTCGGGTCAGCTCGACCCGGAAGAGCTGCGCGAAGTCCTGCGCGACTATCGCCAGGTGTGTCGCGGTGCCGTTGAGCACTACGGCGGCTTCATCGCCCGCTACGTGGGCGACGGGATCAAGATCTACTTCGGCTATCCGACCGCGCACGAGAACGATGCGCAAGGCGCGGTGCGCGCGGCGCTCCAGATCGTCGAGCGGATGAAGTCCCTCGACGGGCAGTCCGGCGACTCGCGGCGCCAGGTGCGAATCGGGATCCACACCGGCCTGGTCGTCACGGGCGACCTGATCGAGGCCGAGGGCGAAGGCGAGAAGATGGCGGTGATCGGGGAGGCCCCGAACATCGCAGCGCGGGTCCAGTCGCTGGCCGAACCGAACGGAGTCGTGATCACCGGCGCGACCCTGCGTCTGCTGGGGGCCGAGTTCGTCACCGAGGATCTCGGCTCTCATCTTCTCAAGGGCGTGGCGGATGCGGTCCGGATTCACTCCGTGACGAAGGAGGTCGGCGTTCGCGGCCAAGGTGAGTACTCCGCGCGTCTTGCCACTCCGCTGATCGGGCGCGAGGAAGAGTGGGGGACTCTCGTCGATCGCTGGGAGAACGCGCGGGCCGGTTCCGGCCAGGTCGTCTTCGTCAGCGGCGAGGCCGGCATCGGAAAGTCGCGCATGGTGGCGCGGCTTCGAGAGCACCTCGCCGGAGCGGCGCACCAGTGGATGACCTGGCGTGGCTCGCCCTACTCCCTGCAGAGCTCCCTCCACCCGCTGATGGACGTCTTTCACACGCAGCTCGGATTCGAGGCCGGCGACAGCGAGGACGTCCGCGCTGCCAAGCTCGCCCAGGAACTGCGCGATTCGGGCCTATCCGGAACCGAGGCCGCGTCCGTCCTGGCCGGGTTTCTGTCCCTGCCGCTTCCCGGAACGACGGCTGCGCCTGCGCGTAGCGCCGAAGCGCAGCGAGTCAAGCTTCTCGAAGTTATGGCTTCCTGGCTGGCGTCCGTCGCAACCCGGCGCGCGCTCGTCCTCGCGGTGGAAGATGCGCACTGGCTGGATCCGTCTTCGCTCGAGCTTCTCGGGCTTCTCGTGGAGCAGGCCCCGAGGCTCTCCCTGCTGCTGATCATCACCGCCCGGCCGGAGTTCCTGCCTCCTTGGCAGAGACGACCCCATTTCACTCCGATCAACCTCCATCGCCTGACCGAACGGCAATCGATCCAGATGGTGCTTGCGGTTGCCGCCGCAGGCGCGCTTCCCGCGACGACCGTGGAACGGATCGCGAGGAAGACGGACGGCGTTCCCCTGTTCGTCGAGGAGATGACGCGCGCCCTCCTCGATTCCGAATCGCCGCCGGGTTCCTCGGCCGGCGAGCCGGAGATTCCCGCGACTCTGCAGGACCTCCTGATGTCGCGTCTCGACCGCCTCGGTCCGGCCAAGCAGATTGCCCAGGTCGGCGCGGCGCTCGGGCGCGAGTTCAGCCACCGTCTGCTGGCGTCCGTCACCGGGGAAGACGAAGCGAGCCTGGCCGAACTGCTCGATCGCCTGCTCAGCCGAGAGATCTTCTACCGCCGCGGTGTCTCTCCAACCGCCGAGTACGCGTTCAAGCACGCCCTGTTTCAGGACATGGCTTACCAGTCGATGCTCAAGAAGCGACGCATCGAGGTTCACGCGCGAATTGCCGCGATTCTGAGGAGCGAATTCCCGGAAGTATCCGCCAGTCAGCCTGCGCTCGTCGCCCACCACTGGAACGAAGCCGGAGACAGGGAGCGTGCCGCCGCTGCCTGGCAGGAGGCCGGGCTGCGCGCGCTCCTGCGTTCGGAGATCAGCGAGGCCGTCGGACACTTTCGAAAGAGTCTCGACGCCCTGCGCGGACTGGCAAATGCGGCGTCTCACGCCGAACAGGAGATCGCGGTCCTGAACCTGCTCGGCTGGTCGATCCTGATGAACGAGGGCTTCATCGCGCCCGAGGTCGGCGCCGCGCACCGGCAGGCCCGCGCCCTGTGTCGGGAGACGGAAAGCGCGCAGATCGGCGTCACGCTGATGGGCCTGTGGGCCTACGAGCTCAACAACGCGCGCTACGAATCGACGCGGGAAATTGCAGAAGAAATGCTCGCGACCGGGCTGGGCCGGGGCAGCCGCACGTCGGTCTTGTGGGCGCATGTCGCGCTCGGCCACACTCTCGTCTGCACGGGCAGGTTCATCGAGGCGTCCGCGCACTTCAATCAGGCCACCGCTCTGTATCGTGGCAAGGACCAGCCGGGCGCGGTGGGAGGATCGACCGATCCGCTCGTCTACGCGCTGTCGGTGCAGGCCCTTGCGCTCGCGTGCCTCGGGTTCCCGGATCGCTCTCGCACCCAGGCCGAGGCGGCCATCGCCCACGCCCGCAAACTCGGGCATCCGTTCAGCATCGCGTGGGCTCTGGCCTATGGCGGGGCCGCCCGTCACGGAAGCGGCGACACGGCGAAGACGAGGGCCTGGGCTGCCGAGCTGATCGTTCAGGCGCGAGAGCAGCGCTTCCCGAACTGGAGAGGGTGGGGTCACGCGCTGCACGGAAGCGCCGAGATCGAGATTGGAAACAGATCCCGGGGCATCGTCGAGCTCCGGCACGGCGCGGCTCTTTGTCGCCAGCACGGAGGGGAACACTTCCAGTCCTTTCTCTCGGGCTGCCTCGGCGGAGCTCAACTGAAGAACGGACAGCTCGACGCGGCTAACGTCGCTCTCGATGAGGCCCTCGCGTTCGCCCAGAGCGGCGAGTCGTTTTTTCTCGCCGAGATCCACCGGATGAGAGGCGAGTGGTTCCTCGCTCGTGGAGGCGGCGTCGCGCAGCACGAAGCCGCGGCCTGCGTCGAGCTCGCGCGCGCTCTCGCGCGCGAGCAGTCGGCACGGAC
>CAYYVZ010000383.1:0-4516 GCA_964475235.1 uncultured Myxococcales bacterium | reverse complement strand
CCAGCTAAGCTCCATCAAATCGTGCGACGGGGACTGGGAGCTGATCTTTTCGACGAAGGATCAGAACTGGACGGGCATTCTGCTGGGAAGAATCGTGAACGTGGCCGGCGAGTCGAAGCTGAAAGTCATCGACTGGTCGTCGGGAGGATTCTGAGTCTTTCCTCCAGTCGACGGACCGGGAATGATGCGCCGCCATGGACGAGCTCGCGCGCCTTCAGAAATGGTACCAGTCGCAGTGCAACGACGAGTGGGAGCACCGTTACGGCGTGCGCCTCGATTCGCTCGACAACCCTGGCTGGTGGCTGAAGATCGACCTCGTCGGCACTCCGCTCGAAGGACGCGCCTTCTCCAAAGTCGAACGCGGGAACGGGGAGTCGAAGGGCGACTGGATCTCCTGCTCGATTCAGGACGGCCAGTTCCACGGCGCGGGCGGCTCTTTCAATCTGGGAGAAATCCTCAGGATCTTTCTCGACTGGGCGGAAGGGGAAGCGTGAGTCGCGGCGGGATGCAGGCGGATCGCTGACAGCGCAGCGCTTCCCGGCCTGAAAGCCGTCGGCTCAACCGGTGACCGCGGCCAACTGCACCCCGCTCACTCTCTCCCGGGCCATCGCCTGTCCCAGCCGCAAGATATGCGCCGCCGCCTCGGCCAACCGAAGTCCGCCCTCGCGAATGTTCGAGACACAGTTACGTCGCGAGTCCGGCGTCCCGATCTTCGGAGCCCACGTGATGTAACACCCGAGCGAATCCGCCGCCGACAACCCCGGCCGTTCTCCGATCAGCACGATGACGAGCTCCGCGCCGAGCGCTTCCCCAATCGGATCTCCGACGGCGACCCTCCCTTGCTCGACCAGGAATACGCTCCGGATCCCTCCGAGCTCTTTCGCCCGCGGCAACAACTCGCGCACGACCGGGATCGCGTTCGTCTGTACCGCCTCCGCTGAAAGCCCATCCGCGATCACGAGCGCAACGCGCCCCTGCGGCGCAATTGCCGCCTCCGCAAGCAGCCGCTGAGATTCCGGAGAAAGCCGTCGCCCAAGGTCCGGCCGCCGCAGATACGTCGCGCGATCCCCCGCTTCGCTGCAAAGGCGCACCGCCGTGAGCCCGAGCGCTTCGACCTCGCGAGCGAGCGCATCGAAGTCCACCGCCGTCCACACCGCATCCCGGGCACGCGCATGATCTCCGACGAACTTGAGATGCGCGGCCGTCGGCAGCGAGTTCCCGGCACGCCCAAGCGCGACTCTCGCTTCCGTATGCGACGCGAGCCGGGATACCGGCAACGGTGAAGCGATTACGGCGGGCGACTTCATTCGAGCGCCCCCACCGCCGACATCGCCGCCTCCATCATCCGCAAGTCCGGCCTCTCCAGCAGCCGCCCCGTCTCATCCGTCAACCCCGTCCGCAGCAGCCACTCCTCGAACTCCGGCGCCGGCCTGCGTCCCGTCAGCTCGCGCACCGCCAGCACGTCGTGGTGCGACAGCGACTGGTAGTTCAGCATCACGTCGTCCGCCCCCGGCACCGTGATCACGAAGTTCACGCCCGCGACGACCAGGTTGACGAGCAGCGAATCCATGTCGTCCTGGTCCGCCTCGGCGTGGTTCGTGTAACAGACGTCTACGCCCATCGGCACGCCGAGCAACTTTCCGCAGAAGTGATCCTCGAGCCCCGCGCGCTGGATCTGCTTCCCGTCGTACAGGTACTCCGGCCCGATGAACCCGACGACGGTGTTCAGGAGCAGCGGTCGAAAGGCACGCGCCACGCCGTAAGCGCGCGCCTCCATCGTCTGCTGGTCCACTCCGTGATGTCCGTCCGACGACAGCGCCGCTCCCTGCCCCGTCTCGAAGTACATCACGTTGTCCCCCAGCGTCCCGCGCGAGAGCGAAAGCCCGGCCTCGTGCGCTTCCTTCAGCAACGACAGCGTCACGCCGAATCCCGCGTTCGCTTTCTCCGACCCGGCGATCGACTGAAACACGAGATCGACCGGCGCACCGCGCTCCATAGCCGCGAGAGCGGTCGTCACATGCCCGAGGCAGCAGCCTTGTCCCGGAAGCGCGAGCCGCTGCCGGACTTCATCGAGCAGCGTGACGATTCGGATATACCCATCGAGGCTGTCGCCGACCGGGTTCACTCCTATCACCGCGTCGCCTGCGCCGAGCAGCAGGCCGTCCACGATACTCGCCGCGATGCCGCGGCCGTCGTCGGTCGGATGATTCGGCTGAAGCCGCGTCGCGAGCCGTCCCGGAAGTCCGAGCGTGCCCCGAAAGCGCGTCACGACGGAGCACTTCGCCGAGACGACGGCGAGGTCCTGCAGCCGCATGATCTTCGAGACGGCCGCGACCATCTCCGGCGTGAGACCCGGCGCCAGCGCGGCCAGCGAGTCCGTCGACGCGAGCGGCGACAGCAACCATTCACGAAACTCTCCGACGGTCAGCGTCGAGACCGCCGCGAACGACGATGCGTCGTGCGAGTCCACGATGAGCCGCGTGACCTCGTCCTCCTCGTAGGGGACGACTTCGCACGAGAGAAACTCGCGAAGCGGCAGATCGGCGAGCGCACACTGGGCCGCGAACCGCTCCGAAGCCGACGACGCCGCGATCCCCGCAAGATGATCGCCGGAACGATCGGGCGTCGCACGCGCGAGGAGAGTTTTCAGGTCGTCGAAGACCCAACGATTGCCGTGGGCTGTCGCTGCGTAAGACATCGAAGCGCGGGTCGCCCGTGTATCCCAAGCCCACGATTGTGGGAATACACCCGGCGCCCGCGCTCCGACGATGCGGCGCTCCGGGGTCCGTGGTGCAGGGCCCGCGAAACGCCGCAAGCGAGGCCGGCCGACTAGTCCGGACAGTTTCCGGTGCCGGGCTTGTAGAGCCGGGCCGGTGCGGTGGAGCAGAACGAGCGCTGCGTCGCCTGCCTCACGATGCGAACCGGGCCCGGAAGCCCGAGCGCGAGATTGACGGTCTCGAACGGGGTCGGCGCCATGCACCGCGCAGCGGCGACAGCGGGATGCCGGCTGTCGGCGTCACCGCCGGCGACGATCGTATCGCGGAAGCAGCGACGACGCTCGAGCAGGGCGCAGACGCCGGCGTCTCCGGTCTCGCAGTCCGCATTGCTCGCGCAGCTGACGACACCGCGACCGTCGCCGGTCAGCACACCGTCGCAGTACGCATCGTCGGGACCGGTCGTGCAGAGACCGTCATCGTTGCCGGCGTCGGTGCAGAGCCCGTCCGCGCAATCGTTCGGCTGCGGAAAGCCCGCCTCGCCGTCGGAAGAGCAGGTGGACGCCTCGCACGTACCCACGCTCACGGAAGTGCAGTCGTTGTCGTTGTTGCAGGGGACCAGCGGCGCTCCCTGGCAGGTGTCGCTCTCGAGGCACGTACCCGCATCGATGTTCGTGCAGTCGGAATTGGTCGTGCACTCGACCTCTGCCGACAGCGAACAGAGACTCGGCTCTCCGGCGCAATCGGCGTCAGACGCGCACGCTTTGTCGGAATTCGTCGAACAGACGAGGCAGTGGCACTCCGCCTCGGGATTCTCGCCGCCGCACGACAGGGAAGCCGCAAGCGCGCCGCCGTCGGTCGTCAGGTCGAGTTCGAGGCGCTGTCCGAGCCCGGAACGCACGGTGGTCTGGCGCGGCATGCAGTCGAGGCTCGCGCCGCCGCCGCCTTCACCGCCGCTTCCGGCAGGAAACGATCCGTTCACCGCATCGACGTCGCAGAGCTCCCCCTCGTTGGCGCCGCCGATGCACGTGCCCTGGCGCACGCCGTCGTGGGCAACCGGATCGAGCCTGCACTTGCCGTCCCCCTCGCAGTCGGAGTCGAACACGCAGGTCGCGAGAGCATCGTTGCTGCATGTGCCGCCGCAGACCGGACACGGCGAGCTCGCGGAGAGTCCCGAGTGAATCAGGAGCTGGATCGGCTCGTGAATCTCCGCCGCGCCGCTGTCGACGTCGACGGTCCCGGTCACGTCCCCGGTAAAGCGCTGCACGATGCAGAGCGGCTGGATACCGGCCACCATCGCGATGGGCGCACCGTCGTAGCAATTGCACTGGGAAGCCGCCGTGCACGTGCCGGTACAATCGGACTCGACCTGGCAGTCCTTGCCGTTGCCGCACTGGTTGTGCGCTTCGCACGTTCCGTTCGGACACTCGGCCTCGCTGCTGCAGACCGTGAAGTCGTTCGAGCATCGGCGGGTGCACGGGCCTGCCGAGCATTCGGCGTCGTTCGTGCAGGCCTCTCCGACGAACGCTCCGGCTTCGCATGCGGGACAGCGCTCTTCGTCGATCTCGAACGCTTCGTCGCAGCGCGCGTGCGGGTCATTCGCGCAGCGGCAGTTGCCCGCTCTCGGATCGATTCCCGTCACTTCGCAGACGCCGCACGGCGCGTCTGTGTCGGCGCAGCTCACCGCGACGCGCAAGGTCGACTCGTCAGCGACGGCCACGGCGTGACCGCGGCCGTTCCAGCCGATGTCGAGCGTAGTCGCCGCCGTGCAGCGGCCGCCAACGGCGTCGCAGACGGCGCCG
>CAYYVZ010000382.1:0-4517 GCA_964475235.1 uncultured Myxococcales bacterium | reverse complement strand
GAGCCTTTCGTGAAGACCATCCTCGCTGCATTCCTCGCACTGCTTTCCTGTCTGGGTTCCGTTCCTACCGCCTGCGCGGTCGGGGAACCGGAGGCTTCGAGCGAGACTTCGTCGCCAGCGCCCGCGAGCGACTACACGAGGCTCGGTCCCTACGTCGCATGGAGCGGGGGGCTCGCTCTCGGCGACATCGATGCGAGCGCCGCCGGCACTTCCCGCTTCGCGATCGTCACCGACAAGGCGACCGTGAGCGGATCGGTCGGGCTGCGCGGGGGGTACCGCTTCCATCCGCGCCTTTCCGCCGAGTTGCTGGTCGAGTATCAGACGGGCTGGGATCTGGACGTAATCGCCGAACCTGCGGATCTCCAGGCATGGAACGTCTTCGCGAACGTGAAGGTGCACCTGACGGACACGCAGTGGCAGCCCTACCTCGTCGCGGGGATCGGGGTCGGCGGGCGCGTTCTCGACACGAAGGCCATTCGCTTCGATCCCGACAGCAACGAGCTTCACACTCTGGAGGAGAACGAAGAGGCGTTCGTCGCCCGCATCGGCGGCGGCCTCGATGTCTATCTGACCGACAGCGTGACGCTCGGGGGCGAAGTCGTCGGAGTGCTCGGAAGCGGCGATCTCGGCGGTCTCGACTACGCCGTCACTTCTCTCGTGCTCGCGTACCACTTCTCATGAGGCAGCAGTGAACCTCGGTCTCGAAGGAAAGCGCGTCCTCGTCACCGGCAGCCATCGCGGCACCGGCGAAGCGACGGCGCGCGCGTTCGCGGCCGAAGGTGCGACGGTCCTCGTGCACGGCCTCGAGGCCGGACAGGCGGAGCCGGTGGCAGCCTCCATCGTCGCGAACGGCGGCAAGGCCCTCGCGCTCAGCGGCGACCTGATGTCGGACGCAGGTGCTGACGGCGTTGCTGCTGCGGTCGCGGCTCACGGCGGAGCGGACGTCCTCGTGAACAACTACGGCGTCGCCTCCGGCGGAACCTGGGCCGAAGAGGGCACCGCGAGCTGGACCGAGATGTACGAGCGCAACGTGCTCTCCGGTGTGCGCATGGCCCAGCGCCTTGTCCCGGCGATGCGAGATCGAGGCTGGGGACGCGTGATCTTCGTCGGAACCGTGGGCTCCGTGCGCCCGCGCGCCGTCATGCCGGGCTACTACAGCGCGAAGGCCGCGCTTCCTGCCGTCGTCCTCACGCTCGCCAAGGATCTCGCGGGAAGCGGCATCACCGTGAACTGCGTGAGCCCCGGCATTCTGCGGACCGCGGAAGTCGAGGCGTACTACCGCGCTCGCGCCGTGAAGAAGGGCTGGAGCGACGACTGGAGCGAGATCGAGCGTCGCGCCGTCGCCGAGATGTTCAGCGCCGGATCGCCGGCAACACGCTTCGGACTCCCTTCCGAAGTCGCGGCGACCGTCGTTTTCCTCGCGAGCGGGCAGGCCGCCTACATCAATGCCGTCGAGCTGCGCGTAGACGGCGGCGCCGCCGACTGCGTGCGCTGAACGCGGTCGCTCACGCCGCTGCGTAGCGGAACTGCCTGCGGACCAGCGCGCGCCAGCGGCGCTGCCGGTGCCGGTAGAAGGCCTGCGCGAAGAGCCAGACGGCAGGCGTGAACAGGCCGGCCTCGATGGCGAGCCGGTCCCGGTACAGCGTGCCGTTCCCGGAAGGCTCGATCGTGATCACGTGATCCCAGCGCGAGATCCACGGACCGTAACCGTTGTCGCGAAGAGAGAATCCGCCGGCATGCCGCGGAAACGAGATCACGACCGCCTGCCAGCCGAGCGGGACCACCCCGAACAGATACATTCGGACCTGGTACGTCCCGTCTGCCCAGAGATCGCCGGGCGATCGCGGCGGTTCGTGAACGAAACGAACGAGGGGACTCGCAACGTAGTCGAGCAGCCGGAGCGTGCGGACGTGTTTCTCGGCTTCGCCGGGTTCGCACGCGAGAAACGTGCTGACGTCCAGAAGCATCACGCGAGCCTTCCGACGCCGGGCAGGAAGCGTCCGACCGACGCTGCATATTCTGCGTAACCTTTGCCGTGGGTGCGCAGCAGATACGGCTCCTCCACGAGCCGCACGTGCATCTCGAGTGCGAGGACGAGCGACCCGAGAGCGACGAACGACGCCGCATTCGGAACCAGCAGCACCAGCCCGAGCGTCGCCGTCGTCATCGCGGTGAAGATCGGATTGCGAACCCAGCGGAACGGCCCCGCGACGACGAGCTTCGTGCGCTCGCTCGCATCGACGCCGACGCGCCACGACTCGCCCATCGCGAACTGGGCCCAGAGGGTTCCGACGATTCCGGCCGCGAACAGTACGATTCCGAACGGCTGCAGGTCGGTACGAACCAGCGACATGGAAGGGAGGAGCGCACCGGTGAGTTGGAGCACGGGTGCCGCGCCACCCGCGACGACGGCGAGCGCGAACAGCACCCCACCCCACCACTCGGCCGAGCCGACCGTTCCCGAAAACCCGACGAACCCTGTCGATCCGGTACGCCGGTAGTGAAGGACGCTGCGCAGCCCGAAGGCGAGCAGCAGAAAGACGGAATACCCGGCAAGGGCGAGCGTGGCGGCGGCTTGCGTATCCATGTCCCGCAGAATACGAGCAATTACTCGGATTCGTCTACTCGGATTGAACCCCATGCCGAACGCGCGCCCCGCCACGCAGCTTCGCCCGAGAAAACAGCCTCGCCAGGCCCGCTCGCGCGACACCGTGAAAGCCATCCTGAAGGCCGCTGCTCAGGTTTTTGCCTCGCGCGGGTACGCCCGGGCCACGACCAACCACGTCGCCGAACGCGCGGGCGTCTCGATCGGATCGCTCTACGAGTACTTCCCGGGCAAGGACGCGCTTCTGGTCGCGCTCGCCGACGAGCACATCGCCGAGGGGCAGGCCATCGTCGAGGGAGTCTGGGCCGGCATTCACACCTGCCGCGACATGAAGGAAGTCGTTCGCCGCTTCGCGCGCGCGATGGTCGAGCTGCACGCGAACGATCGTGCGCTGCACCGCATGCTGTTCGAGGAATCGCCACTGCCGCAAAAGACGATCAAGCGCGTCATCGAGCTGGAGGAAGAAGCGGCCGCACGGCTCGAAGCGCTGCTGCGATCGCAGCCCGGGCTCACCGAACGCGATCCGGCCCTCGCCGCCGCCGTCATCGTGCAGTGCATCGACAGCCTCACGCACCGCATGGTGCTGCACAAGACCGACGTGAGTACGGACGCCTACGTGGAAGAGATGGTAGCGCTGGTGACGGCGTACCTCGCCGCGCCGCGGGACGCCTGAGGCTCCCGCGGCACGCGCAGCGAGGGCTCAGAAGTCGTTGTAGTCGAACACCTCGAACGTAACCTTGGTCGAGTTGTTGCGGCGGACGCGCGCGTCGTCCTCCTCCGGGTTCGTGTCGCTCGCGACAACCGTGATGTCCGCTTCGCAGCGGAACGGAATTCGCGTCGACACCGAGCGCACGCGGTCGCGGTGGAACGTCGCGACCATCGTCAGCCGCCCGCTCCCGCCCTGATCGACCTCTGCTTCGAGCTGCAGTCCGTCCGCGCTCGGGTCCGCATCGACGAGCGTCAGCGTGCCGTCCGGACAGTTCCCGTCGTCGGCATTCACGCGGAAGAAGCGGCTGGCGGCCGCGCCGAACTCCTGGTTGTAGACCTGCAGCTTGACGTCCTTCGAGCCCGAGAGATCGCCGGAGCGGATCGTGACCTTGAGGGGCTTGGCCGCACGCAGGACCAGCTCGGCGCCCTCGGCGCGCGTCTGCGAGATACTGTTGCTCGGGCCTGACGCCACGACGACGTCGTTGGGCGTCGCGCACGTCGGCAACGCGCTGACCATCGTTACCTGTGTGTCGTCGCCGCCGGGAACAGCGTTGTTGGCCGTCGTCGAAGGGATGAGATCGTCGCCGCAGAGTACGACCGCCTGGCCCGGCGCTCCGAGGCCGACGGCGATCTCCTGAACGTCGTCTCCCGCGGCGACCGAGCCGGACAGGCCGTCGGGTCCGGTACCGACGCACGGCGTGTTCGCCGGTGGGGTCCCCAGCACCATTCCGGGAAGATAGATGTCGTCGCCGCCGGCAGTAGAACCGGCGAAACCGTTGGCGCCGGTGTCGACCACCGGAACGTTCGCGTTCGCGCAGGTAGACGACAGCGGACGAAGCTGCACGTCGTCGCCGAGCACGGCCGTCTCGACGATGAGGTTCGGCCCGCAGCCGATCTCCGGCTGGTTCGCGACCGCGCTTCCGACGGGAGTCACCTGCGTGTCGTCGCCGGAGGCGGTCGTATTGCAGATGCCGTCGGGCCCGCTGTTGACCGAGAGCTCGCCTTCCTCCGGCATGCCGGGCGGAATCGCCTGCTCGTCCGCGTAAGCGCCGGCCGGGAACGCGAGAGAGAGAACGAAGGCGAGACACAGGGAGCGACGGAAAGAACTCATGCTGGATCCTCCTGCGGGCGGCATCGCCACACTGCACGGCGTGCGTTCCCACCTTGCCCGCCGCGTCAGGCCGGAAGCAAGGCGAAGCGCGAA
>CAYYVZ010000381.1:0-4533 GCA_964475235.1 uncultured Myxococcales bacterium | reverse complement strand
CGATTGCGCTGCGCGCAATCGGGATCCGTCCCCGATTTCCGGGGCTTCAGGCCACGGCCGGCTCGCAGGCGCTCACGCGCACCGGAACGCCCGTGAGCACGCCGTTGCCGACGAGCCCTTCGACGATCGTCTCGTCGGTGAGGTCGTTCATCGACGCGCCGGCGTGAGCCGCGGCGTTCCTCGCACGGATGCCTTCGCGCGTGTGGCCGAAACCGTGCGGCATGCTGACGACGCCCGGCATCATCTCGTCGGTCACCGCGAGCGGCAGCGACACGCGGCCGACGCGGCTCTCCACCGACACGAGGCGGCCGTGCTTGAGGCCGAGCCGGTCGGCATCGACCGGGCTCATGAGCAGCGTGCAGCGCTCCGGTCCCTTGATGAGCGACGGGCAGTTGTGCATCCACGAGTTGTTCGAGCGGAGCTGGCGGCGGCCGATCATGAGGAAGCCGTTCACGCCTTCTCCCGCCGCTCCGAACGCCCCGGACGAAAGCGCGCGGTCGAGCCGAGCGGCCTCTTCGTCGATCTCGTCGTGCGCGAGATGAATGCGGCCGTCCTCGTGACGAACGGCGCGGTCGAGCCCGCCTTCCTTCATCGGCCCGAGGTCGATGCCTTCGGGCCTGGCCGTGATGTCGTCCATCGTGAGGCCGTACGGCCCGCTCGCGAGCAGCATCGAGATGAACTGGTCGGGGGGCGTGGCGTAGAGCGAATCGGTTATGTTCTCGATCGGCGGACCGCCCGCGGCGACCGAATCCTCGCTGCGAAGCCGAGTGAGCTCGGCGCAGAGCTGTCCGCAGATCTCCATCTCGCTGCGCGAGTCCGGCGCCGGCTCGAAGACCGGCTTGCAGTACTTCACCGTGTCGCGCACCGCGAGCTTGTGGAACACGAGGCTGAAGTGGTCGTTCTCGAGGCCGTGGCGCGGCGGCAGGATCACGTTCGCGAAGCGCGTCGTCTCGTTGAGGGCCGGATCGATGCTGACCATGAACTCGAGGTTCGCCAGGTTCTTCTCCAGACGCGCGCCGTTCGGGGTCGAGAGCGCCGGATTGCCGGCGAGCGTGAGGAGGCCGCGGATCTGTCCTTTGCCCGGCGTCTCCATCTCCTCCGACATGCAGGCGGCCGGCAACTCGCCGCCGAACTCGGGCAGACCGCGCACACGAGAACGAAAGCGCTTGTAGCTGCCGCGCGAGGAGTAGACCGCGGCGGGACTCGGGAACATCATGCCGCCCGGCTTGTCGAGGTTGCCCGTGACGACGTTGAGCACGTCGGCGAGCCAGCTCGCGAGGGTCCCGTACTCCTGCACGCAGGTTCCGATGCGCGTGTAGCAGGCAGCAGCCGGCGCCGTCGCGAAGTCGCGCGCGAGGCGGCGGATGTCCGCGGCCTCGATCCCCGTGGCCGCCGCGACCCGCTCCGGAGAGAACCCGCGCACGAGCTCGCGCACCCGTTCCATGCCGTCCACACGGCCTTCGCAGGCGCCGAGCTTCTCGAGTCCTTCGCCGAAGACCACATGGAGCACCGCCGCCAGGAACAGCGAGTCGGCGCCGGGCTTGAGGAAGACGTGCTCGGTCGCCGCCTCGGCTGTCTCGCTGCGGCGCGGGTCGAGCACGACGACCTTGCCGCCGCGCTCGCGGATCGCACGCAGTCGCTTCTTCATGCCGGGCGCCGTCATGAGACTGCCATTGGAGACGAGCGGGTTGGCGCCGAGGATCATGAGGTGATTGCAGCGCTCCAGATCCGCAACCGGAATCGAAAGCTGCGCGCCGAACACGAGGTAGGCCGCGAGCATCTGCGGAAACTGGTCCACCGTCGACGCGCTGTACTTGTTCTTCGTGTCGAGGAGGCGAAGCAGGTGAGGAAGGGCGAGCATGGCGGTGAGGTTGTGCGCGCTCGGATTGCCGACGTAGCTCGCGAAGCCGTCGTTGCCGTGACGCTTCTGCACCGCGTGAATGCCCCTGGCCGCGAACGAGATCGCCTCGTCCCACGACGTCTCGCGCCACGACTCGCCCTCGCGGATCATCGGGCGGCGGATGCGGTCGGGATCGACGTAGGCATCCTTGAGCGCGTTGCCCTTCGGGCACATGTAGCCGCGCGAGAGAGGGTCGCCCTCGTCGCCGCGGATCGAGAGAATCTCGCGTCCTTCGGTCTCGATGAGCAGGCCGCAGTGAGCTTCGCAGAGGTTGCAGGTGCGGTGGTGCGTCGTCGTCATGCGGCGGATCCTTCCACGGACCGCATCGGGGTGGAAGGGCCGCCGGACCCGAGCCTTCGGGGCGTGTTTCGCGCTTCGCGCGGTGCGGCATCGAGCGCAGTGGATGGCAGCATTCGAACGGGGCGGGGGCGCTGCAGCGGAGCGGTCACACCCCCACTTCGTGCTTGCGCGACGTCAGTCCATTCGGTTTACTGATCGCGTGACCAAGGAAACGACAGAAGGAGTCTCGGTCGAAGTCGAGTCCTACTTCGTTCCCGAACAGTCCGACGCGGTCCTCGACCGCTACGTTTTCGCTTACAGAATCCGCATCTCCAACGAATCGGAGGTGACCGTCCAGCTCACGCGACGCCACTGGTACATCGCCGAAGGCGACGGATCGGTGCGCGAGGTCGAGGGCGAAGGCGTCGTCGGCGAGCAGCCGATCATGGCGCCGGGCGAGACGCACGAGTACATGAGCGGGGCGATCCTGCAGGGGCCGGTGGGGAGCATGCACGGCACCTACGAGATGCGCCGCGAGGACGGCACCGGTTTCCAGGCCGTCATCCCCAAATTCGTTCTTCAGATGCCGAGAACACTCCACTAGCAGCGTGCCCCGCTCCTGAAGTGGGCGGGTGGCTATTCAATAGGGGGGATCGACGCGCGGGTTTTCATGAGCTCGCGGAAGTCTTCTTTCTGGAAGGCGATGCGGGCTTCGGTGCTGATGCCGCGAAGGGCGGTGCCGAGGGTCTGGCCGAGGACGTAATCGGCTTCGTGGATCGTGCCCTGTGCCGAACGGCTTCCCTGGCTGGAAACCGTGGTGCTCCACAGCGTCGTCCCGGCCTCGTCGGCCAGCTGGTAGTCGACTTCGACCATCGGCCGGCCGCTCGGCCGATAGCCGTCGAACCAGAACTCCCTGACGCGGGCGACAAGAACCACGCGCGGTCCGTCCGCCACCGCCACACCGTTGTGTCGGAGGGCATCGGCGGTCGCGTCGCGCACGGCATTCATCGCCATTCCCGGTTCGCGAGTCACGAGGACGTATCCGGCGAAGCCGCCCCCGGCGTGTCCGATGCGGCTGCTGCCCGCTCCCCTATCCGGTGGACGCGCATCGACGACGCGAAGTCCGACCTCGCTCGTGACGGCCGTGTAGTAGGTGGTCGAAGACGGCTCGTAGCGGATCGATGCCGGCCAGCTGGAGGCGACAGTCGCGCAGCCGATCGAAATGACCAGGAGCGCCGCGCAAACGAGATTCGTGCGTACGGACAAGAGTTTCACGTCGGCTCTCAGCGCAGTGTGACGAGCTCTTCGGCCGTGGACGGGTGGATGCCGACGGTGGCGTCGAAGTCGCGCTTGGTGGCGCCCATCTTCACGGCCACGGCAAAACCCTGGATGATCTCGGGCGCGTCCTTGCCGATGAGGTGACAGCCGAGGACGCGATCGTCGTCCTTGCGAACGACGAGCTTGACCATCGTGGTCTGGGCACGACCGGTCAGGCTGTGGAGCATCGGGCGGAATCGCGCACGGAAGACCGTGATCGCCTCGTCGCCGTAGCGCAGCATGGCTTCTTCCTCGCCCATTCCGACCGTGCCGATCGGCGGGTCGGTGAAGACCGCGGACGGGATGTTCTCGTAGCTCATCGCAACGGTCTTGCCGCCGTAGACGCGGTCGGCCCACAGGCGGCCGGCCTGGATCGCGACGGGAGTGAGCGGGCTCCTTCCCGTCACGTCGCCTACCGCGACGATGCTCGGCACGGCCGTCGTCGCGTCCTCGCCGCATACGACGGCGCCGGTCTCGTCGAGGGCGACTCCGACTTCCTCGAGGCCGAGCCCCTTCGTGTTCGGGACGCGGCCGGTCGCGTAGAGAAGGCAGCAGTCGGTCGTCAGGGCGCAGTCCCCGTCGGGACCGGCGAGGTCGAGCGTGAAGCCTTTCCCGTTCTTCGAGATGCGTTTCACGCTGGTGCGGGAGTGCACCTGCATGCCCGACGCGCGCAGCGCCGAGTCGAGCTCCTTGCGAAGGTCGCAATCGAAGCCGCGCAGCGGCAGGTCGCCGCGGTAGATCAGATGTACCTGGGTGCCGAGGGCCTGGAAGACGCCGGCCAGCTCGCAGGCGATGTAGCCGGCGCCGATCACGGCGACCTCGCGGGGCTGGTCCTTGAGCTCGAAGAAGCCGTCACTCGTGATGACGTGGCCGATGCCCTCGATGTCGGGAACGTTCGGGTGCGAGCCCGTCGCCACGAGGATCGTCGCGGCGCTGATACGGCGGCCGCCGACTTCGACTTCGTGGGGCGAGGTGATGCGCGCCCTGCCCTCGATGAGCTCGACGCCGGCCTCGTTGAGCAGGCGCTTGTGCGTGGC
>CAYYVZ010000380.1:690-4535 GCA_964475235.1 uncultured Myxococcales bacterium | reverse complement strand
CTGCGGCGCGGGCGGCTGGATCGCGCAGCGCGTGGGAAGCGCGCGCGTGGCCGGATAGCGAAGCACGCCGAGGCGGGAAGGGTAGAGGCCCGAGAGCATCGAGCCGTGCGCGGGCAGCGTCCACGGCGCCTGCGAGATCGCGCGCTCGAAGACGACCGACTTCGCGGCCAGCGCATCGACGTTCGGCGAGGTGGGCCGCGAGTACCCGTACGTGCCGAGATGATCGGCCCGCACCGTGTCGAAGCTGATCAGGATGACGTTGCAGCCCTCGCACAGCGCGCGGTCTGCGCGTGCTCCGGACTCGGGCAGGCGCAGGTAGACAAGGGCGAGGGCGAATGCCGCCAGAAGGACGGCGCTCACGCGCAGAAGGACATTTGCCATCGACGGGGACTCGTGGGCTAGTCCTAGCGGTTTCAGGCTGCCGGCACTAGAAAACCCTGCGCGTAAGCCGGGCCCCGAGCCCGGCGGCGAAACCCGAACCCGACCCCCGAAGCTGGTCCAAGGAAGCCTCCCAAGCATGAAACGCCTCGTCCCCTTCCTCTGCGCCGTCGCGCTCGTCGCGGCCGCCTGCAACACGGCCACCGAAAGCAAAAAGGAAGAGGGCAACGGCGAGCGGGTCATCGTCCTCGGCATCGACGGTGGCACCTGGACGATGATCGAGCCGATGATGGCCGCCGGCCAGCTCCCGAACCTCAAGAAGCTCTACGACACCGGCCTCCACGGCGTCCTCGAATCGCGCCCGCCCATCATCTCGCCGGTGGTCTGGACGACGATCTTCACGGGCTTCGGCCACGCCAAGCACGGCATCAAGGACTGGAAGACCTCGCAGTCGGTCAACCGCAAGGTTAGCGCGATCTGGGAGATCCTGCGCGAGAAGAAGAAGGTGGACGTCTTCAACGTCCCGGCTACCTGGCCGCCCGATCCCGTCAACGGCGTCATGATCTCGGGCTTTCCGCTCAGCGGCTCGACGTTCGGCGGCAACACGGGCGAGCTCCTCACGCGCGAGCAGCTCGACGGCGGCAAGCTGGCCGCCTCCTACCGCGACAACGTCGCCACGATCCGCGACGCGGCCTACGCGCTCGAAGTCGGCAAGTGGTCGCCGTGGCTCGAGGGCAGGATTGCCTCGCGCCCGACCTTCCAGGGCAAGCTGCGCGTCTTCCGTTACTCGGACGACCAGTTCTACGTGACGCCGCTCTACCGCCTCGACGCCGGCCTCGTCATCAGCGAGCCGAAGACGCTGCGCGCCGAGCTCTCGAAGAAATTCGGCGAGCCGTACATCCCCGAGGGCCCCGGCTGGAGCCGCTGGGCCGACGAGCACGTTCCGACGATCCTCTACGATCACCTGGAGCAGGTCTTCGCGACGCAGTCGAAGGCCGCGCTCGAGTACGCCGGCGGCGACTGGGACCTCTTCATCTACGTGATGACGCTGGTGGACCGCGTCTCGCACCCGTACTGGGCCTACACGCACCCCGACACGTTCCCGACTCTCGACAAGGCGAAGGCCAAGAAGTTCGAGGGCGCGGTGCCGATGTCGTACCGCCGCAGCGACGAAGAGCTCGGCAAGATCCTCGCGAAGGCGAAGGGCACGCCGTACGTGCTCGTCGTCTCCGACCACGGGTTCCAGTCGTCTGCCGATACGACCAAGCCCATCGGCGCGCACAACCCTGACGGAATCTATCTGCTCGCGGGCCCCGGCATCACGCCGAAGGCAGGCCTGCCGAAGTTCATCGAGGACGTGACGCCGACGATTCTTTATTTGATGGGCTTCGCCAACGCGCAGGACATGGACGGCAAGCCCTTCGCCGAAGTGACCGCCATGCTCGGCCGCAAGCCCGAGACGATTCCGTCGTACGAGACTGCTGCGCGCAACGCGACGGACGAGCCGGTGGACGGCGATACGTGGGAGTCGCTGAAGGGGCTCGGTTACGTGGATGGTGCGCCGCCGCGCGCGGCGGATCGGAAGAAGGCGGAGCCGGGCGCTCAGCAGAAAGCGGGGCCGGGGCAGAAGATGGCGCCGGGGCAGAAGGCTGGTCCGGGGCAGCAGCAGAAGCAGGGCCAGAAAGTCGCGCCCGGCGAGAAGGGAGCGGCCGCGACAGCTCCCGGCGCGAAGGCCGCGGATGCGACGACTCCTGGCGTGGCGGATCCCGCTGTGCCCGGTGAGAAGAACGGTGAGGTGAAGCCTCCCGGTGCGGCAGATCCCGCCATCGCCGGCGAGAAGCCCGGCGATGCGAAACCTCCCGGCGCGGCGAATCCCGCGGCTCCCGGCGAGAAGAACGCGCTCGAAGACTGGCCTGAGTAATCGTCGAAGGCTTCCCGAACGCGCAGAGACTTGGACCGAAATCCGCCACCTGCGCGGTAGGGATTCCGACGCCTATAAGATGGTAGAGGACTCCCACCCGGAAGGGTGAGGTCCCGGTTCGGAACAGAATTCAGAACCGGGGATCGCTCAGGTCCTGCCCCGGTGCCGGTCGAGACGGCGGAACGGCTGGTGTCGGAGGCGAAGTCGGCGGGAACGCCGGTGCGGGTGCCGGAAACGCCGGCGGAGCTGTCGCCGGTCTCGCGCCGGTACGCATCTCGAGATCCCTCTTGTCGGCGATGCACACCGCGAGCTCGTCGCGCACCGTGCGGAGCTCGGCGTTCACCGATGCGGTGTCCGCCGGAATCACGGCGCCGTTGCGCTCGATCATCGCCTTCTGATCGGACAGCTCCTGGCGGAACGCCGCAATCGATTCGTTGATCACGCGCAACTCGTCGGCCGCTCGCCCCGCGCCGGGTTGCTCTTCCGCCCGCGGCTTCGCGAGCCGCTCGCGCATCGTGTCGATCTCGAGCGTGAGCCCGTTCATCGATTCGGTGAGCCGCGCAACGCGCGCCCCCCACAGGAAGTAGCCGCTGCCGAGCCCGAAAAGAGTCATCGTGATGGTAACGAAGAGAAGCCGCAGCACGCGCGACTCTTAAGGGCGGCCGCACCGGCAGTCAAAACGAAGACCGTGCGCGGGCGCGCATCGGACTCGCGGTTTCGACCCGGCATCACGCCGACGCGGACAGCTGCGTCGGCCAGCCGGGAAGATCACATCTGTGTCATGGATTTCCGCGAGAAAAGCCTTGCAGGCGTCCATTGTTTTCGCTATTTGTTCGTGGTGCGAAAAGGGGCCTCGAGGGATGTCGATGCAGGTGTGTCGGGTTACTGCGGCGAGCGAGTCCTGTTGTCACGGCGACGACGACGGCTGCTCGCATGCGGATCGATCGTACGACCCGGAGCGAGTGCAAATGCGTGCGCCGCGGGCTGGCGATCGCAGCCGAGTCCAGATGCGTGCGCATCGATCGGGCGATGGCAGGCGAGTGCAAAAGCGTGCGCCGCGAGCACGACGCTGGAGGTCGCATGCGCTGGGAGCGGGAGCAGCCGAGCCCGAGTGCAAATGCGTGCGCCGCGAGCTGGCGATGGCAGCCGAGTCCGGATGCGTGCGCATCGATCGGGCGATGGCAGGCGAGTGCAAAAGCGTGCGCATCAACCCCGCGGTCCTAAGCTCCGACTGCAAATGCGTGCGCATCGCCAGGGCAGCGGCTCGACCGGCCAACGTGCGTGCGCCGGCCGAGCGAAGCTCCGAGTCCGAATGCGTGCGCATCAGCCGGCCTCCGCTCCGAATCCAAATGCGTGCGCATCAGCCGGGCGACGCCAGCGGC
This sequence comes from uncultured Myxococcales bacterium, assembly GCA_964475235.1. Taxonomy (GTDB): domain Bacteria; phylum Desulfobacterota; class Binatia; order UBA1149; family CAITLU01; genus DATNBU01. The sequence goes on along the minus strand of CAYYVZ010000380.1, from coordinate 854 downwards.
GGCGAATGTGTGTTCATCTTCCAACGCGAGGCTCGACTGCAAATGCGTGCGCATCGGCCACGACGACGCTCAAGTCCAGATGCGTGCGCACCGGTCACGACGACGCCCGAGTCCAGATGCGTGCGCACCGGTCACGACGACGCCCGAGTCCAGATGCGTGCGCA
>CAYYVZ010000380.1:0-590 GCA_964475235.1 uncultured Myxococcales bacterium | reverse complement strand
CCGGTCACGACGACGCCCGAATCCAAATGCGTGCGCATCGCCGACAGGGAGGTGACGAGGAGCTGACCTGATCGAGACAAGCCTTTCGCGACACGCGCACGGAGGCTCCATGCGAGGTGAGTACGTGGCCGTGCTGTCGGCTGCCTTGCTGCGCTGCCCGACCAGGCCGTGCCGCCTCGTCTCGGGTGCCACCGCTTCGGGCCGCGGCTTGAGGGACGCAACTCAGGGGCCGCAGCTCGAGCCCGCCAGTTGCGGGGCCGCCTCCGCCGCCCAAGGCCCCTGGCTCCGCGGCGGTTCTCGGGAAGCCCGCGCACTCAACTCGCCGCCGCGCCTGCGCTACCCTGCAAGGTTCGATGGCACGCGAAGAACGCTTCAAGCTGGTTACGGAGTTCGAGCTCAGCGGCGACCAGCCCCAGGCCGTGGCGGCCCTCATCGAGGGCGTCGAGAGCGGCATGCGGCACCAGACCCTGCTGGGCGTCACCGGCTCCGGCAAGACCTTCACGGTCGCGAACGTGATCGCCCGCCTCCAGCGCCCGGCCCTCATCCTCGCGCCGAACAAGACCCTCGCCGCCCAGCTCTACAACGAGCTG
>CAYYVZ010000379.1:0-4537 GCA_964475235.1 uncultured Myxococcales bacterium | reverse complement strand
GTCGTCTCGGCCACCATCACGATTGCCGCGGCATCGCCGCCGCCGAGCGCCAGACACTCGGCGGCGAGCTCCGACAGCGACACCGCGTCGTCGGGCTTCGCCTCGAAGCGCGCGAGCTTCGAGAACCCGCCGTCGCAGACGAGCGCGTAGAGCGCCTGGACCTCGGGCACGAGATCGCCGGCCGCCACGAGAACGTCGGCAACGTTGGTGCCGTCGGTCGGCAGGTAGGCTGCTGCGCCTGACACGGCGAGGAATTCGCCGAAGCGCGCGCGACAATCGTCGAAGCTGCCTCCGAAGCCTCCGAGGCCCAGCCCGAACGAGCTCGCCGGAAAGCTCACGGAATGAGCGGACGAGTAGCGGAAGCCGTCGAGGGAGGCCGCTTCGCCGACGACGCGGCAGCGCATGGGCGAAGCCGCCGGCAGATCGAAAACCTCGAATGTCGCCGTCTCGCGATCGAGAACCCGGGAAGCCGAACCGGCATCGACGGATGCAGGAGCTGCGACCTCACCGCCAAGAAGCGAGTCGAGGCCCGCAAGGTCGAGAACGTGCAAGACGGCCTCGGATGGCTCGAGGATCGTGAACGAGCCGCCGAGACGTTGCGCTTCCTTGTAGAAGCGAAGCAGCACGCGGATGCCGACCGAGCTCATGTACGGGACTCCCGACATGTCGAGCCTCAGGTGATGCGTTCCTCCGCGCACCGCCTCGTCGAGCGCCTTCGAAAGATGGTCGGACCAGTATGCGTCGAGCCGTCCCGCCAGCACGAGCTCGAGCCCACCGTCGCCCTGTCGCGTCGTGATCTCCACTACTTCCCCGATGCCCCGACTTTCTTCGCGCGAGCCAGTACGCTGTCCGGGATCTTCATGCCGATGGCGCGCGCAGCGTCCTCGTTGGCCAGCAGCTTCGACGCGGTCAGCGGTTGCAGCGGAATGCTCGCCGGGTTCTCGCCGCGCATGATGCGCGCGGCCATCAGCCCCGCTTCGCGTCCGCCTTCGTAGTAGTCGCGCGCTACCGTCACCTGGGCTCCGGCGGCCGCGTCGCTGCTGAGCGCGCCGAAGAGCGGGATCCTTGCGCGTCGCGTCGCCTGCGTGAGGCTCACGAAGCCGGCCGACGTCAGGTTCCCTGCGACCTGGACCACCGCGTCCAGAGGCTCGTTGCTGAGCGCCAGCGCCGCGTCCGGGATCTCCGACGCCGTGTTGGCCGCGACCGCAGTGACCTCGATGCCGTAGCCCTTCGCGAGGCGCGTCAGCTCGTCCTTGTTGACGACCGAGTTGACCTCCGCCGGCACGAACAGCGTTCCGATCCGCTTCGCGTCCGGCAGGCACTCGCGCACCACTTTCAGGAGATCGTCGTAAGCGCCGAGCGTGGGCACGCCGGTCACGTTCGGCAGGTGATCGTCGTTGGATCTGGCCGCGCCGGCCGCAACCGCGTTCGCGACGAACGTGAAGACGATGGGCACCTTCTTCGTACGCTGGATGGCGGCCTGCAGGGTGGGCGTCGACATCGTGAGCAACAGCTCGGTCCCGTCGGTGAGCGCAGCGTCCACGAGGGCGGAGAGTGTCGGCATGTCGCCCTGCGCGTTGCGGATTCGCAGGTCGAAGTCGCGCCCTTCGACGAGGCCCGCCTCGCGGAAGCCGTCACGGATGCCGTGCTCGCCCTCTTCGACGTCCACGACCGTGATGAACTCGAGCAGGTCGAGCTTCCACTTCCTCGAAAGCGGCGCAGGAGGTTTCTTCGCGGCGTCTCTCGTGGCCGCCGCAGGCGCCTGCTCGTGCACGCCCTTCTCGTCGACGATCGTGGCGGCGGACTTCCGCAGATCGTCGGGGATGCGTACGCCGAGCCGTCTCGCGACGTCGGTGTTGAGCGACACGGTCACGATCGAGACGTTCTGGAACGGGATGTCCTTCGTGTGCTCGCCGAGCAGCACGCGCGCCGCGAGCTCACCCGCGGCATAGCCGGGTTCGTAGAACGTCATGCCGAGTGTCGCGAGCGATTTCTCCGCGTGCGGCTCGACGTCGCTCGTCACGAGCGGAATCTTCGCGTCCCCGGCCACCTTCACGATCGCGTCGAAGCCCTGGATGGCCGTGTTGTCGCCGGCCACCCAGATCACGTCCACGCCGCGCGCGACGAGGGCCTGCGTGGCCTGGAAGATCTCGCTCGAGTTGATCGCCGTGGCCTCTTCGAGCGACATGCCTGCTTTCGAGAACTCGCCGCGCGCCACTTCGACGACCTTGCGCGAGTTCGCTTCCGAGCTGTTGTAAACCGTGCCGACCTTCTTCGCGGCCGGGAGCAGCTTCGCGATGAACGCCGGAGTGTCGGCCACCGGCGGGAACGACCCGACGCCCGTCACGTTCGGGTTGTGGTCCTCGAACGTCTTCCCTGCGCCCGCCGCGATCGGATCGTAGCAGTACGTGAACACGACGGGGCTGTTCCGGACGATGCCGCTCGCCGCCGTCACGCACGGCGTCGACATCGGCACCACGAGGTCCATTCCCTGGGACTCGAAGTTCTGGAACAGCGCCGGGATGTTCGCGATCTCGCCCTGCGCGTGCGCTTCGTGGACTTCGAGGTTTTCGCCCTTGACGAACCCGTGCGCGCGCAGCCCGTCGTACACGCCGCGCTGGCACAGCTCGACGCCGGGTTCGGGCGCGAAGAAGACCACGCCGATCTTGTACTTGCGTCCGGGCGGCGGCCCCTTCGGCGCGCTTGCGGCTTTCGCGACGGCGGCCGCTTTCGCGGAGTCGGCGGCCGCGCGCCGGACGACGTCGTCCGGAAAGCGCCACGGCTGGTCCAGGCCCGCGAGCAGCGACGCATCGACGACGAGTCGTTCCGGCAGCACGTTCTCGACCGGAACCGTGGCCGGATCGCGCCCGCCCAGAATCTCGGCCGCGAGCTTGCCGGCAAGGCGCCCGACTTCACGGTAGTCCGCGCCGAGGTCGAACAGCGTTCCGCGCCCCGGCGCACCGGGCATGCTGCTGAACACGGGAACACGCGCTTTCTTCGCGAGAGGGATCAGCCCGTCGAGCGCGGCCATCACCGTCACGTCGCCGCCCACCCACAGGGCCTCGACGCCGCGTGCGATCAGCGAGCCCGCTGCCTCGACCACTGCCGACGAGTTTTCGGCGTTCGCTTCGACGAGCTCGATCCCGAGCTCCTTCGCGGTCGCGCGGGCGACTTTCGTCTGAGCTTCCGAGTTCGCCTCGGCCGGGTTCCACACTTCGCCGACCACCTTCAGGCCCGGATAGATCTTCCTCGCGAGGCGAAAGGTGGCGTCCACCGGCTGCATGGTTCCGTAGCCGGCCATGTGCGGCGGGTGGTCGAGCGGTTTGTCGCGGCTGATTCCGACGCCGGCCGCGGCGGGGTCGGACACCAGCGCGAAGACGTGGCGGACCTTGCCGGCGGTGTTCGCGTTCGCGACGGCCTGGAGGCTCAGCGTGGAGGCGGTGAGCACGAGGTCGAAGCCGCCTCCCACCATCTCTTTCGCGATCGTGTTCGCGGTGGGCAGGTCGCCTTCGGCGTTATAGCGGGTGAGGATGAGGTTCGTGCCCTCGACGTAGCCGCCTTCGGCAAGGCCCTCGACCATTCCCGTCACACCGTCGTCCATGACGGGCTGCGAGGCGTGCTGCAGGATGGCGACGCGAACGGAGGTTCGGGCGGGATCCGGTCTGCGGCGCGAGGAATCCGACAGCAGCAGCACGGCCGATGCGAGCACGATCAGGAACGCGCCGAGCGCGAGTCGCTGGATGGCCTGCCACATTGCGGGGAAAAGTCCGGGCGGTACTTGCCAGACGCGCGAGCACGTCGCCAGCGCAGCGGCGTGTGAGAGAGCGGCAGCGCACGCCGCGAGCAATCGCGCACCGCGGTTCTCGTCGCGCCCCGCGAAGAATCGCGATCAGTCGCCGAACGTGAATCCGCCGGAGAACGTACCCGCCTCGTTGGCCTTGGTCGCGTCGGGTACGTACGTCGCAACCCAGCAGCGACCCGTGCTGCTGACGAGATCGATCTCGACGTAAGGATCCTGGTCGAAATACGTCGCACCGGCCGAGCCCGGAAGCGGCAGGCTCGGGCCCCGACCCGAGATCTTGATGCGACCGTGCCCTCCTGTCGCGATCTGCATCTTGGTCACGCCGTCGGAGGTTCCGTCGCGATCGCGGTATGTCCAGCTCTTCGGCTCCCGCCCCCGCCAGAGCTCCGCCGAAGGCTCGACGACGATCGACGAGACGAGGCGCGGGACGAAACCCGTGCTGTCGTAGATGCACAGGCCGTAGACGGTGTCGTCGTCGGGCGAGCCGAGCGCGGCGTAGTCGGCATCAATCACCTGGGGCCCGAACTGGAAGGACAGGGTCCTTCGCTCGCCGTCATCGACGATCTTTATCTTCGACTGGGAGGCGACCTCGCAATTCTCGCCGCTGACGGCAACCGCAGGACGGTCGCTGTGAAGGCACCCGAGGTCGAGGTCGCACGAGTCCACGGTGCAGGGGTTCCCGTCGTCGCACGCGGAGGGAAGGCCGCCGCCGACGCACACGCCGTTCTCGCAGTG
>CAYYVZ010000378.1:0-4572 GCA_964475235.1 uncultured Myxococcales bacterium | reverse complement strand
CGCTCGCCTGTCCGCTACCTCGTCTCTCGACTGGGTCCTTGTGGCGCGTCACCGATCGCTCACCGCTTCGAACCGTCCAGACAGCCTGGGCGGGCTCGGTGGGGATGGTTGACTTCGGGGGGATCCCGTGGGAAAGCGCGCGGGCTTTCTCTTGAAAATCCGGCGGCTTGGCCGCAATCGAGCGCGCGCCAGCGCGCAGCCTTCGATTGGCTGCGCGTCGGCGCGCCGTCATTGGGAGGACCATCGATCATGCCCATCCGTGTCGGCGTCAACGGCTTCGGCCGCATTGGACGCAACATGCTTCGTGCAGCCGTCGGGCGCAGCGAGTTCGAAATCGTGGCGGTAAACGACCTGACGGACGCCGCGACCCTGGCTCACCTGCTCAAGTACGATTCCGTGCACGGCAAGTACCCAGCCTCCGTCGAGGCCGGCAGCGGCGAGATCAAGGTAGGCGGCAAGGCGATCAAGGTCCTGTCTGCCAGGAACCCGGCCGACCTTCCGTGGAAGGAGCTCGGCGTGGACGTCGTCGTCGAGTCGACGGGCCACTTCACCAAGCGCGACCAGGCGGCCGAGCACCTCAAGGCCGGCGCCAGGAAGGTCATCATCTCGGCCCCGGCCACGGGCGCCGACCTGACACTCTGCTACGGCGTGAACCACCAGAGCTACGATCCCGCGAAGCACGACGTCATCTCGAACGCTTCGTGCACCACCAACTGCCTCGCGCCGGTCGCCAAGGTCCTCAACGACAGCTTCGGCCTGAAGCGCGGCATGATGACGACGATCCACTCGTACACGAACGACCAGCGCATCCTCGACCTTCCGCACGACGACCTGCGCCGCGCGCGCGCCGCGGCCCTGTCGATGATCCCGACGACGACGGGCGCTGCGCGCGCGGTCGGCCTCGTGCTGCCCGAGCTCAAGGGCAAGCTCGACGGTTTCGCGATCCGCGTACCGACGCCGAACGTCTCGGTCGTCGATCTCACGTTCGAGTCGGAGAAGAAGCCGTCCGCCGAAGAGATCAACGCCGCCGTCAAGGCTGCGGCCGACGGGCCGATGAAGGGCGTCCTCCAGTACTCGGACGAAGAGCTCGTCTCGTGCGACTTCAACGGCAACCGGCACTCGTCGATCTTCGACGCGCCGGTCACGAAGGTTCTCGAGCCCGGCTTCGCGAAGATCCTTTCGTGGTACGACAACGAGATGGGCTTCTCCGCGCGCATGGGCGACGTGATCGCCATGATGGCGAAGAACCTCTAGACAAATGGCGACGAGCCTGTGACGGCGGACCCGAGGTCTTGAAGAGCATCGAGCAACTGCCCCTCGAGGGACGCCGCGTCTTCATCCGCGTGGACTTCAACGCGCCGGTCAAGAACGGCCGCATCACCGACGCTACGCGTATCCGCGCCGCGAAGAAGACGATCCTCTACGCGATGCAGAAGGGCGCGAAGGTGATCCTCGCATCGCACCTCGGGCGTCCCAAGGGCAAGCCCGCGCCCGAGTACTCTCTCGGCCCCATCGCCGTGCAGCTTTCCGAAGAGATCGGCGTGCCGGTTGCGCTGCTCGCGGACTGCATCGGCGCCGAAGTGCACAGGCACATCGACGCGATGAAGCCGGGCGAAGTCGTGCTGCTCGAAAACCTGCGCTTTCACGCCGAGGAGGAAAAGAACGACCCCGCCTTCGCGAAGGCGCTCGCGGCGCTCTGCGACGTCTACGTGAACGACGCGTTCGGCGCCGCGCACCGCGCTCACGCTTCCACTTCCGGCATCGCCGACTACGTGAAGGACTGCGGTGCGGGCTACCTGATGTTCGAGGAGGTCGCCGCGCTCGGCAGCCTCCTGCACAAGCCTCCGCGTCCCTTCGTCGCCGTCGTCGGCGGCGCGAAGGTCGGCGACAAGATCAAGCTGATGCGCAATCTGCTCGACAAGGTGGATACGCTGATCGTCGGAGGCGCGATGGCTTACACGTTCCTCCACACGAAGGGCATTCCTGTCGGCGCGTCGATGGTGGACGACGACAACATCGACCTCGCGCGCGATCTTCTTGCCGACGCGGCGTCGCGCGGCATTCGCATCGCGCTTCCGGTGGACCACGTCGTCGCACGCGAGTTCAAGGAAACCGCTCCGGTCGAGACAACGAGCGGCGAGGCCATCGACACCGGCTACATGGGCCTCGACATCGGGCCGAAGACGCGCGAGATCTTCCGGGGCATCCTGCTCGAAGCGAAGACGATTTTCTGGAACGGCCCGATGGGCGTGTTCGAGTGGGACTCGTGCTCGTCGGGGACGATGGCCGTGGCCAACGCGGTCGCCGATTCGCACTCGCACAGCGTGATCGGCGGCGGCGACTCGGTCGCCGCGCTCGCCAAGTCCGGCCGTTCCTCCGAAGTCACCCATGTTTCCACCGGCGGCGGCGCATCGCTCGAGTTCCTCGAGGGCCGCGAGCTGCCCGGCGTCGCTGCGCTCGACAGGAAGAGCGCCGCGGGAGCGGCGGCGTAGTGAGAACTCCCCTCCTCGCCGGCAACTGGAAGCTACAGGCCGGGACGCGGGCCGAGGCGCGCGACCTCGCCGCCGCGGTTGCGCGCGGCTGCCGCGGCCTCACCGGCCGCGACGTCATGATCGCCCCGCCCTTCCCTGTGCTGCGCGAGACGGTCGAAGCCGTCGCCAACTCGCCGGTCGCCGTCGGCTGCCAGGACCTCTACTGGGAAAAGTCGGGAGCCTTCACCGGCGAAGTCTCGGCTTCGATGGTCGCCGACACCGGCTGCCGCTATGCGATCGTCGGCCACTCCGAGCGACGCCAGTTCTTCGGCGAGACCGACTACACGGTCGCCAAGAAAGCCAACGCCGCCCACGCGGCCGGGCTCGTTCCCGTGGTCTGCGTGGGTGAGTCCCTCCAGCAGCGCGACGCGGGCGCCACCATGCAGGTGGTCGAGACCCAGGTTCGCCACGGACTCGTCGGCCTCTCTGCCGAGGCCCTCGAGATCCTCGTGGTCGCCTACGAGCCCGTCTGGGCCATCGGCACGGGCCGCACCGCGACCCCCGAGCAAGCCCAGGAAGTCCACGCCCACATCCGCGCCGTGCTGCGCGAGGTTGCACCGAAGGGCATCGCGGACAGAGTGAGGGTGCTTTACGGCGGCAGCGTGAAGCCGGGCAACATCGACGAGCTCATGGCCTGTCCCGACGTGGACGGCGCGCTCGTCGGCGGAGCGAGCCTCGTTGCCGACGACTTTCTTCGAATCGTTCATTTCACCGCAGGAGCCTCCACGGCTCAGGAGTCCACCAAGTGACCACTCTTCTCGTCACCATCCACGTGATCGCGTGCGTCGTGCTGATCCTCGTCGTGCTCCTGCAGGCGGGCCGCGGCGCCGACATGGGCGCGGCCTTCGGCGGCGCCAGCACGCCGATGTTCGGATCGGGCAGCGCAACGAACCCGCTCGCGCGCATGACCACGATCACGGCCGTCCTCTTCCTGACGAGCGCGCTCTTCCTTGCCGTCGCATCCGCGCGCCGCGCTTCGGTCTTCGACAGCACGCCCGAGCCGCTCGCGGCGCCGCCGCAGGCCTCGACGAGCTCGCCGGTTGCGAGCGACGTTCCGGCGTCATCGCCTCCGGCTGCCGCGGCCACACCCGCGGCACAGCCGCTTACGATTCCCGCGACGCCCGGCTCGGCCCCCGCTGCCGCGCCCGACGCCGCGGCCCCTGCCGCGAGCGACAGTGCACCGGCGGCAGCGCCCGCCGCTCCGGCGGCGACGCCTCCTGCTGCAACCGCGCCGTCAGCGGCTTCGCCGACAGACGCGCCCGCCTCGACGCCGCCGTCCGCGGCGCCTGCTGCGCCTGCCGCTCCGGCGCCGGGCAGCGCGCCTGCGGCTCCGAATGCCGCTGCACCCGGCGGCGCCTCGGGAAGCGCACCGCCGGCGGCCACGCCGAGCGCAACACCGCCTGCAGCGGAAGCGCCAGCGCACTGACGTTCGCTGGGAAGCGAGCAAAAAGAGGTCGATTCGAGCAGGTTGACCGTGACCGCGGCGAGCCCTACAAACGTCGCGCTCCGGCAACCGTACGAAGCAATGCGAGGCTGGCGGAACTGGCAGACGCGCTAGGTTGAGGGCCTAGTGGCCGAAAGGTCGTGGGGGTTCAAGTCCCCCGCCTCGCACCAACTCTTCTCCCGCAACAGTTCGACTTCCAAGAAGAATTGCGCGCCATGCGCAGCTCGGCGGACGACTTTGCAAGTGCTCTCGGGCCGCCCATAGAATGCGTGCCCTTCATGAGTGCACTCACAGCGCTGGTCATCGTTCTCATCTGTGTCGGTCTGTCTGCGTTCTTCTCTGCTGCCGAGACCGCCTTGATGCGGGTCCGCGAGCACGAGATCGAGGAGGACATCGACAAGCGCCACGGGCCCTCCGCCCTGGCCGTGCGCGACCTCGTCTCTTCGACCTCGCGGCTGCTGTTTACGATCCTGCTCGGCAGCAACATCGTCAGCATCCTCGGTGCGACCGTGGCCGCCGTTCCTTTCGTCGTCTTCTTCGGCGCGGAGTGGGGAATCGTCATCTCTGCCGTCGTGATGACGATCGTCACGTTCCTCT
>CAYYVZ010000377.1:0-4600 GCA_964475235.1 uncultured Myxococcales bacterium | reverse complement strand
ACGTGTACGACACCGTGCAGCGCCTGAACGACAGCCGCTTCGGCGGCGCCGACGTCTCCGACATCCGCGCTTACATCAAGATGGGACCGGTCGGCCGCTGCTTCGCCGCGGAGGATCGCCGCGTCCTTCTGATCGACGAGATCGACAAGGCCGACCTCGAGTTTCCGAACGACCTGCTGCACGAGCTCGACGAGATGCGTTTTACCGTCACCGAGACGGGCGACGAGATCGCGGCCGCGCAACGCCCCATCGTGCTCATCACGTCGAACAACGAGAAGGAGCTGCCCGACGCGTTCCTTCGCCGCTGCATTTTCCACTACATCGAGTTCCCGGACGTGCATCTGATGAAGCGCATCGTCGCCGTGCACCATCCGAACCTCGACGCCGTGCTGCTCGACCAGTGCCTGCTCAAGTTCTACTGGCTGCGAGAGCAGCCGGAGCTGCGGAAAAAGCCGTCGACGTCGGAGCTCATCGACTGGATCGCGGCGCTCGGGCGCGCCGGCATGTCGGCCGACGTCATCGAGCAGCACATTCCCTTCGTCGGCAGCCTGCTCAAGACCGAGCAGGACTCCGAGGCGCTCAAGCGCTACTCGAAGCAGGGCGGCAGCTACCCCAACAGCTGGGCCGATCTCGGGCCAAGGTACAAACAGTGAGCCCCGAACTGGTGAGGGGCGAGTCCAGTTCCTTTCCGTAAGGAGCGCGAAGCGCGACGGATGAGACAGGGCTAGGTGGGATGTTTCTAAATCTGTTCTACGGCCTCCGCGACGCCGGCGTCCCCGTCGGAACGCAGGAATGGATGATGCTCATGGAGGCCGTCACCAAGGGCCTCCACGGCTCGAGCCTCAAGCGCTTCTATCACCTGTCGCGCGCCTGTCTCGTCAAGCACGAGGGCCACTTCGACGCGTTCGACCGTGTCTTCGCGAAGGTCTTCGAGGGCGTCGAAGGAAGCCTCGACTCGATCGCCGAAGACGTTCTCGACTGGCTGAAGAACGCGAAGGACTTCCCCCAGCTCACGCCCGAACAGCTCGCCGAGCTCGAGCGCCTCTCCAGCGACGAGCTGATGCGCCGCTTCCTCGAAACCCTCGCCGAACAGGACGAGCGCCACGACGGCGGCAACAAGTGGGTCGGCACCGGCGGTCGCTCCCCGTACGGTCACGGCGGTGTCCACCCGACCGGCATTCGCGTCGGCGGCCCGGGCCGCAGCCGCTCCGCGATGAAAGTCGCCGAGGAGCGTCACTTCGAAGACTACCGCACGGACGTGCGCCTCGACGTACGCCAGCTCAAGGTTGCGCTGAGGCGGCTCCGCCAGCTCACGCGCCACGGCAATGCGACCGAGCTCGACATCGACGAGACCATCGACGAGACCTGCCGCAACGCCGGCGAGATCGAGATGGTCTTCCGCGCTCCGCGCAAGAACGACGTGCGGGTGCTGCTGCTCATGGACGTCGGCGGCACGATGTCGCCGTGGTTCGAACCGGTGAGCCGCCTGCTCACTGCCCTGCACGAGCAGCGCGGCCTCAAGGCCTTCGATGCTTACTACTTCCACAACTGCATCTACGACCACGTCTACACGAGCGCGCGACTGACGCGCGCGTCGGCGATTCCGACGACGCAGGTCCTCAAGAACCACCAGTCGTTCTGGAAGCTCATGATCGTGGGCGATGCGGCCATGCATCCGGCCGAGTTGCTCGAGCCTTACGGCGGCATCGACCCGCGCGTGACGACGGCGACGCCGGGCATCGACTGGATGCACCGTCTGCACGAACACTTCGACCGCAGCGTCTGGCTCAACCCCGAGCCTCAAAAGACGTGGGAGCGTACCCACACGACGCGCGTTCTGCGCCGCGTCTTTCCGATGTACCCGCTGACGGTCGACGGGCTGACGGATGCGGTGAAGCTCCTCGTCGGCGTGGGCAGGGCGACGAACGCCCGCGCGGCATAGAGGAAGAAAGCAAGGCCGCGCCGGAGAATCCGGCGCGGCCCGCCATCCCGGGCAACGCGACAGCCGGGGGAGGCTAGAAGTCGCGCTGCCTCAGGAACCACACGCGACGCTTCGCAGACCAGTTCTGCGTGAGCGCGCCCACCTGGCCGCCGACGGACACCTGCGAGCTCATCCGTCGCCTGGTCGCGGCCGAGAAATCCGCGTGCGCGCGCACCCGGAAGGCCAGCCAGGTCCGGCCCTCCATCTCGCGAATCGCGAGGCTGACGAGCGCCAGCCCGCCGCGGGCGCTGTCGGCCGCCAGCACGCGGGCCTCCCGGTCCACGAACTGGAAGCGACGGCCGTCGGCGGCGTTGACCCTGAGATCGCCGGGAGCGAGCGAAGCCACGTAGATCGGCTGCACGTCGTTGGAGATCTCGATCTCGAAGCCCTCGGCCACCGGATCCGGAAGCGTGTCGACGGGGAAGCGTCCGTGGATCCACAGCGAGTCGGGGCCGCCGTGGCGATCGAACTTGATCGTCGCGGGGTCCGACGCCACGCGGCCGCACAGCGTGTCCACGCGACAGGACTCGTCGCAGACGTCGCCGCGCGGTGAACCCGGATCGCAGTCCGGGTCGACGCAGTCGGCCAGCGTGTCCGCGTCGTCGTCGATCAGGTTGTTGCAGTCTTCGTAGGTTCCGGCGCGCGCCGGCGGATCGCACTGCTCGAGCCCCGTCCGCTCGAAGTCGCCGCAGATGCAGCGGGTGAAATCGCTCGTGCAGGCATCGGCCGCTTCGTCGCAGGACTCGATCGAACAGTGGTAGCGATCGGCCTCGCAGGTGGCTTCCTCTCCCTCCTCGCATCCGACCGCCGCACTGCAGGTTTCGCGTCCGTTGCAGAAGCGGCCATCGTCGCAGAGGCCGTCGTCCTCGCGGTGCGTGCAGCGATCGATTCGTTCTTCGCAGGTGTCGACGGTGCACTCGACCCCGTCGTCGCAGGGCGAAGCCGGAGCGGCCTCGCAGCCGGCGAGCGTGTCGCAGCGCTCGACGCCGTTGCAGAACTCTCCGTCGTTGCACAGGGCGTCGTTCGGCTCGCGTACGCAGGCCCTGCTCGCCTCGTCGCAGGCGTCCAGCGTGCAGAGGACGCCGTCGTCGCAGTCCACGGGCACCGGCGGCTGGCAGGTCCCGGTCCCCAGGTTGCAGGTCTCGGGCCCGTCGCAGAACACGCCGTTGTCGCACTCGAGATCCGACAGGCATCCCACGCAACGCTCCTGCTCCTCGTCGCAGACGGCCGGCGGCTCGCAGGGCTCGGCTCCCGGCTGGCAGCCGGACGCCGCGTCGCAGGTCTCGACCCCGTTGCAGTAGTCGCCGTCGCCGCACGACGTGTCGTCGGCCGCGTGTTCGCAAAGGTCGGCGCTTTCGTCGCAGGAGTCCGCCGTGCAGCCGATCCCGTCGTCGCAGTCGGGCGCGGCTCCGGCCACGCACCCTGCCTCCGCGTCGCAGGCTTCATCGCCGTTGCAGAACAGCCCGTCGGCGCACGCCGAGTCGTCGGCGTCGGCGCGGCAGCGGTCCATCGACTCGTCGCAGGAATCGACCGTGCACTCCACGCCGTCGTTGCAGACCGGTGCAACCCCGGCGATGCAGCCGGCGAGCGCGTCGCAAATCTCGCTGCCGTTGCAGTGCCTCGAGTCGTCGCATGCCGCGTCGACGGGAGCGTGCGTGCACGAATCCGTTTCCTCGTCGCACGATTCCGTCGTACAGGCGACCGCATCGCGGCAGTCGGGCGGGGAACCCGCGACGCAGCCGAGCGCCCCGTCGCATGCCTCCACTCCGTTGCAGTACCGTGCGTCGTCGCAGATCGAGGAACGCGGATCGTTGATGCAGCGATCCTCGTACTCGTCGCAATCGTCGATCGTACAGTCGATCCCGTCGTCGCAGGTCACCGGCTCGCCGGCAGACTCGCAGAAGCCCAGCGCGCTGCAGTTCTCGGCTCCGTCGCAATAGAGCCCGTCGCTGCAGGCTGCCGCGGGGTTCGCCGCGTGCGTGCAGACGCCGCTGGCATCGCAGGCGTCGTGCGAACACGGGTTGCCGTCGTCGCACTGGCCTGCGTTCGAGCAGGACGAGTAGAGGATGCAGTCGTCCTCGTCCGAGTTCGGCTGCTGCGACGGGTACGAGCAGCCGTCGAGAAGCAGGGACGCCGACGCCCCGGCGACGCCGAAGTCGTCGAGGTCGACCGCGCAGTTGATCCTCGAGTCGTAGGGGTAGTCGTCGCCCGGCCCGTCGACGGCCGCCGGGCTGAACGGATCGTCGTCGGGGTGACTCACCTCGCAGACGGTGTCGTAAGGCCCGGCCACGGGAACGGAGCCCATGCACTTGTTCGCCTTGGTATCGTCGCAGGTCAGCAGCCGCACGCTTCGCAGCTCCGTGCGATTGCCCTGCGAAACGCCGCCGCTTCCGAGCGTCACGCAGAGGGCGAGGTTCGCGAACGGATCGGCGTCCGTGTTGAAGAGCAGGCACGAATCCATCGTGTTCGCGCCCTGCAGGGTGGTCTCGTCGAGCTGGACGACGGTGTGCAGATCCCACGGCGAGCCGGCTCCGTACTCGACGCAGAACTTCGTCACGTCGCGCTGGCCGGGCCGGTCGTTCGCCCCTCGGGGATCGACCTGGCACTGACCGGGAACCG
>CAYYVZ010000376.1:0-4626 GCA_964475235.1 uncultured Myxococcales bacterium | reverse complement strand
GAGCCTAACGAGCGGCTGACATCGGAACAGTTCGCCGCAACTTTCACTAGCCTTCTAACTCACAAATCTCTTGATCCGCGTATCCCAACGATGTTGCGGATCGGTCAGTATATTGCGTCGCCGGCTCGCCGGAAGGAAGCCCATCCCTGTTGCGGACTTGACGGTGACGCCGGGCAACGCGCCCCGATAGGCCGGTCAGCATATCACCGGCTGAAGTGCAGTCTGTCGGCTAGGCGTCGAACGCTGGCCGGCTCGCGGGCGAGGACGTGAGTGCAGGTCATCGTCGTGCTGGCGTCCTTGTGGCCGAGGAGTTCCTGCACCGTCCAGATGTCCTGGCCGTCATCGAGAAGGTGAGTTTCGAACGAGTCGTCGTCCGCACGCTCTGACGCGCGGGAAGCGGCGGGCAGCCGGAAGCCTTCTACGATCGAATCCGTTGCCCTTCCTGTCGAAGGGTTCGATAGCGGCCGCCCATTCAGCGAGCAGCAGCCTGCACCCGCTCCAGTGCGGGCATGCAGAATGCGCTCGGCGATGCAGCGGCGGCGCTGATCCGGCGAAGCCGACGCACTTTCGCCTCATCGCAGGCATCGTCAGACGGATCGCCCCGGCGAACTTCCGCACCCGCTCGAAGCGATGCGGAAGTCCGCCCGGTCCTACGCCGCTATTGGCAGGCGCAGGCTCGCTGACCGGTGAGGGTCACACCGCTGGAGGTGGTGTCTGGACTGGTGCACCGCACCCGGCCAGCCCCGGCGTTCTGATAGAAGCACCCGAGTGCGTTGGCGCAGGTTCCGTCGCCGAACGTGGTCGCCGGCGCGCCGAGTGCCGACAGAACCTGGTCGCATTGAGCGAAAGAGGCTCCGGCGCTGCCCGCGTAGACAAGCGTCGAGTCGTCGTAGACGAGGCCTGCCGCCGCGCAGGTGGTGTCGCAGCTCTCGTTCGATGCACCGAAGTACCAGCACGCGCCGCCGACGGGTACGCCGCCGGCCTCGCAGATCTGGCACTTGCACGCGCCGGGGATGCCGTTCAGGAGCTGCGAGGCGACGCAGTCCATGCAGTCGTCGATGAAGGTCACGACGGGCGTGGGGACAACGTGCGTGTCGACGCACGGCAGGCCGCCGTCGGCCGCCTTCGTTTCCGCCTTCGACCAGGCGTCGGTGAACTTCGTCAAACACTTCGAGGCCGCCTCTGCGTACTTGATGGAGTCGCCGTTCTTGACGAGACCGGCTTGCGCCTTTTGCAGGCAGGCGGCGTATTTTCCCGAGATCTGGTTCTTCGTCGCCTGGCAGGTAATCGCGGGATCGGCCGCGAGTGCGCTCCCGGCCATCCAGATCGAGAGCCCGATAGTGAACATGATTTTTCCGAATTGCATGGATTACCCTCCAGGTTGGAAACACCGCCTACTGCGGACGGACCGGCTTTTTGCGGTTCAACAACGCTGCGCAAAGGGGGTTGATCGACCGGCACCGAGCATTCGGCCCTCAGCTCTCAACGCCTGCGCAAGGTGCGGCGAAACGTAGCTCAGGCCGCTGGCGGCATGATGTGCGATGTTGTGAGCTGCGCCTGCGAGCGACGACATCCCGGCCATCGCTTCTTCACTCCACTGTTCTGAGGTAGCGCACCACGCCGACGATCGTCAGCGCAAGCATCACGTGCACGCACACGACCGGCGGCCAGCCGACGATATAGAGGATGTCGTTGGCGAGGCCGCCTTTGAACGGCCCGCCGCCGAACTCGAGGCCGCGCGTTCCGAACAGCGGGTGCAGCATTGTCGGAAGCGTGAACAGCCACGCCGTGACCAGCGCCGACCAGAACAGCACGCGATGACCGCGCTCGCTGAGAAGAACCCACGCGCCGCCGAGGCCGAGCGCCATCAGCAGAAGCCCCTGCGTGATGCCTTCCATGTGGGCCATGCGCCAGCCGCGGTCGTCGCGCGGGATCTGGATGGCGATGCTGCCAGGGATCGGCCACAGCACGATGCGGCCGAGAAGGGAGAAGAACCAGGCCCAGCCCGACATGATCGCGGAGACGAAGAGGCCGAAGCCGTTGAGGAAGAGCAGCGCGCGCAGGCGCTCGGGCATGGTGGTCATCGTCGTGTCCCCTTTCGTGGCAGCCGGCGTCATGCGCTCGCCGCCGGCGCGAGCATCGCCGAAGGCTCGAGCTGAATGCGGGTCGTGTCGAGCTGGATGAGCGAGTCGCTGCCCGCGTCGTAGAGCGAAACCCAGTCCTTCGCCCACGCCGGATCGTCGAAGCGCGACGGCCTGTGCCAGGGCAGCATGCTTTCGAGGATCCAAGGCAGCGTGTCCACGAAAACCTTCGCGAGCACGAGCTTCAACGCGAGCCGCGTGCGCCAGCGCCCCCAGAGCCCGTCGCGCTTGAGCAGCATCACGTAGGCCCGCCGCGTGCGCGACAGCGTGTGGTACATCGCGAAGATCAGGCCGCGGATACGAAGGCCGTACCTCCCGACGACATGCTGGTAGACGTCGAAGGCGGCGTGCTTGTGCTCGAGCTCCTCGACGAAGTGCCAGAGCACGAGCGACGACACGGCAGGATCGGCGCCCTTGAAGAAATACTCGCGTCCGTTGATGAGCATGTGCCCGATCGCGAGCGCCATCGTCTCGAAGCCGGCCGCATAGGCGAGGTGGAACTCGAGGGTGCGCTCGCGACGGAACGACTCGTAGTCGGCTTCGAGCGTCTTCTCGTACTCGCGCAGCGACTCGTAGCCGCCGCCCTCGGCGAGCAGAAGCTCGTTGAAGCGCCGGTGCTGCTTGTAGTGATGCGCCTCCTGCCCCATGTAGCCGCGCGCTTCCTCGGCGAGCACGGGGTCGGTGATGTGCGGCAGGCCGTCGCGAATCGCTTCGATCAGGTAGGGCTCGAGGTACGGCATCAGCAGCGACGCCGCGTTGACCATCTGGCTCCATTCGCGCTTCGCAGGGTGCCAGTGCGCGGAAAGGTCGTCCGGGTACGAGAACGAAATGCGCCTGACGAGGATTCCTGCCGGAGTCTTTCGCGCAGCCATCGTCTTCTCCGGAAATCGGGGACGGATCCCGATTTCAGTCGGGCAGCCCCAGGATTCGCTTGGCGACCACTCCGAGCTGGATCTCGCTGGTGCCGCCTTCGATGGAATTGCCGCGCGAGCGCAGCCAGTCGCGCGTCGCGGCGAGCTCGTCTTCGTCGAAGCCCTCGCCTTCCCAGCCGAGGGCCTGCGGGCCGGCGATCTGCGTGAGCAGGTGCTGGCGGCGCATGTTGAACTCGGACGCGTACCACTTGAGCAGCGAGCTCTCGGCTCCGGGCTTCTCGCCCGGCCTGCGCTCGGCGTGAATGCGGCCGATCGTCATCTCGAAGCAGCGCCGGTCCATCTCGCTCTGCGCGATCTCGCCGCGCAGCGACGCGTCACGGATCCGTCCATTCTCGAACGCCACGTATCGCCGCGCCGCCGCCACCAGCGGACTCTCCTCGGCCGTCCCCGCCGTGCTGAACACCTCGCCGTGCGTCGATCGCTCGAACTCGAGCACCGCCTTGCCGACCGTCCAGCCGCCGTCGATGCCGCCCACGACGTTCGCCACCGGAATGCGCACGCCGTCGAAGAACGACTCGCAGAACGGCGACTTCCCGCTGATGAGCAGCGTCGGCCGGATCGTGACGCCGGGCGTGTCGAGGTCGAGCAGCAGAAACGTGATGCCGGCCTGCTTCTTCGCCGCGGGATTCGTGCGCGCGAGCAGGAACATCCAGTCGGATTCGTCGGCGTACGACGTCCAGCACTTCTGACCGTCCACGACGAAGCAGTCGCCGTCGCGCACCGCGGCCGTACGCAGCCCCGCAAGGTCGGAGCCCGCGCCGGGCTCGCTGTAGCCCTGGCACCAGCGGATACGCCCCGACGTAATTCCGGGAAGGTGCTCGCGCTTCTGGTCGTCGGTGCCGAAGGCGAGCAGCGCGGGGCCGATCATCGTCAGGCCGAACCCGACGACCGGAGGCGGAACCTTTGCGCGGGCCATCTCCTCGCGCACGATCCGCGCGCGGTCCTCGTCGAGCCCGCCCCCTCCGTATTCGACAGGCCAGCCCGGCGCCGTCCAGCGCTTTTCGACCATGCGGTCGAGCCAGAGCTTCTCGTCGGCGTTGTCCCAGCGGTAGCGCTTGCCGCCCCACACGCCGTCGAACGGCGTCGATTCGCGGCCTACGAGCGAAGCCGGACAGTTTGCCGTGAGCCACTCCCGCGCTTCGCGGCGAAAAACTTCGAGGTCGGTCATCGGGATTCCTGGAAAAACTGCGGGCGAGTCACGGCAGCCCCCGTCACGCGCGATCGACGGCCCGGACGGTCAGCGGTCCACGCCGAGGCCGATGCGAAGCGCCGCCACCGCGTCGTCGAACGCGCGGCCGGCTTCGCGCACCACCCCGGCCATGGAGATGAACCCGTGAATGAGACTGTCGTAATTGCGGTACTCGACGTCCACGCCGGCCTCGAGGAGACGCTGCGCGTAGGCCTTGCCTTCGTCGCGCAGCGGATCGTAACCGGCCGTCATGAGAAAAGCCGGAGGCAGCCCGGCGAGATCGCTCGATCGCAGCGGCGAAGCCCGCGGATCGAGCCTGTCGGCGTCGGTCGCGCAGTAGTTGCCCTTGAACCAGCGCATGAGA
>CAYYVZ010000375.1:0-4659 GCA_964475235.1 uncultured Myxococcales bacterium | reverse complement strand
TGTTCGGGGATCGGGACGATCCCCGAACAATTCAGATCCGTCCCCGATTTCAGTCGTCGCCGGAGTCGCGGAAGCGCTTCCAGGCGATGCCGAGCTTGCGCATGCGTGCGCGCAACGTGTGTGGATTGATGTCGAGCCGGTCTGCGGTCCCGCCCTTGCCTTCGATGCGACCGTGGCACGCGCGCAGCGTGGACTCGATGTGCTTGCGCATCGCATCGTCGAGGGCCGAGCGCCCCTTGGGCGCCGTGGCCGAGGCGGCCGATCCGCCGCGGCGAGCGAGCCGCGGATCCGGGGTGCCGAGCGCGGCTGCGACTTCGAGCGTCTCGCCGTCGCCGAGGATGGCCGCACGATCGAGAACCGAGCTCATCTCGCGCACGTTGCCCGGCCAGTCGTAGGCGGCCAGCATCTCGAGGTCGTCGGCCGTCAGCCGTACGGCTTTCAGGCCGAAGTGCCGCGCGGCCTTCTCCACGAAGTGCGCGGCAAGGGCCGGGATGTCTTCGCGCCGCTCGCGCAGCGGCGGCAGCACGATCGGAAATCCTGCAATGCGGTACCAGAGGTCCTGGCGGAACTCGCCGTTCTGCACCATCGCCGGAAGGTCGCGGTGCGTGGAGGCGACGATGCGAACGTCCACGTTCACGCTGCGCTCGCCGCCGACGCGCTCGAAGCTTCCTTCCTGCAGCACGCGAAGCAGGCGGACCTGGGCCTGAAGCGGTAGCTCGCCGACCTCGTCGAGCAGCAACGTCCCGTTGTCGGCACGTTCGAACCAGCCGCGGCGCGACGCCGTCGCGCCGGTGAACGCACCTTTCTCGTGGCCGAAGAGCTCCGAATCCATGAGCTCCGGAGGAATGGCACCGCAGTTGACGCGAATGAAGGGACCGCGGCTGCGCGACGACTGTTCGTGGATCGTTCGCGCGATGACTTCCTTTCCGGTGCCGGTCTCGCCGAGAAGAAGGACGGGAACGTCGAGGCGCGCGACGAGCTGCACGCGCTCGATCACGGGCCTCAGGCCCGCGTCGCTGCCGACGATGGTGTCGCGCAGCTCGTCGCGGCCGAGGCGCGCGAGCGCCGAACGCTTGTCGGCTTCGGCCGCCTCGCGCAGGGCGGCGAGCTCGTGGAGACGGCGATCGTTGTCGAGCGCGGCGGCGAACGGTTCGACCAGCGCGGCCAGCAGTTGCTCGTGACGTGCGTCGAAGGCTGCGCCGCTCTGCGCGCGAACGACGAGAGCGCCGGTTGGAGTGTCCTCTCCACGAAGGGATCCGATCATCCACGCGGCGTTGCTGCGCGCGGGCATCAGCAGCTCGCACAGCGCCAGGTCGGTCGCGCTCGCGCCGTCGCGGCGATGCAGCACGCGTCCGCTGCGCGCCCACTCGAGTAGCTGGCGCTTCTCGTCTTCGGAGAGCGTGCGGTCGTTGGTGCGTCCGGCGTCGCCGAGGCCTTCGGCGCGCCGGTGAATCCGCCCCCTGGCCCAGTCGATCGCGAGGACGCCCACGTGATCGATCGGCATCGCCTGGGTCATGAGGCTGCCGATCTTCGCCGTCGAGCTCGCGATGTCGCTCTGGAGACAGGCTTCGCGCCAGGCTCCTTGCATCAGGGATCCGTGATCATCCATGGGAGTCTCCCATCGTCAGTGCGCGCATACTTCCATCAAATATGCTGGCAAGCCGTCGAGTCAATCACGGTTCTCTGGAGGATGTCACGGGGTCGCGCCGTGAAGTGCTCCCCGTAAAAGCAGGAATTCTTAGCAAATTCAGCCGACTGGAAAGAAGGGGCCGATGCGGCACAGGCCTTGCTCCGTCGCATGCCAAGAGTTTCACCATGAACCGTTTCCTCCAGAACCTCACGACTCATTTGCTGACCTCGCGATCGTCCCTCTGGCGTCCTCCTCTCCGCCAGGGGACGGCACTGGTCCAGCCGGCTGCCGGACGGTCCCCCGGCGCCGGCTGGTTCCCCCATTCCGCCCCGACCCGCCCGCGAATGTGTTGCAGCGAGGACAGGGCCTGACGCGGCAGGCAGCCGCGTCCGCACTCCGCATCCACGAACCGATTCCGAAACGAGTCCCCGCCTTGCGCATCGCGCGTGGCGGCCAGCCCGGCGCAGGAGCACCGGCGACAAACGCCCGGCCACAGAGGCCGGCAAACCGACAGGAGCAGAAGGATCATGAAGCCCGACAACCAGCCCACTGTCCGAACGTCCCAACGCCGCCTGGCTGCGGTGCTCGCAGCCGCGGCGCTGGTCGCGACAGGACTGCTTCCATCTCGTGACGCGCACGCGGCGGAAGAGGTCGAGTTTCTCAACGTCTCCTACGACCCGACGCGCGAGCTCTGGAAGGACGTCAACGCGCGCTTCATTCCGAAGATCGAGCAGGAGCAGGGCATCAAGCTCAACATCAAGCAGTCGCACGGCGGCTCCGGCTCCCAGGCCCGCGCCGTCAACGACGGCCTCGGTGCCGACGTCGTCACGCTCGCCATGTTCCCCGATACGGACGCCATCCGGAAGACCGGACTGATCGACGACGGCTGGGTGAACGAGCTTCCGAACCGTTCGCTCCCGTACACCTCGACGCTCGTGTTCCTGGTGCGCAAGGGCAACCCCAAGGGCATCAAGGACTGGGACGATCTGAAGAAGCCGGGGATCGAGATCGTGACGCCGAATCCGAAGACGTCGGGCAACGGCAAGCTCAGCTTCCTCGCCGCTTGGGGCTACGTGCTTCACAAGGGAGGTACCGAGGCCGAGGCTCTCGAACTCGTCACCGAGATCTACAAGAAGGCGCCGGTCCTCGACACGGGCGCGCGCGGATCGGCGACCACCTTCGCGCAGAAGGGAATCGGCGACGTGCAGATCGCCTGGGAGAACGAGGCTTACCTGTCGGTCGAGGAGACCGGCGGCGAGGTCGAGATCGTCTACCCGTCGGCGAGCATCCTGGCCGAGCCGCACGTCGCGATCGTGGACCGCAACGCCGATCGCCACGGCACGCGCAAGATCGCGCAGGCCTACCTGGACTACCTCTACACGCCGGAAATCCAGGCCCTGATCGCGAAGCACCACTACCGTCCCTCGACGCCGGAAGCGGCCGCCGCACTGGCGACGCTGCCGAAGATCGACAT
Source organism: uncultured Myxococcales bacterium (assembly GCA_964475235.1). Classification (GTDB taxonomy): domain Bacteria; phylum Desulfobacterota; class Binatia; order UBA1149; family CAITLU01; genus DATNBU01. The sequence goes on along the minus strand of CAYYVZ010000375.1, from coordinate 1,555 downwards.
TTTCCCGGTGACGATCGTGGCACCGGACTTCGATGCGGCGAACGAACGCTTCTTCAAGGACGGCAAGGTCTTCGACCAGATCTACTCCGGCGGACGCTAAGCAGCGGCAATCGAGGAGGAGCACCATGATTGCCGCTGCACATAGAGTCCTGCCGGGTTTCCGGCTCAGTCTCGGGTTCACGATGACGTACCTGAGCCTGCTCGTTTTCATTCCTCTGGCCGCCTGCTTCGTGAAAGCAGGCTCAATCCCGCTGGACGAGTTCCTCGCCGCCGTGTGGTCGCCGCGCGCACAGTCCGCCTACGGGCTGACGGTCGGCGCGTCGCTCGCGGCGGCACTCGCCAGCGTTCCGCTCGGCGTGCTCGTCGCGTGGGTGCTCGTCCGGTACCAGTTCCCGGGCAAGCGCTTTCTCGACGCGCTCGTCGATCTTCCGTTCGCGTTGCCGACGGCCGTCGCAGGGCTCGTGTACTCGAGTCTCTACGTCGAGAAGGGCTGGCTCGGACAGTTTCTGGTTCCGCTCGGCATCCACGGTGCGTACTCGCGTTTCGCGATCGTGCTCGTGCTGCTGTTCATCGGCTTGCCGTTCGTCGTTCGCACGGTGCAGCCGATTCTCGAGGACTTCGACGCGGAGATGGAAGAAGCCGCGGCGTGCCTCGGGGCCACGCGGCCGCAGACCTTCGTGCGCGTGATCGCGCCGACGCTGCTGCCGGCCGTCGTCACCGGGTTCGCTCTCGCGTTCGCGCGCGGGCTCGGGGAGTACGGCTCGGTGGTCTTCGTCTCGGGGAACATCCCGTTCAAGACCGAGATCGCGCCCGTCCTCATCGTCTCCGCTCTCGAGAGCTTCAACTACGCGGAAGCAGCCGCGATCGCCGTCGTGCTGATGACGATCTCGCTGTCGATGCTCGTGCTCATCAACCTTCTGGAACGCTGGAGCAAGTACGATGAGCGCTAACCCGAGCACGCTTGCCCAACCTGCGCCCGGTAGCGGGCGACAGGCCCAGCAGGATTCTCCCTACGTGCGCTGGCCGCTGACAGTTGCGGCGCTGGCCGTGATGACCTGGCTGATCGTGATTCCGGTCGCCAACGTTTTCTACGAAGCGTTGAAGGACGGACCCGTGTCCTACTGGACTACGCTGACGGGGGACCCGGATACGCTCGCCGCGATCCGACTCACGCTGACCGTCGCGCCGGTCGCGGTCATTCTGAACGTGCTGTTCGGCGTCGCCGCGGCGTGGTGCATTGCGCGCTTCCGCTTCCCCGGACGCGCGTTCCTGATCTCGATCATCGACCTGCCGTTCGCGATCTCGCCGGTCGTGGCCGGCCTGATCTTTGTGCTGATCTTCGGGCTTCAGGGCCTGCTCGGCGAGTGGCTGCGCGAGCACGACATCAAGATCCTGTTCGCGACGCCCGGCCTCATCCTCGCGACAGCGTTCGTGACGATGCCGTTCGTCGCACGCGAGCTCATCCCGGTGATGGAAGCCATCGGCGACGAGGAGGAGACAGCTGCCGTCAGCGACGGCGCGCGCGCATGGCACATGGTCAGGCGCGTGACGCTGC
>CAYYVZ010000374.1:0-4686 GCA_964475235.1 uncultured Myxococcales bacterium | reverse complement strand
AGCGCGGACAAACGGCGATACGACCTGATGTGCGCCTGGAAAGCTCACGAACACATCGATTTCAACTTCGCCGACTTCCAACTGGACGAGGCCATCCACTCGCAGAGGCCCAACTACATTCGGTCCGTATGCGCCGCAAGAATCCGCCGCATCGACACTTTCGTCCTGCTCATTGGCAATGACACTCATACGAAGACCGTGTTCGTAAAGGACGAGGTCGAGACGGCGGTCGAGAAGGGTTGCCGACTAGTCGGTGTCAACCTGAACAATTGCAGGCTGAGGGATGCACTGTGCCCGGATTTCTTTGCGAACGTCGGCGCGCTATTTGTCCCGTTTTCCTCTCGCATTCTTACCGAAGCGCTTAAGTGGCAGAAACGTGCTCCTTCACCCTGGTACTACTTCTTTGACGAGGAGTATACGCGACGGGGATACCAACTCGTCGGCAACACCGCCGTGTTACCGCAACCGCCCAACCCGTTCGGCGGCGCGAAGAGGCCGCCGTGGGCGAGGTAGGAACATAGTTTCGTGTTCCGTATGTAATTGCGGACTGTGCGAGGCTTGCGAGCGACTATCCAGGAACCTGTCGAAGTCTGAGCGGAAGGACTTCGTGCAGATCCAACCGCAAAGCGAGACCTGCAGCGACCTCCCGATCGTCAGCGAATCGGCCTTCCATTTCCGCGATGAGCGAAGCGAATACCAGCGCCTCGCCGTTCCTCTACCAATTGTCGAGCGTTCAGTTCAGGAAAAGAACTTTCCGATCCAGCACATGCCCCGCCCCCACCTTCCGGATCTCCCGGTTGAAGTGAAACCCCGGCCCGCTCTCGAAGCTCGCCGGCTTCAGCAGGTAGAACTGGATCTGATCCGGCTGGTACTTCGCCTCGTGCAGCGGCACGTTCTGCAACGTCGCCCTCTCTTCCGCCTTTTTCAGCCCGACGAAGCGGCAGACCGGGACGTCCTTGATACGCGCGCCGCCGATCGGCCCCATCTCGATGTTCGAACCGTAGAGCCACCGATAGAACGGCTCGCGCTTGTTCGAGGCGTAGGCCTTGACCGGCAGGTGCTCGTGGCTCTTGTACGCGAGGTAGTACTGCACGCCCATCACCTTGGCGTTTCCGGTACCGTCGAGGTCGAACAGGTCGTAGCAGCCGACGGGGTTGCGGAAGTTTCTCACCTTCGTGAGCGTCTCGTTCTCGCTCGGAGCGATCTGGCGCAGCTCGGTCATGTGGCCCGAAGGAAGCCGCGTGCAGCCGTGCGACGACGGGCCGCGCCCGACCGCCCACAGGTTCTGCATCGGCTTGCCGTCACGTTCGCTTTTCACGTTGCGCCACTCGGCCGGCAGGAACGGCGTGTTGTTGAGCTGGCAGCGCACGCCCGCGTTGTGGAAGGCGTTGTAGGAAATCCCGCCCGCGTACTGGTACCCGAACAGCGGAATGAACCCGTAGCCGGGATTGGTGGACAGATAGTCCACCATGCCCAGCTGCCCGCGCCCCTTCTCGCGCCGGATCAGCGGCCAAACGCCCGTGACGCCGACTTCCGGAACCTTCTCGCCCTTGTAGGTCGTGAACGCGTCGATCGTGCCCGCCGGGTAGATCGCCGTGAACTCGACGGCCTCCACCGCATCCGCCGTCGCGCGGTAGTGACCGTTCGACGCAGCGGTGAGGAACGCGGCCGTCTCGGCGCGAAACTGTGACGAATCCGCGCCGCCGGACGCGGCCGACATCGCCTTCGTCAAGGCAGCGTCTACGGCGGGCGACAGCTCGATCAGGTTGAGCCGCTCCGGCAGGGCCGCGTTCGCTGCGTCCAGCCTGGCGTTCTTGCCGTCGCCGACCGAAGCGAGAGCCGCATGCCAGCGCGAAGCCACCGTCGCCATCGGCATGCGGATGCGAAAGACGCGCTCCGGGTTGAGCGCGCTCATCACTTCGACCGCCTTGTTGCGGTACTCCTGCGCGTTCATCGACGAGCGCCCGGCGACTAGCGAGCCGACCTTCTGCGACTCCAGCCCCGCCACGAACTTCTCGTACTCCATGTTCGTCGTAAGGGTGATGATCTTCCTGTCGATCAGCTCCTGGTAGAGCTTGTGCCGTGCGTCGAGGTCGCCGAGGTAGTTGTCGAGCTCCGCATCGCCGAGCACGACCGTGACGCGCTGCTGGCTGCCGCGGCCGAGCTCGAGGTGCAGCCGCGACGCATCCTGCGTGCGCGGCGCAAAGCCCGTGTAGAACGACGGCTCGTACCAGTGAAAGAAAATCCCCGGCGCAGGCTCCGAGCCGTCCCACTTCGTGCTTTCCTGCGCGAACGCGGAAGCGGGCGGGAAGGCAGCGAGCAGGCAGAGCAGCGCAGCAGCGGGACGCATCATCGTAGCACCTCACTCATCGAGAGCTTGTCCTTGGCCGCCGCCTTGACGGCAGCCCCATCGAGGATGGCCAGGGCCGGCACGTTCTTCACGCTTTCGTTGCCGATGAAGGGCCGCGACTGGAAGAGCCAGAGCTTGCCCGCCGAAAAGCCGAACTCGATGTCCCACGGCCGCGCCCTCCCCGTCGAATCGCGCGCGGGCTCGAGCCTGGTCGCCACGGCCTTGCCGGCCGCCACGAGCTCCTCGACCTCTTTCGGCGAAAGCACCACGTCCTTGCCGCTGGCCGCGACGACGTGGCTGCCGCCGCCGGGAATCAGCGCGTTCTTCCACGGCGACTTGTAGAGAGTGAGAAGCTCCGTGCCGCCCGGCGACCACAGCAGCGTCTCGGCGGACGTACCGTCCACTGCCCCGCCGACACCTTCGGAAGTCGCGATCGTCATCTTGGTCGGATCGCCGGTCTCGATGTCGCAGGTGACGAGCACACCCGACTTGTCCGACGGAACCGACTCGAGGATCACGACCGACGGCAGCACCCACAGCGGCTGGTCGATCACCGTCTGCCGCCACGAAAACGAGCGCAGCGAGAACGGCGATGCCCACACTTCCTGCAGCGCCTTGTAGATGTCGTCGAGCGATCCCATGTTGAAGAGCGTCAGGTTGAGACCCGCGCCGTTGAAGCTGTCGAGGTCCTCGACGTTGGTGTCGCTGCGCACGAAACAGCCGACCGTCTGTGTCTTGCCGGGCCCGGTGAGGAGCCCCGCCTTGTCGAGCCCGTCACGGATGCTCGCGCGCAGCTCCGCGGGCAGCGGCGTCGACTGGATCGAATGCCGGATGACCTCGAGACGCGGCGAGATCCACGCGGTCAGCTCGCGCGGCTCCTTGCCGGCCGGGATCATGCGGTCGAAGAACTCGGCGAACGTCTTCTCGACGAAGCCCTTGAGAGGCTCACCCGCGGTGGCCAGGCCGGCGCCGCGCAGCGATTCGGGAATCGCCACCGGCGCCTTGTCGTAAAAATCCCGGTAGGCCCCGAACGGAACCACGATGCCGCGCGCAACCTTGTCGGGGAACAGGTGCTTGAGCTCGCCGAGGAAGGCCGCCTTGGGGCCGCACATGCGGCCCGAGTCCGTGCGGCGGATGTCCGCGAGGTCGATGGCGAGCTTCTTCGACAGGTCGATCTTGGCGGTGTCGATGTGGAGCTTGGCCGAGCCGGTGCCGAAGCTGCTCGCGCCGCGGCGGCTGTCGTTCTTGGTGTACTCCGCCCAGGCAGCCTGCTCGGAGGCGGACAGCGACGACGTCGGCTTGAGGATCACCCTTCCGCCCGGAGTAACCGCGAACAGGACCTGCGCGCCGTCGTGGGGCCGGACCTTCGCGAAAGAGCTGGGGCCGAGCACGACGTTCGGGATGCCGAGCGAGCGCGCAAGGAGCTGCACGTGCGACAGCACGTTGCCCTCGCCTTCGGTGAGGATTCCCGCTGCGGGCTCCAGCTCGGCCGGCGTCTCGGTGAGCGCCACGATCTCGTTGCTCGCATAGGCCCCCTGCTTCGGGGCTACCTTGAGCTTTCCTGCCGCAAGTCCCGGATTCAGCGCGCGAACCTCGCGCGTGACCTCGCTGCCGAAGAAGTCGTGGCGCTGGACCGCACCGGCCGCGTATTCGTCGAGCTTTCCGTATACCTGGGCGTAAAGGAGCAGTGGCGAGCTGCGCAGGATGTCGTCGCCGATCAGCGCCACCTCGGGCATCAGGAAGGTCCAGGGCGCCCAGACCTCCGAGTACGGAAGGATGGCGTTGGCCTGGGCCCACTCCACGACGCGACCTGCCTGGCGAAGCTCGCGCTGGAACTCGCCGCGCTCGGGGTTGCTCATCTTGAGGAGCCCGTCGAGGGTACCGCGGGCCGACTCGAGCTCGCGCTTGACGAGCTGGCCGGCGCCGTAGGCCGCGTCGGTCAGGGCAGCCAGCAGCTCGAGGTTCTGGTGAACCGTAAGGGCCGCCGCCTTTTCGCCGCCGAGCAGCGCCTGGCCGCGTTTCTGCATGACGGCCGCGGCCGTGATGTCGAGGTCGATCAGGCGGCGCGCGTCGGGGATGCCGACACTCCGGGCGGCCACCTTCTCGCGGCAGCTCTTCATGAAGCGCCCGAGCGCCGTCATGGCGGCCAGCGGCTCGGTGCTCTCGGAGGGCAGCATCGCTGCGAGCTCGCTTCTCAGCTTCGCATCTCCGAGCTCGGCGAGCTGGGCGCGCAGCGCGCTCTCGTCGAGCGTCGTCAGCTTGCTCAGCTCGACGATCACCTGCTCGACCTGGGTACGGACGGAGCCCGCCGGAAGCGTGTCGCGATACGCTGCGAC
>CAYYVZ010000373.1:1885-4700 GCA_964475235.1 uncultured Myxococcales bacterium | reverse complement strand
TGGGCAGCTCGTCTGCCCAACGCAGCGGCAGGGCACCGACTGGTGTTCGCAACCCGTTGAATTCCCTGAGGCCCCCCGGGGCATGGTCGTTGCTTTCCCAAGGCCGTGTCGCCTTGGTTTCCCTCCCTGTCGATTGCCGTTTCGGTCGTGCTCGCCTGCGGGCCCCAGCAGGCGCTGGCCCGCGAGTTGTCTGCCCCGTCCGCGTCGGATTCGCGGCACGCCCGAATCGAAGCCGCCGCCGCGAAGCTGTCGTTCGCGGTCCCTCGGGCGCGGACGATCGCGTTCAAGGAATCGTCGCGAAGCGGCCTGGGCGCCTGGGCCTGGCCGTCGGGCCGGATCGAAATCACCGCGGCGCTCGTCGATGCGCTCGACGACGACGAGCTCATCGCGGCCCTCGCCCATGAGCTCGCACACTTGACGGACGACGCTTCGACTGCCGGTTCCCGCGCCGCGCTCGCGCGAAACGGGGACGACATCGAGCGTGCCGCCGATCGAGCCGGGTGTTCGATGCTCGCCAGCATCGGAGTTCCGCCCGAGGCGATGGTGCGGATGCTCGGCAAGGTCTCTTCGGGGCTTCACAGCCCGCGCGACCTTGACGGGCGCATCGTTGCGGCGACGTCGGCGTGCCGGGCTTCGAAGTAACGCCGCGCGAGATGCTCAGCCGTTCACGAGGCGCGTGGTCCAGTATGCACGCGAAGCGCCTTCTCTTTGGACGTCCTTCTCGCGTCGCCAAGGTCCGGCGCGAATGAACGCTTCGTAGTCAGGTTCATCTCCAACTTTGCGTTCGGCCTGCTGTCCGTGAGCGACCTTGCGGCCGTGCTCGTCGAAGCGCGCGCCTGGCACACCGCATGAGCCGGCGTCATCAGGGAACGTCAGGACCGAACCGCGCACCGCCAGGGAGCGGCGAGCCGAGGACAGGCCCGGCCCGGCCGAGTCTTCTCGGTACTCCGCGGGGCCGCCTGCCGACTTCGGTGGCCGCGACTCGCGCATCGCATCGCGAGCCGTTCGCTCGCTCGAAACCTTGCGTTGGCAGATGCCGCGCGACAGGTTCCGCTTCGCGAGATCCTTGCGCCGGAGACTCAGGATCCTGCGGAATCCGGACCGGACACTCGCCAACAGGACGACCCGCCTTTTGAACGCCCGCACTTCGCCATGACTTGCGCCTCCTGCGGCCACGACAACCGCCCCGGGCGGAAGTTCTGCGTCGGCTGCGGGGCGGCGCTGCCGCGCGCGTGCCCTTCCTGCGGATCGGAATGCGAGGCCGGCGAGAATTTCTGCGGCGAATGCGGCGAGCCGCTGGCACAGGCAGCCCCGGCCAGATCGCGCGCCGAAACACCGCAGCCAACGTCCACCGCCGCAGGTGCCGGCCGCACTCCGGTCGGCGCGAGCGCCCGCAAGGTCGTCACGATCGTGTTCGCCGACCTCGCCGGGTCGACGGCCCTGCACGAGCGCGTCGACGCGGAGTCGGCGCGCCTCCTGATGGAACGCTACTACCTCGCGCTGCGAGGCGCGGTGGAAGCGCACGGCGGCACCGTCGTGAAGCTGCTCGGCGACGGCGTCATGGCGGCATTCGGACTGCATCGCGTCGCCGAGGACGATGCCCTTCGTGCGGTTCGGGCAGCGGCCGCGATGCAGGAGGCATTCCGCGCCCTCGTGCGCGCGGAGAACGCGGCGCTCGGCTCGGTCGGTCTGCGCGTGGCCGTCAACACCGGCGAAGTGGTCGTCGCGGCCGGCGAGGACGACGTCGTGGGCGATCCGGTCAACGTCGCCGCGCGCCTGCAGGAACAGGGGCGCGACGGCGACGTCGTGCTCGGGGAAGCCACGCGCCGGCTGGTCTCCACGCGCGTCACGCTCGCCCCGCTCGGCACCGTCACCCTCAAGGGACGCGCCGAGGGAGTCGCGGCCCATCGCCTCGTCTCCCTCGATCCGCCGGCCGGCGCCGTCGCTGCGCCTTTCGTCGGACGCGACGCCGAGCTCGGTCGCCTCGAGCGGTTGCTCGACGATGCCAGGGCGAAGCCGGCGACACGCCTCGCCGTGCTCCTCGGGTCGCCGGGCCTCGGCAAGTCGCGCCTCATCGACGAAATTTCGCGCCGTCATGCCGACAGCGCGACCATCGTCTCCGCGCACTGCGACGCCGCCGGCGGGGCGACCTTCGCGCCGCTCGCGCATGCGATTCGTCGCCTCCTCGGCCTCGCGGACGGCGACGACAGCGCCGTCGTGCAGGACGCCGTCACCGCCGCGCTCACGGCCGGCGTCGAAAGTGAAGAACGGGATCGCGAAGAAAGAGCGCGCATCGCGGCCGGGATCGACGGCCTGATCCGCGGCACTCCCACCAGCCCCGAAGAAACGTTCTTCGTCGTGCGTCGTTTCCTCGCCGCGCTCGCCGTCGCGCAACCGGTGCTGCTCGTCGTCGACGACCTGCACTGGGCCGAGCCGCTGCTTCTCGACCTCGTCGAGCACCTCGTGCAGTGGGGCGGCGGCGTGCCGCTCTTCGTGCTGGTCGGCGCGCGGCCGGAGCTGCGCGACCTGCGCTCGTCGCTCGTAACGCCGGGCGGAATCGTCGGCGACGTCGTGACGCTCGGCGGACTCGACGCCGCCGCCGCGATGCGACTTGCGGCCGGCGTGATCGGCGCGGCGGACCTGCCGGCCGCGGTAGCCGGGAAGGTGCTCGCGACCAGCGAAGGCAACCCGCTGTTCGTCGGCGAGCTCGTCCGCATGCTGGTGCAGCAAGGCGCACTCACACGCGACGGGGACCGCTGGACGGCCGGCGCCAACCTGGCCCACCAGGCCGAGTTTTTCGCCCAGCACGGCGGCC
>CAYYVZ010000373.1:0-1875 GCA_964475235.1 uncultured Myxococcales bacterium | reverse complement strand
GGAGATGCCGCCGACCATTCACGCGCTGCTCGCCGCGCGCATCGAGCGCCTTCGCCCCGAAGAGCGCGCCGTTCTGGAACGCGCCGCCGTGGTAGGACGCCACTTCTCGCGAGGCGCGGTCGCCGCCCTTTTCGGCCCCGAGGCTCGCGGTGCGGGCGAGATCGACGCGCACCTCGAATCGCTGCGGCGAAGCGAGCTCGTCGAGCGTGACAGCGGCTGGTTCCTCGGCGAACCCGCGCTGCGCTTCCATCATGTGCTCACCCGCGACGCCGCTTACCGTCGCCTCCTCAAGGGCACGCGCGCGACACTCCACGCGCAGCTCGCGGACTGGATCGAGGACCGTGCGGGCGTCGCGCCCGAGCACGACGAGACGATCGGCCGCCACCTCGAGCAGGCCCACCAGCTTCTACGCGAGCTCGGCACCCTCGACGCCGCTGCGGCCGCGCTCGGCGAGAGGGCCGCGCTGCGGCTCGCGGCCGCCGGTCGCGGCGCGCTGGCGCGCGACGACGTGTCTTTGGCATCCGGTCTGCTCGAACGCGCGCTCGCGCTGCTCGGCCCGGAAGCAGCCGAACGCGCGGGCCTCGTGCTCGATCTCGCCGAAGCACGGCTCGCCGCGGGCGACGTCGGCCCGGCCGCCAACGTCATCGCGGAGCTCGATCGCATTGCGGCGCGCGCGCCCGACGCGGGGCGCCCCGGCGGGACGACCGCATCCTCGCCTACGACCGCCGGCGCCGACGCACGTCGTCTGCGAGCGTGGCACACGTGCTTTGCCGGCCAGCTCGCCGTGCTGACGGCGCCCGCGACGCTGCATGCGGTCGCGCAGCAAGTAGGCGCGGCGGCCGACGATCTCGCCGCTCTGCAGGACGCAGCCGGTGAAGCGAAGGCGCACTTCGTACACGCGCAGGCCCTCGCGCGCCTCGGCAGGATCGGTGCCAGCGAAGCGGCGCTCGACCACGCGCTTGCGGCCGCTCGCCGCGCCGGCGACCGGCGCCGCGCGAACGCGGTCCTCGCCGGTGCGCCCCTTGCGGCACTATGGGGGCCGAGTCCGGTCACGCGCGCCAGCGGCCGCTGCCTCGACGTGGTCCGCGTACTTCGCATCACGCAGGGTGCTCCGGCCGTCGAAGCCGTCGCTCTCAGCTGCCAGGGCGTGCTCGAGGCGCTGCGCGGCCGCATCGACGCGGCCCGCCGCATGCTCGCGTCGTCGCGCACGATGATCGAGGAGCTCGGCATCGCCCATCGCCTCTTCGAATCCGAGGTCTTCGCCGGGCGCATCGACCTTCTCGTCGGCGACGCCCCTGCAGCCGAGCGTGCGCTGCGCGACGGGTACGAAGGACTGCGCGATCTCGGGCTCGGCATCGACGCCGCCCGCGCCGCGGCCCTGCTCGGCCGTGCGCTGCTCGCGCAGGATCGCGCACCCGAGGCCGAGACGCTGTCGCACGAGAGCGAGTCGCTTGCCGGCGACGACCTTCAGGCGGCCATCGCGTGGCGAGGCGTACGTGCCGAAGCACTTGCGCGGCGCGGCGACCACGCGGCGGCCATCGCGCTGGCCGAGGCCGCCGTCGCGATCGCTGCCGCGACCGACGCCCTTCTCGACCACGCCGACGCGCGCCTCGCGCTGGCCGCCGCGCTGCGCGCCGGCGGCCGTCGCGACGAAGCGGACGCCGAGGAACGCCGTGCGCTGGAACTGTGGGAAGCGAAGGGCGCGACCGTGCTCGCCGACCGCGCGCGACGCGCCGGAACTTCGGTCGCCGCATCGCCCGTCGAGCCGTCCCCTCCTTCCCTTCGCGCCACCCATCGCCGGTTCGTTGCGAACAAGGCGAGCGAAGCGATTCGCGCCATCAACGCCAACGCCGCCATCGCCGAGGACATCGGCCG
>CAYYVZ010000372.1:0-4717 GCA_964475235.1 uncultured Myxococcales bacterium | reverse complement strand
CGTCTCGGTGGGATCGGGCGGCGAGTACGTGACGCGCGAGCCCGGCGGCACCGACTGCGTGAGCCACACGTTGCCGCCGACGGTACTGCCCTTGCCCACCACCGTCTCGCCGCCGAGAATCGTGGCGCCCGCGTAGATCGTCACCTCATCCTCGATCGTCGGGTGGCGCTTGCTGTTGCGGATGAGCTCGCCGCACTGGTCGCGCGGGATCGACAGCGCACCCAGCGTCACGCCCTGGTAGATCTTGACGCCGTCGCCGATCACCGTCGTCGAGCCGATCACGACGCCGGTTCCATGGTCGATGAAGAAGCTGCGGCCGATATCCGCGCCCGGATGGATGTCGATGCCGGTCTGCGTGTGTGCGTACTCGGAGATGATGCGCGGGATGAGCGGCGTCTTTCGAACGAACAGCTCGCGCGCGAGGCGGTAGCACGTGATGGCCTCGATGGCCGGATAGCTGAAGACGATCTCCTCGAGGCTCTCGGCCGCGGGGTCGCCGTCGTAGGCCGCCTGCAGGTCCTCGTGCAGCGCGTCGCGAACCTTCGGCATGGCGGCGAGCACGTCGAGCACCGTGCGCTCGCTCCACGAGATGTCTTCGACCTCGGGCGAGCCGCCGCGCTTCCTGCGATAGACGACCGCACGCGAGATCTGCTCGACCAGGAGCTCGAAGGCTTCGTAGACGTGATCGGAAATGTAGTGGGGAAGGTTCTGTTCGTTGAGGTCGCGCGTCGCGTAGAAGCCCATGTAGATGACGTGCTTCAGGTGCTCGACGGCCTCGATCACCTTGCGCGAGTTGGGAAGTGCGGCGCTTTCGAGGCTGTCGATGCCACGCGCACCCCGGTAGCTGTCGGCGACCGAGCGAACGATGCGCTCGAGCTCGGCGTGGCTCTCGGGGCTGGTCCGGATCTTTGCCATTCTTGCCTTGTATCGTGCGCCCGGAAGGTCGTGCAACCACATTCTCCCGGGTGGAAGATCGAGCGTCGGAACCGGATTTCGAGGCGGGGCATGTGGCGCCGTCAACTCCTTGCGCCGCAAGCCGCGATCGATCCGGTCAATCGTCGCGCTCGCGTGGTCTCCTCGAAGAGGAACCGGACTCGCTCCGTTCACTCCTCGCCGGCTCGGAGCTCGCGGCTTGGGGCGCCTTTGAACCGAGCGCCGCCAGCGCGTCGCCGTCGAGCCGGTACGGAATCCATCCGCGGACCGGATTCGCGCCGAGGGAGTCGTAGAAGGCGATCGCGCGGCTGTTCCAGTCGAGCACCGACCATTCGAGGCGGCCGCAGCCGCGCGCCACCGCGATGCCGGCCAGCTCTTCGAGAAGGGCCCTGCCGTGACCGTGCCCGCGAAATTCCGGCAGCACGAAAAGATCCTCGAGGAAGAGACCGGGCCTGGTGAGAAACGTGCTGTACGTCGTGAAGTAGAGCGCGTAGCCGCTCCGCGTGTCGCCCTCCCACGAGATCAGCAGCTCGCACGAAGGACGCGGCCCGAACAGATGCGCGCGAAGCGCCTCGACGCTGCCCGTGAACAGATGCTCGAGCTTCTCGAACTCGGCGAGCCGGCGGATCGATTCGAATACGAACGGAACGTCGCCCGCTACGCCGGCCCTGACCTTCGAGGCGTTCGTCACTGCGTGACCGACTGCGGCTGCCCGTCGGAGATCACGCGGAAACGCAGCTCGTTGTAACCGTAAGGCTGCACCTCGATTCGAAGTCGCTCGATCTCGATCACCGGCTGCGAAGACGGGAACTGGAGCTGTCTCTCGAAGGTCGGCCGGTCGGTGCTGTCGCGCCCGAACTCGCGGTAGTTGAACGTCATCAATTCGCCGCGCAACATGTCGCGCGTGCCCATGAAGACGAGATCGAAGCTCAGGTAGCCCGGCCCCATGAACACGAACTTCTCGACGCTCTCGAACGAGAACAGCGGCACGCTCGAATCGAGCGCGACGTCGGGCTCGAGCTCGACGATCGGCACGTAACCGAGCGTCGTGCCCGGTGTGAGATCTTCGCGCCAGATGACGTAGGCTCCGCGCCGGAGACGCCCCGTCGGATCGACGAGGAGGTAGACCTGGGACTTGCCGTCGGACGGGATCGCGACGGCGAAATACTGGCCGTCCGGCTGCGTGACCGCCGCGACCACGTCGAAGACGTTTCCCATCGCGCCGCGCACGGCGTCGAGCGGTGCATCTCCGCAGACATCGACCTTCGAGCTCAGCCAGCCGCCGCGACAGGTCTGCGCAAAGTCGCGCAGCACCGTGGCGTGCCCGACTTTCTCGGTGACCGAGTAGTTCTTGACGCTGACGACGGGCTCGCCGGTCTTGACCGTGTAAGACTCGCCGAGACGGTAGCTGCGCGTGAAGATGTCGCGGCGCACGGGCGCGAGCGGCTGAAGCGCCACGGTGCCTTCGGGAGCCGCCGCGGCATAGGCGGCCTGCGACTGCGGCTGCGACGGCGGCGCCGACATTCCGAGGTTGTACTGGAGCGCCCCCAATTCGGAGCACCCCGCGAGAAACGCGGTGAAGACGGCGGCCGAGACCGGCCGGAGGTTCGATCGTAGCTGTACTCTCACAGGGTGCGGCTCAGGCGGCTCGGTTAGTTATCCCGATCGAGCCTCCGCAGGTCAATCTCGGCACTCATCGCCACGCGGCCGCCGTGCGCTGCGCGAAGCCGCAATTTGGAGACGCGCCGCCGCGAGCATAGGAACCCCGCGCGGGAATCCCATGTGGGACTGCGCAGAAGCCCCACGCCGAAGTCCCGCCGCGCAGCGCGCCGAAGCACGCAGGAGTCAGGAGTTTCAAGGATGCGCCGCCTCATTGCCGCCGCCGTCGCTCTCGTCGCCGCGTTCGGCGCAGTGACGCTCCTCGCACTCGAAGGAGAGAGCGTCGCCGTGCTCGAGACGCGGTCACCCGAAGGCGAGACCCATCGCACGCGAGTCTGGTTCGCCGAGCACGAGGGTTCGCTCTGGATCGAATCGGCGACTTCGGCGCGCCCGTTCTATCTCGATCTCCAGGCGCGGCCCGAGCTCGTGGTCGAAACGATGGGCCCGCCGTGGTCGCGCAATCCGAAGATCCTGCGAGGCCGGGCCGAGCTCGTGCCCGAGCCCGGCGGCCACGACCGCATCCGCGCGCTGCTGCGCGAGAAGTACGGATGGGCCGACGTCTGGATCGCGCTGCTTCAGGACACGTCCGGATCACGCGCCGTGCGCGTCGTCGTCGAGAAAGACCCGGAGAAGTAAAGGACGTCGCCATTCGCGCCGGCCGCTTCAGCGGCTCGGCTTCCAGCCCGCGAAATCGGTGAAGCGCGGCGACATGTGTTCGCCGTGCTCGTCGAAGACGAGCGCTTCGACGTCGCGCGGCTCTTCCAGAAGCCCGAGGCTTCCGTCCGGATCGACGACGATGGCGGTGCTCCAGGCCTCGGCGATCGCGGCGTCGCGTGCCACCACGGTCGCCTGGCGCTCGGCATCCACGTAGCGGCCGCTGCGCGGATCGACGATGGGCGGCACCTCGGCGTCGTCGCCGCGGCGGCGCGAGCGAGTCGTCGACATCGAGCGATCGCGCAGCGCCACCGACCCGAGCGTGGACTTGCCGTGCTTGACGGCCACGCGAAACGGCGGCTCCCCGGGCGGCGGGCCGATCGCAAGCACGGTCGCGTCGCCGAACTCGAGCAGCGCGCGCGTCACCCCGCTCCCGCGAAGCTGGGACGCCATGCGCTGAAGCGTGTAGCCGCGCACGATCGCCGAGAAGTCGACCGCCATGCCGGCGTCCGACAGCTCGCCATGGTCGGGAGGTGTGAGCACGATCTTGTCGGCGCCGACGAGCTTGAGGGCCTCGGCGACGTTGATGCGTGCGCCGCGATCGCCTGCACCCGCCTGGCGCCGGTGCAGCAGCGGCCCGACCGTGACGTCGAAGGCGCCGCCCGTCGAGCGTGTCATCAGGCCGGCAAACGCGAGCAGCCGGTACAGGTCGAGCGGGAGCTGCATGGCGCCGCGACCCGAACGAGCGTTGAGCCGCGACAGGGCGCTGTCTTCCGACGCCGCGTCGAGCTGCGTCTCGATACGATGGGCGACGACGACGGCGTCGCGGATGCGATTCTGCCCGGTTTCGAGGTCTTCGGCATCGACCGAGATGTCGAGCAGGCCGCCGAGAAGCGGATGCGCCTCTTTGACCGTCTCGCCGCTTGCGGACGCGGCTTGCAGAACCACGAGAGCGACAGCGGCCCACAGTCCACGGAGGCTCACGAGCGGCGCTCCACGATGGAGCGCGAGTGCGCCGCCACGCGCACCGGATCGCGCAGCAGGATGCAGAGCACGAGACCGGCGACGAAACCGCCGGCGTGCGCCCAGAACGCGACGCCACCGCCCTCCGCCTCGAGCGACGGCAGCCCGCCGAGAATCTGCAGAACGAACCAGTAACCGAGCACGACCCAGGCCGGCCACGCCGCGCGCGTCACGAAGATTCCGAACACGAGCAGCATGTGGACATGGGCATGGGGATAGAGAAACGCGTACGCCCCCATCACTCCGCCGATGGCGCCCGAGGCGCCGACCATCGGAATGGGGCTGGCCGGATTCGAGAGCACCGGCGCGAGCGCCGCCGCGAGACCGCACAGCACGTAGAACACGACGAAACGCACCCGCCCCATCGAGTCCTCGACGTTGTTGCCGAAGATCCACAGGAACCACATGTTGCCGAGCAGGTGGAACCAGCCGCCGTGCATGAACATCG
>CAYYVZ010000371.1:0-4775 GCA_964475235.1 uncultured Myxococcales bacterium | reverse complement strand
AGGCCGGGGCGATCGCGCGTGGCGACGGTGAACTCGCTGAAGCCGCGCTCCGGGAAGTGCTCGACTCCGTGACGGAAGATGGCCGAGCCCACCGACTCGTAGAGCCGCCAGTGGTCGACGATCTTGTCGTCGGGGTTGCCGAGGAAGTACGAGGTGGGCAGCGTCGCGAGAAATTCGCACAGCCGCGATTTCTCGGCTTCCCCGGCCGCACGGTCGAGCAGGCGGCGGCGCGTCCGCTCGGCGCGACTCTCCATGTCTGCTTCGCTCACGACGCCGGTCTCGAACACCTCGGAAGCGCGGCGGTAGAGATCGGCGAGCAGGTGATCCTTCCAGCTGTTCCAGATCTGCGGACCGACCGCGCGCATGTCGGCGAACGTGAGCAGGTAGAGCAGCGTCAGCTTCTCGGCGGTTCCGACTTCCTTGACGAAGTCCACGACGAGGTTCGGGTCCTCCACGTCGCGAGTCTGAGCGAGCATCGACATCAGGAGATGGTTGCGCACCAGGAACTCGAGAGCCGCGCGGTCGTCCTCGTGCATGAAGATGCGGTCGGCGATGTCGCGCACCATGATGGCGCCCTTCTCGTCGTGGTCTCCGCCGTAGCCCTTGCCGAGGTCGTGAAACATCATCGCGAGAAACAGCAGCTCGGGACGATCGCAGTCGCGCATCGTCTGCGTGAGGAAGGGGCTGCTCTGCTGGTACTCGCCCTGCCGCAGCGCCTCCAGCTCGCGTATGCCGACGAGGGAGTGCTCGTCGACGGTGTACACGTGGTAGTAGTCGTGCTGCACCATGCAGAACAGGCGGCCGAACTCGGGAATGAGGCGTCCGAGCACACCGAGCCGGTTCATCTGAGCGAGCGCCGTGAAGACTCCGTCCTTGGCACGAAGGATCTCGAAGAACACGTCCACCGCCGCGCGGCTGCCCGCGACTTCCGGCGTCAGCAGGTCGACCTTCTGGCGGATCAGCTCGCGCGTGCGCGTCGAAAGCCGAAGGTCGAGCCGCTGGCAGTCGCGGAAGACGGAGATGAGGTTGACCGGATCGTCGGTGATCGCCCTTTCCTCGATCACGAGGCGTCCCGAGACGATCGTCACGCCCGGACGCAACGTCTTCTGCCTCACGAGGCGATCGAGCAGGCCCGTGCGCTCCGGCGCAGCGAGCATGCGGTCGACGATGTCTTCCGTCGTTCGCGACATCACCGCAGCGTGGTGGTAGTAGTCGCGCATGAACATGTCGCCGGTCGAGTTGTTCCCCTCTGCGACGTAACCGAAGCGCGCGCCGATCGCGTCCTGGCGCTCGAACGTCAGCTGCTCGGTCTTGGTCTTCGTGTGAAAGTGAAGCGCCGTGCGCGTGCGAAACAGAAACTCGCGCGCCGCCGCCATCTCCTCGTACTCGTGAGGCGTCAGCACGTCCTTCTCGCGCAGCGCCTCGACGTCGACCGCATCGCCCTTGACGCGCGCGATCCACAGCGCGTGGTTGAGGTCGCGAAGGCCGCCCTGCCCTTCCTTTACGTTCGGTTCGAGGATGAAGACCGAGCCGCCGTGGCGCTCGTGGCGCGTGCGGGCCTCCTCGAGCTTCGCCGCGACGAAGCCGTCGACGTCGCTGGAGGCGATCTTGCGACGCACCTGCGACTCGTACTCGCCGGCCAGCTCCGGGCTTCCGCACAGGTAGCGCGCGTCGAGCAGAGCCGTCTTGATCGTAAGGTCGTTGGCAGCCAGGCTCACGCACTCGGAAGCGTTGCGGACAGCGTGGCCGACCTGGAGGCGCGCGTCCCAGAGGCTGTAGAGGAGCTGCTCGGTCACCGTCTCGACGAACGGAGTGACGCCACCCGAATGCAGGACGAGCAGGTCCACGTCCGACTGCGGGCACTGCTCGCGGCGCCCGTAACCGCCGAGCGCGAAGACGGCGCAGTGCTGGCGCGTTCGTGCGTAGCGCCGGCTGTAGCGTTCGATCGCGGTCTCGAAAAGGAAGCGGACGAGGTTGTCGAGGCAGGCTGCGAACCGGGCGACGGTGTCGATTCCGCTCGCGCCCGCCCAATGGGCCGTCTCGAGCTCGTCGCGCACGGCTTCGAAGTAGTCGCGCGCGACGTCCGACAGCTTGCCGGTGACGCTGCCGGGGGCCGGCAGGATCATCGAACGACCGTTCGGACGGTCGTTCGAGCGACCGTTCGGACCGTCGATGGGGCCACCGTTCGGACGGTCCGTCGTCGCCATGGCTAGGCGAGCCTCCGTCCACGCGGCGGGCTCGCCATGCGTTCAGAGCGCGCCGGAGCGTTGTTGCTGGTGGAGGAACGCAAGGATGCCGCGCGCGACGCCGTCCGCGATCTGCTCGCGGTAAACCTCGGATCGCATGCGCACGCCTTCTTCACGGTGGGTAAGGAACGCGGCCTCGACGAGCACGCTCGGGGCAGCATTCTCGCCGATGACGAAGAAAGGCCCTTCTTTTGCGCCAAGATCGCGAACGGCCTCATACCGCATCTCGAGCCGGCGCACCAATTCGCCCTGCACGAGGCGCGCGAGTTGCACGGATTCGGCGCGGCGGTCGAACACGGGCGCCGCGGCGCGGCCGAGCGACGCGCGTTGGGGCGTGGCGGCGGTGCCGGTGCGTTGCCGGCTCTTCGCGGCGCTTCCGCTACTCGTGCCGCTTTTGGCCGGCTTGCCGCCGTTCTCGAGCCTGGCGAGGCGCCGCGCCTCACGGTCGCCTCCCTTCTTTCCCGCGCCGGTCGTCCGTGGATGGTAGTACGTCGTGAAGCCGCGCGCCGCGCCGCTGTGGCTCGCGTTGGCATGAATGGAGACGAAGGCGTCGGCGTTCCACCGCTGCGAGAACTCGCGGCGGTCGGCCAGCGCAACGAACTCGTCGCCGCTCCTCGTCATGACGACCTCGACCTCGCCCGACTTGCGCAGCCGCCGCGCGATGCGGTCCGCGAGGTCGAGGACGATGTCCTTCTCGAATTCGCCGGTCCAGGCCTTCGCTCCGGGGTCTTTTCCCCCGTGGCCGGGGTCGAGCACGACGACGGGTCTTTCGACGACCGAGCGGCGAGAGGCAACGGGAGGCGCAGCCGGAGCAGTCAGCGCTCCCGGACGCGAGGAACCGGTCCGGTCCTCGTGCGCGCCAACTCGTGCCTGCACCGCCGCAAGAGGTTCGCCGGCAGCTGCCCGCGCCGCACGATCTGACTCGCGCGACGCGGTCCCGGGCGATCCAGGAGGAGTCGGATCGCGCGGAATCGTTGCCCTGGCACCGGGGCCGGTGCCATTCGTGCCGGGTCCGGAATCGTTCGTCTTCGACGGGGACGCAGCTCGGGGGCGGCCGTCGACGAACGTAAGGATGAGGCGCGAGCCTTCGACGGCCGCGTCGAGATGCGGTGCAATCCTGCCCGCGATGTCGACCGCGATGCGGACTGGCGATCCCTCGTCCGCAACGATCACGCCGTCGACGCGCGCATCCGAAACCGGGAGCATGCGCGGAGCGTCGTCGCCCATCGTCGCGCCGTCGATTTCGAGGAAGACCGTGCCGCCGTCCGCGGATCCGCTCGTGCGCCAGGTGAAGTCGCCTTCGACCTCGACGATGAGCTGCGTTGCGGATGTTGCGGCAATCGCGCGAACGTCGCGCACGACGGCTCCGTCGGCGTTCGTGCTCGCGAGCACGAGGCCGATCGCCACCGCCCCGGGCCCGGCAAGCATCCGCAGAAGCCGAGCCCCCACCACCCCCACCACCGCCGACCGGGCCACGGCCTTGCGCCGTCTGCTGCCCGGTCTACGCGGAATTATTGCGCCGCTCTGGCTTCCTTCACAAGGCGAGACAGGAGGTTGAGGGCTTCGAGCGGGGTCAGCGAATCGGGCTCGACGGCAGCGATGCGCTGGATCAGCTCGGCGAAAGCCTCGGGATCGTGCGCGGCTGCGGCGGCGGCGCCCCCCGCGCGTGCCGCGAAGAGGCTGAGTTGTCCGCCACTTGCACCGCCGATCCCCTCGCCGCTTTCGAATCTGGCCAGAATTGTACGGGCCTTTTCGATGACGGGCTCCGGCACGCCGGCGAGGCGCGCCACCTCGATCCCGTAGCTGCCGCTCGTCGGTCCTTCGACGATCCGGTAGAGGAACACGACGCTTCCCTTGTAGCGCCGCACGGCGACGGAGAAGTTGCCCGCAAGTTCGTGCTCGGTCTCGAGCGCCGCAAGCTCGTGGTAGTGCGTCGCGAACAGCGTCTTCACGCGCCGGGCGAGCATCGCCTCCGCGACCGCCCACGCGATCGAGATGCCGTCGAACGTCGATGTCCCGCGCCCGATCTCGTCGAGCACCACGAGGCTCTTCTCCGTCATCTGCGACAGGATGACCGCCGTCTCCGACATCTCCACCATGAACGTCGACTGGCCGGCGGCAAGGTTGTCGCTCGCGCCGATGCGCGTGAAGATCCTGTCGACGAGGGGAATGCGTGCGCTCGTCGCCGGCACGAAGCATCCGCAGTGCGCGAGCAGGACGATGAGAGCCGTCTGCCGGAGGTACGTGGACTTGCCCGCCATGTTCGGGCCCGTGATCACCATGAGCAGGCGGGAGTCTTCGCCGAGACGGCAGTCGTTCGCGACGAACGGCGAGCCGGGTCGCGCCTCCACGACGGGATGGCGCCCGCCCTGGATCTCGAGCTCGCGACCTGCGTGCAACTCCGGCCTGACGTAGCCGCGCTGGTGCGCGGTCTCGGCGAGTCCGGCGAGCGCGTCGAGGGTCGCGAGCGCCGCCGCCGTGCGCCCAAGGGTCGGCTGGAACGGCGCGAGCGTTGCCACGAGCAGGTCG
>CAYYVZ010000370.1:0-4915 GCA_964475235.1 uncultured Myxococcales bacterium | reverse complement strand
GGCCCGGCATCTGGTTCGCTGCCCACACCAGCGCGAGGCACGCGCCGAGGCTGAGCACGGCCGGGCCCGCGAGACGTCGCCGGGACGAGGCCGGAACGGGGTGCGATCCCGGGATCTCGTCGTCGTCCTCGAGGTCCTCGTCGAGAGCATCGCGGATGGCTTCGTCGAGATCTTCGTCGAGGTCGTGGGCAAGATGATGCGACGGCGGGGAGGCATCCCATTCGAGAGGGGCATCTTCTTCGTCCTCGCTCTGCCACTCTTCCTCTTCGTCGGCCTGCCATTCCTCCTGCTGCTCGTCGGAAGCGTCGTCGCCCCACTCGACCGCGCGATCGTCCCCGTCGTCACCCCAGGAGACGTCCTCCTCGCCGGTGGCGTCCTCGCCGATCGCAAAGCGTAACGGCTGCTGACTTGCTGCCATGACCTCGACCTCCTCGTCGGCGTCGGCGGTTCTCGCCGTCGCCACCACATCCACGACCGTCGCGCGAGTCGCTCCTTTGCGGGAAGCGCGACACATTGCTTCGACCGTCAGCTCCTCGAGCCGGATCACGCACCCCTCGGCCTTCTGCACGATCTCGTCGATCGCTTCGTCGCTGAGGATGGCCGCAAGCTCTCCTCCGCAGATCGCTATGCGCCGCTCGAGGTAGCGGACGCTCTCGCGTACGCCGAGCGGCTCGAGCCGGCAGATCTGCAGCAGATGCGCGCGCAACGCCTCCTCGGCGCCCGCCTGGAGGCGATCGAGAAGCTTCGGACGGCCGAACAGGATCACGTGAAGCCGCAACGAGTCGTCCTCGGCGAAGTACTCGGCCATGTCCTGGAGGGTCTGGGGCGACAGGCGGTGGGCTTCGTCGATGAGGATGACGCTGGTCCGGCCTGCGCGCGTGCAGCGCTCGATGCGCGCACGAAGCGCGGGAATCCAGTCTTCTTCGGAGGAGAAATCGTAGTCGTCGGGGTCGAATTGCGAGAGCGCGTCACGGGCGATCGCCGTCACGCACGAAGTCGGATGGGGAAGGAAGGCAACGTGGGCGCTGCCGCCGGCGCGCCGCGCGAACGCCTCCGCGGCCATCGATTTGCCGCTGCCGCCGTCGCCGACGAGGACGCTCACGCCCTGAGGCGAACGAAGGCTCGACAGCAGCTCGGAAAGGAGCGCCGAGACCGTGTTCGGAAGACACGCGTCGTCGAGCTCCGCACTGCGCTGAAAAGGATCCCTCGCCAGACCGAACGCCGCCCAATCCATCGACCACACCTCCACCCGCCCGGCAGCCGAAGCCGCCGCCGGCGCCTGCGCGTTACGGCCGGCCGAAGCCGATCCGGACCAACGCGCCAAGCTCCAAGGCTACCAGACGAGCGGCGGCTTTCAATGAAACCGCCCCGGGTGCGGGGTTCGCGGGGCGCGTCAGGCCGCGCCGGGGATGCAGGCGCTCTGCAAAAGCCGCGAGAACAGAAGGACGGGAGCGGCGGGCGAGCTCTTGAGCGAAAGGTCGAGCTCGAGCGCCCGGCCGTGCAGGCGCTCGAGCTCGGCCAGGCTGTATACGGAGGCCGCGCGGAGCCGGAAGTACCACTTCCATCCCTGGTAGGCGTCGGGAAGCGATGCGCCCGGACCGGACAGGAATGCGGGACCCGGCATTCGCATGGCGCCCTTCGGAAGCGTGTCGAGCAGCGGGCGCACGGAGACGAGGTCACCGAAGAAAGAACCCAGCAACGCGCTCAGGCGGATGGGCGGCTCGCCTTCGTCGATGAGTCGCGCGACCAGGTCTTCGGCAGCAGCGAGGTTGCGCTCCTCGAGCGCCTTCGTGAAATCGAAGACCCAGCCGAGCGCAAGGTCGCGCATGCCGCTTCGCACGTCGGCGACGGTGAGCTTTGCCGGATCGGCCTGGGCGAGCACGAGTCGATCGACTTCCTGGAGCGTCTCGCCGACGACGTTGCCGCTTCGCTTCGCGATCTCGTCTACGACACCGGCGCCCGCGTGCGTGACCCCGAGCTCTTTCAGCCTTGCCTCGATCGCCTTGCGCAGGCCCGCTTCGGACAGCTTGCCGGTCTTGTCCACCTGAACGCGGCGATCGACGACGGCCGCATTCTTCGCGAGCCACTTGTACAGACGACCGCGCGCGTCGAGATTCGGCGCCGAGATCGCGAGCACGGTTCCGGCCGGAATGCCGCGTTCCAGCAAAGCGAGCAGCTCGGCGGCCGGGTCGGCGGAGTCGTCGGCTTCTGCCTCGTTTTCGGCTTCGCCGTCGTCATCCGAGGCCGCCGTTTTGCGCTTGGGCTCGACGAAGCTTCGCAGCCAGATCGCGCGTTCGCTCGTGAACATGCCGACCTGGCGCAGAGCCGCCTCGATCTCCCCGATTGGACGCTCGCCGTGGCGGAAAATCTCGAAGTCGAGCGACTGGGCGGCCGCGCCCATATGCGCGTCCACGAGGGCGTGAACGAGGGGATCGACGACGTTGGCGTCGCCGAGAAAAAGATGGACGGCGGGCCCGCTCACGCGCCCCTCGTCTTCGGCGTGCGCACGCGGCTCGTGCGCACCGGCACCCAGATTCCGACGGCGCTCGCGAGCAGGCGATCGCGGGCGTCCATGACACCCGCCTCCACGCGCAGCGCGCCATCCTCTTCCTCGCCTGCGATGGTGGCGTGAACGCGCAGCGGGCGATCGATGAAGACGGGCCGGCGAAAATCGACGGTGAGGGAGCGCGTCACGGCGTAGCGTCCGGCGAGCTCGAGAATCGCCCATCCCATCGCCTCGTCGAGCAGTGTGGAGACGATGCCGCCGTGGACGAGGCCGTCGTAGCCGGCAAAGGTTTGGTCGAGCGTCGTGCGAGCTTCGACGCGGCCGTCGTGGCGCTCGAAGACGAGGCCGAGGCCGCGCACGTTCGACGTGCTGCAGCCGAAACACCCGACGCTCGCGCTGCTGTCCTGGTCGTTCCCCACTCCGCGGACCCGCGCGCTTCTCGGCCCGGACGGCCGGTCAGTCAACTGCCCGGGCTGCATGTCCTTTCCACGGGGCCCTCGCGGCCGGGCACCTCGTCTTCCGGCCGTGCGAGGGGCGAGCGGAGCCCGGGAGCGACCCGGCAACGCGCAGGGCTCCCGCGGGGCGCTGGCTTGGGCTGGTGGAACCTGTTCTAATTTGGCCGTGAACCCGCGCGCCAGACGCATTGTGGACACCGCCATCGACCTTGCCGAGAAGGGGGGCTTCGAGGCCGTGCGGCTGCGCGACGTGGCCGCGGAGGCCGACGTCGCCCTGGGCACCCTCTACCGCTACTTCCGCAGCAAAGAGGACATGCTCATCGCCGCCCTCAACTCGGAGGTCGAATCCCTCGAGGCGCGCATCCAGGCGAGACCCATGTCCGGGGACACCCCGCTCGCCCGCGTCGATGCGTTCTTTCGCGCCGCCACCAAGGGCCTCATGCGCCGCCCTCGCCTCGCACGTGCGATTCTTCGCGCCGCCGCCTCGGGCGACCACGAGCTTGCCGAGAAGGTCGCCGCGTTCCACTCGCGCATGAGCGCGATGATTCTCGCTGCGATGCACGGAGAGCCCGTCGCGACAGAGGTTCCTTCCACCGGGAATGGCAGTCGCGCGCCGGAAGGTGCGCTGCCGGGCGAACAGGCCCCGGGACAGCTTCGCCTTGCGGCCGACGACGAGATCGCGGTCGCCGCGCTTCTGCAGCACATCTGGTTCTCCTGCCTGATCGGCTGGGCGGGCGGCCTCATGAACCAGAACGAAGTGATCGATCGTATGGGCACCGCGACCGCGCTGCTCACTCGCGCTACCGAAGCCGAGTGACGCGCCAGCATCAGAAGACCTGCACAGAAACGACGCACGGAGACACGAACGGATGAGCAATTCCCCGCGCTACCCCATGACGCCCTTCCCGAACGGCTGGTTCCAGGTTGGCTACAGCGACGAGCTCGCGGCGGGAACCGCCGAGCCACTTCACTACTTCGGTCGCGATTACGTGCTGATGCGCGGAGCTGACGGAGTCGCGCGCGTCTTCGACGCGTTCTGTCCGCATCTCGGCGCGCATCTCGGCTACGGCGGCAAGGTGGAAGGAGACACGATCCGCTGTCCCTTCCATGGCTGGCGCTACGATTCAGGCGGCAAGTGCGTCGAGATCCCTTACGGCAAGCGCATCCCGCCGTCGGCGAAGCTCAACGCGCACCCCGTCACCGAGCGCAACGGGCTGATCATGCTGTGGCACCACGCTGACGGAAAGGCGCCGGACTGGGAGGTCCCCACGGTTGCCGAGTACGGCCTGGAAGGCTGGACTCCTTACAACAAGCGCCGCTGGAAGATCCGCACGCACAACCAGGACATGGCCGAGAACTCGGTCGACCAGGCCCACTTCCGCTACGTGCACGGCACTCTTACCGTCCCGCAGAGCGAGGCGAAGACCGAAGGCCCCTGCCTGCACGTGCTGTCCCAGATGAAAATGGGAACGCCGGCCGGCGAGATCGACGGCAGCATCGAGTCGAAGTCGTGGGGCTTCGGCTTCGGCCAGGTGAAATTCCGCGGCATCGTCGAGACGTCTCTCGTGACATCGGTGACGCCGATCGACGGCGAGTACGTCGACGTGCGCTTCAGCTTCAGCGTGAAGAGCCTCGGCGACGAGAAGATCACGCGCGGCGTTGGCAAGGCCCTCATTGCCGACATCGAGAAGCAGATGCGCGAAGACATCCCGATCTGGGAGAACAAGGCTTTCCTCGAGCGCCCGGTTCTCTGCGACGGCGACGGGCCGATCGGAGTCTTCCGGACGTGGTGCAAGCAGTTCTACTCCGAAGCGGCGTAGCTCCTTTTCGGAGGCTTCGGCGGCGGCGGCCTACTCCACGCCCGATGCGAGCTTCAGTTCCTTGAAGCTCTGCTCGAGGGCGCTGACGAAGGCGTCGAGGTCGAGGACGAGGTCCCAGTCCGCGAGGATTCCCC
>CAYYVZ010000369.1:0-4915 GCA_964475235.1 uncultured Myxococcales bacterium | reverse complement strand
GCTGATCGACGACCTGCTGAAGCTGGCGCGCGTCACCCGCGCGGAGATGGCCGCTGTCGGCATCAAGGTGGTGCCGGGCACCGACGAGAGCCTGTCCTGCGTGTTCGCGCCGGTGATGGTGGGCGAGCGGCTGATCGGGGCGATCTCGATCGAGAGCTTCGAGCGCGAGCCGTGGCCGACCTGGCGATTCCGCGTTCCCGCGGGAGAAGGCCTGGAGGCCGTCGTCCTGCAGGAAATCTTCGCGGCCGGGACGAGCACGGTCGTTCGCTGGACGGTCTCGGGCGACGGGCTCGGCGCGAGCCTCCTTGCGCGGCCGCTGCTGTCGGGCCGCGACTATCACTCGCTTCACCACGAGAACTCCGTGTTCGACTTCACACCGGCGATGCCTCGTGAAGGCTGCTGGTCGTGGCGGCCCTACGCGGGCGTGCCGGCGATCTGCATCGAGGCCGGTGCGACGTACGCGCACGATCTGGTATCGCGGGTTTCTGTACGCGGCGGAGCGGGAGCGCGGACTCGATTGCCTCGGCGACGTCGCTTCCCCCGGGACGTTTCGCTTCGAGCTCGCCAACGACCGTCCGGCGACGATGGTCCTCTCGGCCGGCGACGGCACCGGGGAGGATCCGGAAGTCCTTCGTGAGCGCGAGACCGAGCGACGTGCGGCGTTCGCGACTGCCGACGACCGCGCGGCCGACCAGTACTTCGTGCGCCGTGGGAAGGGACTTACGATCGTCGCGGGCTATCCATGGTTCACCGACTGGGGGCGCGACTCGTTCCTCGCGCTGCGCGGGCTCGCCTTCGCGACCGGCCGCCACGCCGATGCCGCGGCGATGCTTCTCGAGTGGGCCGATGCCGTGCACGACGGTATGGTGCCCAACCGCTTCGCCGACAGCGGCGAGGAGCCCGAGTTCAACTCCGTCGACGCCTCTCTCTGGTTCGTGATCGTCGTCTGCGAGCTGCTGGAAGCGATTCGCAACGGACGCTGCGCAAAGGTGCTGGCCGCCGGCGATCGCGAGAGGCTGGTCCGCGCGGTCACGTCGATCCTGTCGGCGTACGCCGCGGGCACGCGCTACGGCATCCGGGCCGACGCCGACGGCCTGCTGGCGTGCGGCGTCCCCGGCGTGCAGCTCACGTGGATGGACGCGAAGGTCGGCGACTGGGTCGTCACGCCGCGCACCGGAAAACCGGTCGAGGTCCAGGCGCTCTGGCTCGGTGCGCTCCACGCCGCGTCGGGCTTTCTGCCGGGGTTCGAAGAATTGCTCCGCAGGGGACTCGTTGCCTTCCGGACGAGGTTCTGGAACCCCGAGCGCGGCTGCCTGTACGACACGATCGACTGCGACCACGTGCCGGGAAGGAACGACGGGTCGCTGCGTCCCAATCAGATCCTCGCGCTCGGCGGGCTTCCGTTGAACCTCGTCGGTCGCGAACGCGCTCGCCGGATCCTCGACGTGGTCGAGCGCGAGCTGTGGACTCCCCTCGGCTTGCGAAGCCTCGCGCCGGGAGATGCCGCCTATCGCGCGCACTACCGGGGCGGCGTCGTCGAGCGCGACGGCGCCTACCACCAGGGCACAGTCTGGCCATGGCTGGCCGGGCCGTTCGTCGAAGCGTGGGTTCGCGTTCGCGGCTCGACGTCGCGCGCCAAACGCGAAGCGCGTGAGCGGTTCCTGCCGGCCCTGCGAGCGCACCTCGACGAGGCCGGGCTCGGCCACGTCTCGGAGGTCGCCGACGGCGACGCTCCGCATGCGCCGGGCGGTTGCCCCTTTCAAGCCTGGTCGCTCGGTGAGCTTCTTCGCCTCGAGCGTATCGTTCTCGACGAAACGGAAGACGCTGCGTCTTCCGCCCGGCTGAGCTCCTGAAAAGAGGTCCCGACGTGGAAAGCATCAACGAAACGATGGAAGCGAAGTCCTCCTCCACACCGGCGCGACGTTCGAAGTCGCACACGCATCGGCCCGCCGGACGCGCAGCGGGCGTGCGGGCGCCGGTCGGGCCCGATCGGGAGTCGCAGCGCCTCGAAGAAGATGCCGCGCGCCTGAAGAACTGGAAGCGCTGGGGCCCTTACCTGTCGGAGCGGCAGTGGGGCACCGTGCGCGAGGACTACTCGGAAGGCGGATCGTGCTGGGACTACTTTCCCCACGACCAGGCTCGCTCGCGCGCGTACCGCTGGGGCGAGGACGGACTGCTCGGCATCACCGACCGCGAGAACCGCCTGTGCTTCGCGCTGGCGATGTGGAACGGCCGCGATCCCATTCTGAAAGAGAGGTTGTTCGGTCTCACGGGCCCCGAAGGCAACCACGGCGAGGACGTCAAGGAGTGCTACTACTACCTCGACTCGACGCCGACGCACTCGTACCTGAAGGCTCTCTACAAGTATCCGCAGCGGGCTTATCCGTACGCACGGCTCGTCGAAGAGAACCGGCGACGCGGCAAGCACGAAGGCGAGCTCGAGCTGGCCGACACGGGCGTGTTCGAGGACGGCCGCTACTTCGACGTGTTCGTCGAGTACGCGAAGGCCGCGCCCGACGACATCGCGATCCGCATCACGATCGCGAACCGCGGGCCGGAAGATGCCGAAATCGACGTGCTGCCCACGCTCTGGTTCCGCAACACCTGGTCGTGGGGCAGGCAAGGGGAGGGCTACTGGGCCAAGCCGTCGATCGAGAACGACGACGGGCGCTTCCTGGCTTCCCATCCGACGCTCGGACGTTTCGTGCTCGAAGCCGGAGGAGTGGACGGCCGCGCGCCCGAGCAGCGTCTGTCCGGGAACGAGACGAACTCGCAGAAGCTCTTCGGCTCTCCGGGACCCGCGCACGCGAAGGACGCGTTTCACGACTACGTGATCGCCGGCCGCGAGGACGCCGTGTTGCGCGGCGGGACCGGCACGAAGGCGGCGTTCCGCTACCGACTCGTGATCCCGGCGGGGGCGCAGCGCGAGCTGCGCCTGCGACTGTACGATGCGTCCGCGGTCCCTCCCGCATCGCTCGCCGAGGGCTTCGACGAGGTCTTCGGTGCGCGCATCGAAGAGGCCGACGCCTTCTTTGCCGCGCGCATCCCCGCCGGCGTGGACGCGGATGCGGCGGCCGTCATGCGCCAGGCCTACGCGGGCCTGCTCTGGTCGAAGCAGTTCTACCACTACTCGGTCGGCGACTGGCTCGAAGGCGACCCGGCCCAGCCTGCGCCTCCGTCGTCACGCCAGGGCGGCCGCAACGCCGACTGGCCGCATCTCTACAACCGCGACGTCATCTCGATGCCCGACAAGTGGGAGTACCCCTGGTACGCGGCCTGGGACCTCGCGTTCCACATGCTGCCGCTCGCGCGCATCGACCCGCACTTCCCGAAAGAGCAGCTGCTGCTCTTCCTGCGCGAGTGGTTCATGCATCCGAACGGCCAGATTCCCGCCTACGAGTTCGCGATGGGCGACGTGAACCCTCCCGTGCACGCGTGGAGCGTCTGGCGCGTCTACAAGATGACGGGCGAAAAGGGC
Organism: uncultured Myxococcales bacterium; assembly: GCA_964475235.1. Lineage (GTDB taxonomy): Bacteria > Desulfobacterota > Binatia > UBA1149 > CAITLU01 > DATNBU01. The sequence continues at coordinate 1,437 of CAYYVZ010000369.1, read as the reverse complement.
TCCCGCGACCGCGACTTCCTCGCGCGCTGCTTCCACAAGCTGCTGCTCAACTTCACGTGGTGGGTCAACCGCAAGGACACCGAAGGGCGCAACCTGTTCTCGGGCGGCTTCCTCGGTCTCGACAACATCGGCGTCTTCGACCGCTCGAAGCCGCTGCCGACGGGAGGGCATCTCGAGCAGGCCGACGGCACGGCGTGGATGGCGTTCTACTGCGCCACGATGCTGTCGATGGCGCTCGAGCTGGCCTCCGAAGACCCGGCTTACGAGGACGTTGCGAGCAAGTTCTTCGAGCACTTCGTGGCGATCGCGAACGCGATGAACCACCTCGGCGGAAACGGCCTCTGGGACGAGGAAGACGGCTTCTACTACGACCAGCTCCACGTGGGCGGCACGACGCAGCCCCTCAAGGTGCGCTCCCTCGTCGGGCTACTGCCGCTCATCACCGTCGAGGTGCTCGAGGGCGACGTGGTCGAAAAGCTTCCGGGCTTTGCCAGGCGCATGAAGTGGTTCCTCGAGAACCGGAAGGACCTTTCACGCGACATCTCGTACATGAGCTCGCGCGACTCCGGCGACGGGCACGGCCACGATCACCGCCTGCTGGCGATCCCGTCGCGGGAGAGGCTGGCGCGCGTTCTCCGGCGCATGCTCGACGAAGGCGAATTCCTGTCGCCGCACGGCTTGCGATCGGTCTCCAAGGCCCATGAGCGCGAACCCTACGTGCTCCGCGTCGGCGGCGAAGAGCACCGGGTGACGTACGTGCCTGGCGAGTCCGACACCGGGCTGTTCGGCGGCAACTCGAACTGGCGTGGCCCGATCTGGTTCCCGATCAACTACCTGATCGTCGAGGCGCTGGAGAGGTATCACCACTTCTACGGCGACTCGTTCGAGGTCGAGTGTCCGACCGGCTCCGGCCGGCGCATGAACCTCGGCGAGGTCGCACGCGAGCTCGCCCGCCGCCTTGGCTCCGTCTTCCTGCGCGACGAGCGCGGAAACCGGCCGTGCCACGGCGGCGACGAGCGCTACGCGAGCGACGAGCACTGGAAGGACCTGGTGCTCTTTCACGAGTACTTTCACGGCGAGACGGGTCGCGGCCTCGGGGCGAGCCACCAGACGGGATGGACGGCCCTGGTCACGCGCTGCCTCGAGCGCACGGCCAGACGCTGACCGCTTCGCCGCGGTAACCGCCCGCCGTCGTCGGCATCCGAAGCACCATGAAGCTCGAGCCCGGATGGCCGGAGGTCCTCATGGAAGCCGCGCTGCTCGGCGTCTTCATGTTCTCGGCCTGCGTGTTCGCAACGCTGTTCGAGGATCCCTCGTCATTCGTGCGCGTCCTGGCGGGCCCTTCGCTCGACGACGCCTTCGCGCGGCGCTGCCTGATGGGCCTCGTCATGGGACTGACCGCCGTCGGGATCTTCTACTCGCCGTGGGCGAAGCGCT
>CAYYVZ010000368.1:0-4941 GCA_964475235.1 uncultured Myxococcales bacterium | reverse complement strand
TGACCAGCGACTGGTCGCCCGGAACCGCCGACGTGCCCGGCAGGAGCCGCATCGTGTCCACGACCGGCGACTCCCACGGCTTGCCACCGAACCCGCCGAGCGGCCCGCAGATGCCCGGCACCCCGAGCGCCAGCGCCCGCCGGAAGTCTTCGTGGAATCGATGCAACTCGCTCGGAGGTGTCATTCGGGCCGCCCCCATGAAGCGTTCCATGTCCACGCGCAATGGATTCGCGAAAATCCGACTCGCATCTCGCGCAAACGCCCAAATCGCAGCAACGGCCGCTACCACCGGACTGCTCGTCTTGAGCACACTCCAGATGTCCGATCCTCCGTTCACAAGTCCGACCTGCAGCGACCACAGAAGGGCAGAAGCAACTGCCACCCATAGTCCCATCCGAAGTAGGAGAACCGTGAGCTCACTCGTCGTGAGTCGCATCAGAGCAAGCGTCGCCGAAGCACGAAACCGCTTCGGTGCAGACAGCTTGGATCCGAGTTGACGTTCGAACGACAAAGCGAACGCGGCCCACAAAGAGCGTCCAGCTTCATACTTCCATGGGTTAAACCAGACTGTGGAAAAGCCGTCCGTCACCAGCTGACGTTCGACCTGCCGCATCAAAGAACTCTTCCCTCCACCCCACGGGGCCTCCACCGAGATTGTGAAAGGCCCCACCGTTCCCTTCGACACGAGAAACGCGAGCAAGGCATCGGCACAGCATTGTGCTGTTGGCGTTAGTTTCTTGGCGACTCCGTCGCACGCAACGATTGGCGGATTTCTCAGAATAGCCGTTTCACGGACTCGCGGTTCAGTGACATCGCTCGGTGACGTGTCGTTGCCAACGTCTGCTGTCGCCTCTACGGGAGTCCGGGATCGCCGAAGAGCGCGGGCGGGTCGATCATCTCGCTTCCGTGAAACCACTCGCGATAGGTAGTCGGGCACCGGCTCTTCACGGATGTCTCTCCCGATACCCTCGATCTTTTCGATGTTCGGAAAAACTTGCTGCATCTTTAGCGCGAGACTCATGTCGCCCTTGATCTTCATTTTTCCGCCCATAAAGGCCATTTGCGGGTTAAGCTCGCCGGTAATCATCTCCAAGTAATCACGCGCGGACATAGAAATAGTGATGTTAGGTCGACCGAAAGCCTCCCCATTCGAAACTCGGCACGCTCCACCCGCGACCTGGACCTGCCAGATCCCCCCGCCATCACCACTGAGGTCAAACTGATAGATCGCACTCAGCCCTGCTGCCGCCCGCGAGTTCATACGGTCCGGCATCGAACCAAAGACCTGCTCAACTAGCTCAATCATTTCCGCCATAGAACTGCCCGTCTCGTAGTCTAAAGATCGCTGAACTGGTGGTGGAAGTTACCGAGCAATTCTCCTCTGCGCGAATCTGGTCGTTGACGGATCAGTCCGAAATCTGGTCGTGAAGTGAGCAACGTCTCATCTCGACTATCACTCGGCTAGCGGTGGCGTCATAGAGGTCGCTAAAGTCGGTGCCGACTAGATGGTAACCGTCAGTTAAGTCGAAGCTCCCGACCCGAACGTAGGGACGCTCATTCCGCTCGGATCCGTTGGTGGCGCGAGCCCGACCCATCGACGAATGCAGAAGGCGCGTCAGCCGCAGTGGACTTAGCCGCGCCTGAAATGCGATGGTCGGCCGCATGCGTCGACTGTGGATCCTTGCACTTCTCGCCCTGGCGGACTGCGGCGGAGACGGAAGCGGCGGCTCTCTCGAGCTGACCCGTTCTGCCGGCCGGGTCGTCCTCGATTCCCGGCCCAGTTTCGGTGTCCTGTCGGTCAGGATCGCCGGCGGGGACGCGGAAGCGACCGTGCTCTGGCCGGAGACGGTGACCTTCGACAGCCCCGCCACCCTGTTCGTTCAGTCCGTAACCTCCGAGCTCGAGCTCGCGGGTGACGTGCACGAAACACAGGCGAGCGACCATCGATCACGCCATGGCGCGTCGGCCTGCTATCACGAGGACGGGCTGGCCGTCGCGTGGACGGACGACTACGAGTACCACAACGCTCCGACGGGCATCACGTACGACCTCGCGGACGTGGGGGCGACCCTCGATTGGCCGGCGGAAGACACCGTTCTGGTGACGGACGAGCATCCACTGCTGTCCCAGCTAGGTTCGTCCGTGGCCTGCACCGAGCGCGGTAGCCTCGTGCTCGCGTGGACCAACGCCTGCCGCGGAGTGGAGCGGCAAACGTCGACCCGGTTCTTCTTCCCCGAGCACTGCGACGATCTTGTTGCGCCGGCGAACTACTTCCGGATGTACGCCGCAGACGGCACACCCGCGACCGAATCCGTCCGGATCGACGACGAGCCGTTTTCCAGCATCGGCGCCCCTCCGCTCGTCGCTCCGCTGCCGGGAGGCAGATTCTTCGTACTCACCGGCAACTGGGTGCAGACACGGGCGTCGGACGGCGAGCTGATCGAGAAAGCGGAGATCGGCCGGATCTGGAGCACCGTCACTTCTGTCTCGTGCGGAGACCGCTACTGCGTCGCGGCCATCAACGGCTACGTCGTCTTCGTCGATTCGACCAATCTCGAGTCACGAAGGATCGTTCTCGAAGAGGAGAACGGCACGCCGGGGCCGAATCTCGTCACGTATCCGAAGATGGCGTCGGTTGCCTGCGACGACAGCGATACCTGCGTCGTCACCTGGGTGCGAGAGCTCTGGACCTACCTGGACGAGGACACCGTGGACGTCACCTCTCTCGGCTTGTTCGCCCAGGCTTTCGATTCAGGTGGGACACGGTCGGGCCCCAAGCTGCAGCTCGTCGATCCCGTCGACGAGCTTGGACGCGGCGCCCAGATCGCGTCCGTCGGGAACAAGGAGTTTCTCGTGGCCCGCGTTCCCGACCGCGAAATCGAGATCACGAAGCTGCGCCTCGACTGACGCGTTCTGCCGGAATCACGCTTCACGGACTACGACACGTCACGGCCGGCCGTGAACCGCGCGCTCGATACGAACCAGCACGCCGCTGCGATCCAGCGACTCGCTCATCCATCCCGTCGTGATGCAGTACGAGCCCCGCCCTTCCCGGTGGTGAAGCGCGTGTGCGTGCGGCGAGAGCAGGATGCCGCGCGCCTGCATCCACACGACCCAAGCCGGCGGACCGGCCGCGTGAGCCCAGCAGTGGATCAGGTTCGTCACCGCCAGCGCCGCGGCCATCCCCAGCGCTGCGCCGGTTGCGAACGGATGCGCGGGAGCCGCGACGATTGCAGTGCCCGCCAGTAGCGAGACGCCGAGACAGTTGTTCCCGTTGAGCTCGAGGAACCCGTGACGCGTGATGCCCTGGGGGTCGCGGTGATGATCTCGAAACGGCGCGATCAGCGCCGGGCCGAGAACCGGTGTGTCCTCGCGGAAGAACGTGTCGCAGAACCAGTGAACGATCCCCGAGAGCAGGTCCGCCGCGACGATTCCCGCAACGACACCGAGGGCGCCGGCGACCGCATCCTCCGGCCGGTCCGCCGAGGACACCGTCCGGGAGGCGAGCACGACCAGCAGCAGCGACGCGCACGCAACCGATGCCGCTTCGAGCCCGACCTGCCAGTGCGGACGGATGGGTTCCTGCTCGAGGATCACGCCTGCGAATGTATCGCGGTACCCGGATCCGATGAACCCGGCGCGCGCTTTCGCGGGCGTGTGAGGCGAGTACGGCAGCAGCAGCGAGAGCATTCGCGTCATCCGCCCCCCGCGACGACCCACTGCCTTCCTTCCTGGCCCCGCGACGCTGGTTTGCCCGTCGTGCCGCACCGCGCTACACACGGCGATTCCGCTGTGGCCGGAAGGCCCCTCGAGCACGCATCCAGCGTGGCCGAACCGGCGGGACAAGTGGGGTCTTCGCACGTGTCAGACAGCTCTCCGAGCCAGCCCAAGTCTTCCTCGCCGGTGACGCAACAGGCCTCGCCGGTCACCATGGACAAGATCGTCAACCTCTGTAAGCGCCGCGGCTTCGTCTTCCAGTCGTCGGAAATCTACGGCGGCCTGTCGAGCTGCTACGACTACGGCCCTCTCGGCATCGAGCTCAAGCGCAACGTGAAGGAAGCGTGGTGGCGCGACACCATCACGACGCGCCCCGACGTCGTCGGTCTCGACTGCTCGATCCTCATGCACCCGCGAACCTGGGAAGCCTCGGGGCACATCGCGAACTTCTCGGACCCGATGGTGGACTGCAAGCTCTGCAAGGGCCGCTTCCGCGCCGATCACCTCGCGGAGACGCGCTGCCCGAAGCAGCCGAGCAAGCTCGCGGGCCAGTGCGACGGCGAGCTCACCGAGCCGCGCAGCTTCAACCTGATGTTCAAGACGCACATGGGCCCGATGGAGGACTCGGCGGCTGCCGTCTACCTCCGCCCGGAAACTGCGCAGGGCATCTTCGTCAACTTCGTGAACGTCGTGAACTCGTCGCGCCAGAAGCCTCCGTTCGGCATCGGCCAGATGGGCAAGAGCTTCCGCAACGAGATCACGCCGGCGAACTTCCTGTTTCGCACGCGCGAGTTCGAGCAGATGGAGCTCGAGTTCTTCGTGCCGCCCGGCAGCGACGACGGCTGGTTCGAGTACTGGAAGAACCGCCGCCTGCAGTGGTACATCGACTACGGCATCAAGCCCGACAAGCTGCGCCTCCGTGCGCACGCCTCCGACGAGCTCGCGCACTACGCCAAGGGCTGCTCCGACGTCGAGTACGAGTTCCCGATCGGCTGGCAGGAGCTCGAGGGCATCGCCAACCGCACCGACTTCGACCTCAAGCAGCACATCGAGTACTCGGGCAAGGACCTCTCGTTCTTCGACGAGCAGTCGAAGGAGCGCTTCGTCCCCTACGTGATCGAGCCGTCGGCCGGTGCCGACCGCGGAACGCTCGCGTTCCTCGTGGACTCGTACGACGAGGATGGTCCGGAAAACGACCGCCGCACGGTGCTGCGCCTCCACCCG
>CAYYVZ010000367.1:0-4965 GCA_964475235.1 uncultured Myxococcales bacterium | reverse complement strand
TTCCCCGGTCCTTGTTCAAACGCCTTGTCCCCCGTCGGGCGCCAAGGCCCATTTTTACCGATCCCCCACGCTTCGGCTCGTTTCCCGCGTTCCTCGTCGCTTTCGCCGCCTCGACGCCGGCGCTGGCCGCCGAGCAGCCGCCGATCGATCGTGCCGACACGGCCTGGGTACTCGTCTCGGCCGCCCTCGTGCTGCTGATGACGCCTGGCCTCGCGCTCTTTTACGGCGGCATGGTCCGCACCAAGAACGTCCTGTCGACCATGATGCACTCGTTCATGGCGATGGGCGTGCTCACCGTGCAGTGGGTCGTCGTCGGCTACTCGCTGGCGTTCAGCGAGGGCGGTCCCTGGGTGGGCGGCCTGGGCTATGCGTTCCTGCAGGGCGTGGCGAGCGACCAGCCGTGGCCCGGCTACACGATTCCCCACAGCCTCTTCATGATCTTCCAGATGATGTTCGCGATCGTCACGCCGGCCCTGATCAGCGGCGCGATCGCCGAACGGCTGAAGTTCGGCACCTGGGTCGTCTTCATCGTGCTGTGGGCGACGCTGGTCTACGACCCGGTCTGCCATTGGGTATGGGCGAGCGACGGATGGCTGTTCAAGATGGGTGCGCTCGACTTCGCGGGCGGCACCGTCGTGCATCTTTCGAGCGGCGTGTCGGCGCTCGCGCTCACTCTCGTGCTGGGCCGCCGCATCGGCTACCCGCACAGCGCGATGAAGCCGCACAACCTCACGCTGACGCTGCTCGGCGCGGGGCTGCTGTGGTTCGGCTGGTTCGGCTTCAACGGCGGCAGCGCGCTCGCGGCCAACGGCGTGGCCGTGAACGCCTTCGTCACGACCCACGTTGCAGCGGCGACGGCGGCGGTCACCTGGTGCGTGCTCGAGGCTTTCCATCGCGGCAAGGCGAGCGCGCTCGGATTTGCGTCGGGGGCGGTGGCCGGGCTCGTCGGCATTACCCCGGCCTGCGGATTCGTCGATGTGGGCGGGGCGCTCGGGATCGGCGTGACGGTTGCGGCAATCTGCTACGGCGCCGTCGTCGTGAAGTCCCGCTTCGGCTACGACGACTCCCTCGACGCATTCGGCGTCCACGGCGTCGGCGGGTTCTGGGGAGCCATCGCGACGGGCGTCTTCTGCGTGACCTCTCTGACGGCGGACGGCGCCGGAGGGCTCCTCGATGCCGGCAACGTGCAGAGGGTCTGGGTGCAGTTCCTCGGGGCGTCGGCGACCTTCGTCTATGCGTTCGTCGTGACGTTCGTCCTTGCGCGCGTGCTCGATGCCACGCTCGGGCTGCGCGTCGGTGAGGAAGACGAGCGCATGGGAATCGATCTCACGGGTCACGGAGAGACGGGCTACGACATGTGATTCGCGTGGAGCTCGCGCGGACCGCCGAGGGGCGATCCAGTGAGCGAATGCAGCGGCCGCGTGCAATTCCTGATGCACCGCCGAGTTGCCTTGCTCCCCCTGCGTGGCTAAGGTCCGCGTTCTTCGGGGTGTAGCGCAGCCTGGTAGCGCACTCGCTTGGGGTGTGAGTGGTCGCTGGTTCAAATCCAGTCACCCCGACCATTCGTGAGGCCGAGAGGCCGCATGTGTAACGGGCAGGCCGGAGGGACAAGTTTCCTCCGGCCTTTCTCGTTTCGAAGCTGTGTGGCGCTGCACGAAGCGACGCCGGCGGAGTTGCTCTCCGGCAGTCTCGCGGGAATGATCCCGCGCCCGGCAGGAAGTTTCCCATGATTCTCGCGAGCAACGACGACGGCATCCAGTCGACCGGCCTCGCACGGCTGGTCGATGCCCTGAAGGCGATCGACGACGTCGTGGTCGTCGCGCCGGACCGCGAGCGCTCGGCGGTCAGCCACGCGCTCACGCTCGAACAGCCCCTTCGTGCCGACGAGATCCAGCCCGGCTGGTTCGCCGTGAGCGGGACGCCGACCGACTGCGTGAACCTGGCCCTGAACGGCCTGCTGCCGGGTCGTCCGTGGCTCGTCGTCTCGGGCATCAACCGCGGGCCGAACCTCGGCGACGACATCACGTACTCCGGGACGGTCTCGGCGGCGATGGAAGCCGTGCTGCTGGGTGTGCCCGGCGTGGCCTTCTCGCAGGTGGGCAGCGGCGGCGGCAGGACGAGCTTCCGGTACGAGGCCGCCGGTCATTTCGCGGCCTCCCTCGTCGCGCAGCTCAAGAAGACCGGCCTGCCTCCCGACACGCTGCTCAACGTGAACGTGCCCGACCTCCCGGCTCCGGCCGGCTTCGCCATCACGCGCCAGGGCAAGCGCCGCTACGGCGACGCCATCGTCGAGAAGGACGATCCGCGCGGGCGCAAGTACTACTGGATCGGCGGCACCGAGCTCGACTTCGAGGACGAGCCAGGGACCGACTTCGCCGCCATCAACGACGGGCTGGTGTCCGTGACGCCTCTTCACCTCGACCTCACCAACTACGAGGCGATGCGAGCTCTCGCGTCGCTTCGACTCGACTGGCCCTGACGGCCGCCGACCGGAGCAACGCCGCGCCCATGAATCTCGACGCGCTCATCCGCAACGTGCCGGACTTCCCGAAGCCCGGCATCCAGTTCAAGGACATCACGCCGCTGCTCGGCAACGGGCCGGCGCTGCGCCACGTGGTCGACACGATGGCGGACCGCTATCGCGGGAAAATCGACGCCGTCGTCGGCATCGAGTCGCGCGGCTTCCTGTTCGGGGCACCGATCGCGTACGCGCTCGGAGTAGGGCTTTGCATCGTTCGCAAGCCGGGCAAGCTTCCGCACGACACGCACACCGTGACGTACGATCTCGAGTACGGGACCGATTCGCTGGAGATCCATACCGACGGGCTTCCGAAGGGCGCGCGAGTCGCGATCCTCGACGACCTGCTCGCCACCGGCGGCACCGCCAGCGCCGCCGTGAAGCTGACGGAGGCCTGCGGTGCCACGGTCGTCGAGTGCGGCTTCCTCATCGAGCTGGGTTTCCTGAAGGGCCGCGCCGCGCTCGCTCCAACGCCGGTGCACGCCTTGCTCCGTTACGACTGAAATCGGGGACGACTGAAATCGGGGACGGATCCCGATTTCCGCAGGTGAGGACGGTCGAGTCCCGGAGCGAGGTCGGCCTCGCCGCTCGCCAGCTCGCGGCTCCCGTCCCCGATTTCAGTCGTCCCCGATTTCAGTCTGTACCTGCCGCCGATTGTCGTGTAGGAAGCCGCGACCTGAGTTTTCGAAGGGGAAGTTCCAGTGGAAGAGCAGGGGTTCAAGTCGAAGCCGACGTTCAAGGACATGATGAACGACGTGGTCGCGTACGGCTCCTGCTGCGAGTGCGGGACCTGCGTGCTCGTCTGCCCCCACAACGTCATCGAGTATATCGACAGCAAGCCCAAGCAGACCGCGAAGGAGAGCGCAGCCTTCGACTACTGCGGCATCAGCGAGGGCATCGGCTGCGACGTCTGCGCGCAGGCCTGTCCGCGCCTCGTGCCGCGCGAGTTCCATCTCGACGAGAAGACGTTCTCAGCCGAGGGCGGCAAAACCTACGCGAGCGGCTTCGGCACCTACCAGGAGATCTACGCCGCGCGCGTCAAGGACCCCAAGGTGCTCGAGGCCGCGCAAGACGGCGGCGTGGTCACCGCGCTGCTCCTGCATGCGCTGAAAACCGGCCGCATCGACGGCGCCGTCGTATCGGCACCCGATCCTGAGCGCCCCTGCGCGCCGCGGCCGATGTGCGCGACGTCGGAAGAAGAGATCCTCGCGGCCGCCGGCTCCTGGTACACCTACTGCCCGAACGACCTCGCGCTCGAGGAAGCCGGCACGAAAGGCTGCACGAAAGTCGCCTTCGTCGGTGTCCCTTGCCAGATCACGCCGACGCGCAAGATCGAGCAGCGCGACCCGGAGTTCATTCACACCGGGAAGAAGCGCGACAAGATGATCGATCGCCAGACGCGCAGCCTGAAGGATCCCTCCGATCGCATCGCATTGCGCGTGGGGCTGCTGTGTTCGGAGGTCTTCGACTTCGAAGGCCTCATGGTGCGCAAGATCCAGGACGAGATGGGGATCCCGCTAACCGACATCGCCAAGTTCAACGTGAAGGGCGAGGTTCTGGTCTACAGGAAGGGCGGGGAGCTGGTGAAAATCGGGCTCCGCGAGGCCCAGGAATACGCGCGGCCGGAGTGCCATCACTGCGGAGATTTCAGTGCCGAGCTCGCCGACGTCTCCTGCGGGGGTGTCGGCTGCATGGGCTGGACGATCACGATCACGCGCACCGATTTGGGACGCCGCGTCATGCAGGAGCTCATCGACGCCGATCTGATCGAGGTGAAACCGATAGAGGAGTTCGAAAGCTCGCTGAAAGTGTTGCTGCGGCTGGCGCGCCGCCAGCATCAGCGCGTGCCGGACGGTCCCTACGGACAAGCGGCGACCCGTCCTTCGTATTACCGTACGGCGCCCGACGCGTAAGCGGTTCGCCTGCAGACAGTCGGGCTTCCTTTACGAGGAGTAAGCCCGGGTAATCCGCAGTCCGTTCGTCCTGTGCGGGCCGAAGAAAGCTTGACTCACCCCGTAGCCGGAACATACCTTCGCCGCGAAGTACGGCTGACCGGCCGTAATACAGCGTTTCGTTCGTTCCGTTCGTACTCGGACCAACCAGTCCTGGAGGGCTCATGAACATTTGGAAAAAGCTCGGCGCTGCCGGGCTCGTAGCGGGGGCTTTGGCTTTTGGCGGGCAAGACGCTCGCGCGAACTGCATCAGCACGATCGACGGCACAGTCGACGATCCGGCCGACTGCGTATTCAAGGACGGCGGTGAAGCTGATTGCCGCCTCGGTATCTCGGTCAACTGGAACGGTGCGGGCGACCCGCCGCCCGACCCGAAGAAGATGACCTGCACCGACGGCGACACGACCTGCGATCGCGACGGCGCGGTCAACGGACGCTGCGAGTTCCTCGTCGGCGCCTGCGTGAACCTGCCCGGCTGCACCCCGGTCGCGGTTT
>CAYYVZ010000366.1:0-4976 GCA_964475235.1 uncultured Myxococcales bacterium | reverse complement strand
CGACCTTGAAGGAGGTCTCGGTGGACTTCTCGAACACCGCGACGCGGATGCCCGGAACCTGGCGCGTCAGCTGGCGCGCGATGAGCTGGCCGGCAAAACCGCCGCCCAGCACGACGACGTCCCAGCGCGCGCTCACAACATCCCCCCGTTCACCGATATGACCTGGCCGGTGATGTAGGACGCTCCGGGCGAGAACAGAAACGAGACCGTGGCTGCCACTTCGTCCGGTGTACCGAGTCGGCGCATCGGAATCATCTTCACGATGTCCTCGACCGGGGCTCCGGCGATCATGTCGGTCTCGATCAGGCCGGGCGCCACGCAGTTCACGGTGATGGCGCGCTTGGCAAGCTCCTGCGCGAGCGACTTGCACGCGGCGATGACGCCGGCCTTCGACGCCGCGTAGTTGGCCTGGCCGCGGTTGCCGGCGATGCCCGCGATCGAAGAGATCGCAACCACGCGGCCGCCGCCGTGATTCCTCACCATCGGCATGAGCAGAGGCTGCGACACGTTGTAGAACCCGTCAAGGTTCGTACGCACGACGCGGTCCCACTGCTCCGGTTTCATCGCGGGAAGAGGGGCATCGGCGTGGACGCCGGCGTTGAGCACCAGCCCCCAGAACGGCCCGCGTTCCTTCACCTCGGCGGCAAGGACGGACGAGGTGGCCTCGCGGTCGGCGATGTCGAAGCAGAGCGAGGCGGGGCGCGCCGGGCCGACAGCCGCCACCGCGTCGGCCGTCGCCTCGGCGCCGTCCCGGTTCGAGTGGTAGTGCAGCGTGACGTCGAAGCCGTCGCGTGCGAGCGCGATCGAGATCGCGCGGCCGATGCCGCCGCTCGCGCCCGTGACGAGGACGCGTCGCGCCCCGTCGGTCGCCGCTGTGGTTCTGCTCGATGTCATCGCGATCGATTCAGGTTGCGTCCCCGACGTCCGCGAAGTCGCGCGTCAGGGCTTCGAAGCTCTCCAACAGATAGACCGTGAGGACTCCTGAAACCATCGCTTCGCCTCCGCCCGCGCGGCGGACCGAGCAGTCGAAGGCGAGCATGGCAGCGCTGCCGCGAAGATGGCGCACGGTGACCTCCAGGACCTGGCCGGGCTCGAAGCGCGGAACGCGGAAGTCGAGACGGCGCGAGCCGAGGAAGAAGCCCGGCCTCGCCTCGCGGCCAGATTCGCGATCCGCGAGGCCGCCGTGGGCCGCGATGGTCTGGGCCATGTACTCGAGCGCGACCGTGGCCGGCACCGAGCCGTCGCCGTCGCGCCAGAGAACGCTGCGCTCCGGATCGACCTCGCACGTCGTGCTCACGGCGTCGTGCGCGACGACACGCCGAAGCAGCACTGCGCGGCCGCGGTGAGGGAGCAACTCGGCGACGGGAGGAAACTCAGCCATGGGTCGGCTCCGAAACGCGGTCCTGGGAGGGCTCGGGAGCGTCGCCATCGGAAGGCCCCGGAGCGTCGCCATCGTCCGCCTTCGACGCGGAAGGCGCGCCTTCGGCCGCCGCCCAGAAGTCGTAGAAGTTGAACCACTGGTAGGGCGCCCGGAAGCAGGTTTCCTCGATGCCGGCGACGTACGCGCGCAGCAGCAGCTCGGCCTTGCGGCGCCGCGGCAGGCGAGGGTCGATGCCTTCGCTGATCACGCGCGCCGACGATTCGTAGGTCGAGTCGTCGAGGCGAATGCACTGCGTGTGGACGACCGGACACCCGATCACCGACGCGAGCACGAAGGGCGACGCCGAGAACGGCGTGCGCCGGCCGAGGAAATCCACGTAGACGGGCCGGTCGCGCGCGCCGGGGTGAATGCGGTCGGCCAGGATTCCGACGAACTCGCCGCGGGCGATGCACTCGCGGACCATGAACGCGGTCTTGAGCGAGCCGGGCTCGATCTCGAGCACGCGCACGCGGCTCGACGGATCGAGCTGCTCGAAGAACGTGTTGATGCGCGTCGCGTGCTTCGTGAACATCAGCACGTTCACGGTCATCTCGTACTTGTCGGCGAGCAGCCGCATCATGTCGAAGCTGCCCTGGTGGGCGCCGATCAGGAACGCGCCGTTGCCGCTCGCCGCCAGCTCGAACAGCACCTCGCTGCCGCGGTGCGTGAAGCGGATGCTGCCGAGATGTCCCGACCACGCGACGAGACGATCGAAGATGTTGATCGAGAACTCGTGGATGTGGTGCAGCACGTCGCCGAAGCGCGGCTCGTGGCCGAGCGCTTCGCGGCCCTGCGGCGTCCGCCAGAGCACTTCCAGGTACAGCCGCGACGCACGTCGCGCTCCGCCCGCGAGCAGCGTGAAGTAGAGCGCCACGAGGTGGAGCACGAGGAGGCAGATGCGGCGCCCGAAGGCGCGATAGAGCAGGACCAGGAAGCGCAGCGCGGCGAGCGAGCCCACTTCGGGAATGCTGCCCCACCACTGGCGCGCAGGTGCGGGTCCGGGAGGCGGGCTGGCGTTCTCGACGCGGGAAGCTTCGATCTGCGGATCGGCGGCCGTCATCGTCCGGTCGAAGAGTCGGCGGTCGTGCCGGAGCTGCCGCGCGAGCGCGAGGCCGCCGCATCGTCGGCGGCGAGGCGGCTCGCATCGAGGCGCGCCATCGCGATCGACGGCAGCGACAGCGGAAGCTCGGCGAGAAGCCGCACGTAGGTGCCCGCCAGGCGCAGGTTGTCGCGCACCATGTCGAAGTGCGAAACACCGTCGGTCGGATACGACACGCGCGTCGGGATCGTCACGATCGGAAGTCCGGCGCGGTAGAGACGCACGGCGAATTCGGGATCGAAGCTCATGCGATCGCCCGTGTGGGCCGACTCGATGATCTCGACGGCGCGCTCGAGCGGCAGGCCGCGGTAGCCGCACAGCGGATCCTCGACGGTGAACGAGCAGCAGGCGGCCCAGACGAGGCCGCGAGAGAGCTGGCGGCCGTAGATCCGTGCCATCGGCGCGTCTGCGCCGAACTCGGGCTTGCCGAGCACGGCGGCCGACGGGCTCGCCTTCATCGCTGCAAGGAAGCGCGGGATGTCGTCGGTGTCGTGCTGGCCGTCGGCGTCGAGCTCGAGCGAGTGCGTGTAGCCGGCTTCGAGGGCCTTGCGGTAGCCCGTGCGCTTGGCGGCGCCCTGGCCGCCGTTCGCCTCGCGCCACACGACCGTCACCCAGGCGTGCTTCGCGGAGAGGTCGCGCAGCACCGCGCGGGCCGCTTCGCCGCTGCCGTCGTCCACGACGATGCACGGCAGCCCGTACGGCGCGAGGCGGTCGAGCAGCGCGCCGATCGCGCCGGCATGCTCGTAGTGGGGAATGAGAAAGCAGATCCGCATCGGCTCGCGCATGCCGATGCCTCAGGCCGCGAGAAGGATGCGGCCGCTCGAGAACACGCGGTTCTCGTGGGCGAGTGAGAAGGACGCGCGCGACTTCGCATCCTCGACGTCGATCGACATCGTGAACATCTGTCCGGGCTTCATCACGTTGCGGAACTTGATCGCTTCCATGCGCGGAGCCTCGACGTCGCGGCCGAGCATGCGTGCCAGCACCTGCGTCACCCACATCACCTGCACGGCGCCCGGAACCAGCGGAAAACCGTCGTAGTGGCCGGAGAAGTAAGCCAGATCTCGCGGTACGACAAGCTGGCAGACGGCGCGCGACGGCTCGATGCTCTGCGAAACGAAGAAGGGCGAGACGGGATCCTGGTTGGGGCTGCCGAGCTCGCGCTCGAACGCTTCGCGCGGAAGCTTGCCGCGCGCGTCGAACGGCAGCGCGTCGCGAAAGCGCCAGCGCCTCGGCAGCGCGACCGGATCCCATCGGGGTGCGAGATGCGCGGCGAGCAGCGCCTGCGTCGCGCGGCGGCCCTGCACGGCGAGATGGTGTTCGCCGTCGCGCGTGAGCACGACGAGGGCGCCGATGCGCTGTACGCGGCGCTCGACGTAGGGACCGACCGCGGCGGCCTGCACGAAGCGGTGCGCGAGCAGCTGCGCCTCCATCTCCGGAAGCGACAGCGTCTTCTCTCCGACCTTCGCGACGCGGTCCGAGCGTCCGAGAAGGCGGAATCCGTCGCCGTGCATCTCGACTCGGTCGCCCATGCGCCAGGTTTCCGAACGCCGATCTGCCGTTTCATCCGGCGACGCTGCGGTTTCCGGCGGCGTCGCGATCGACGTTCCGCCTCGCGGCGTCACGAACGACGTTCCGGCCGGCGGCGTGGCCATCGCCGTTCCGGCTGGGGCCGTCACGAACGGCGAAGTGACTTCGAGGCAGCCGTCGGCGTTGGCGACGGCGACGGGAGGGAACGTCTTCCAGTACGGCGACGGCTCGACGTCGCTCACGCGGCGGCGGGCCACGCCGCCGGTTTCCGTCGAGCCGAAAATCTCCACCGGAGCGTTGCCGAGCACCGATTCGAGCGACAGCGCGGTTGCCGTGTCGAGCGGGCCTCCCGACGAGAAAACCTCGGCGATGCGCGGAGCCTGTTCGGCGAGGCGCGACGACGCGGCGAGGTGCCGCAGGTGCGCGGGGCTCGAGACCACGACGGCGTGCGAAGTCGCCGAGACGCACGAGAGCAGCTCGTCGGGCAACAGAAAACTGGCGCGCGAGAAAGGCCGGCCGGAAGCGAGCGGCCACAGCACGCGAAAGAGAAGCCCGTAGAGGTGGTGAGGAGAGACCGTCGCGACGAACGACGCGTCGCGCGGGATCGCTTCCCCGAGCATGCTCTCGAGCGTGACGACTTCGTCTTCGAGGTGGCGCAGCGCCTTCGTGACGCGCTTGCCGGGGCCGCTCGTGCCCGACGTAAAAAGGTCCACGAGAGGCGCGCTGCGGTCGATGCTCACGGCGTCGAGCGGCCGCCGCTCGCCGCGGCCCGGCGAAAGAGGGTCGATCGACGGAATCGCGAGACCGGACGGAGCATCGCCGTCGACGAGCACGCACGAGGTCTCTGCCGCGAGCTCGCCCAGCGTTCCCGGCTGCAGGTTCGGCGGCAGTGCGTCGCGCGCCCCTGCTGCCGCCGCCGCGAGTTCC
>CAYYVZ010000365.1:0-5061 GCA_964475235.1 uncultured Myxococcales bacterium | reverse complement strand
CGCGCGTACTCGTTGACCGACGGGAAGAAGTGACCGCTCTGCCGCTCGCGCTGGATGCGCAGCATCATGACGACGTCGGCGCCCTTCACCGCTTCGCCGAGATCGTAGTAGAGCTCGGCGCCGAAGGTCGCGAAGTCGTCGGGCAGCAGGGTCGGAGGGCCGCAGAGCCTCACCTTCGCGCCGAGGGTGCGCAGCCCGTAGAGGTTCGAGCGCGCCACGCGCGAGTGAAGAATGTCGCCGACGATGGTGACGACGAGATCCTTCCACGGCCGACCGTCGGGTGCGTCGAGCTTCTTGCGCTGGCGGATCGTGAGCAGGTCGAGCAGGGCCTGGGTAGGATGCTCGTGGCTGCCGTCGCCCGCGTTGATGATCGAACAGTCGACCACGCCGGCGAGGAAGCGCGCAGCACCGGAGGCGGGATGACGCACGACGATACAGTCGGGCGCCATCGCGGCGAGGTTTCGCGCCGTATCTTCCAGGGTCTCGCCCTTGGTCATGCTCGACGACGAGGTCGAGATGTTGATGGCGTCGGCCGACATCCGCTTGGCAGCGATCTCGAAGGACGTGCGCGTGCGCGTCGAGTTCTCGACGAACAGGTTCACGACCGTCTTGCCACGGAGCGTGGGCAGCTTCTTCACCTCGCGGCTGGAGACCTCGACCAGGGACTCGGCCGTGTCGAGAAGCACGTTGATGTCGTCGGCCGAGACGCTCTCGAGCCCGAGGAGGTGACGGCTAGCGAGTGCCATTTCCTGCCTCCTCGATGCGCACGGCATCGGTCTGGCCGAACTCGCTGAGCTCGACGCGGACCTTCTGGGTTCGCGACGTCGGCACGTTCTTGCCGACGTAGTCCGCGCGAATCGGAAGCTCGCGGTGGCCGCGGTCGACGAGCACGGCGAGTTGCACCGCTGCGGGGCGTCCGAAGTCGATCAACGCATCGAGCGCCGCGCGGATGGTGCGCCCGGTGTAGAGCACGTCGTCGACCAGCACGACGCGGCGGTCGGTGAGGTCGAACGGGATGTCGGTCGGCTCGAATCGCGCGGATGCGCCCTGGCGGCCGGCGTCGTCGCGGTAGAGCGTGATGTCGATGGAACCGACTTGCGGCGGAGCTTCGACGCCCTCGATGCGGCAAACGGCCTCGGCGATGCGGCGCGCGAGCGGCACCCCGTTGGTGTGGATGCCGACGAAGCGCACGTCGGCGCCGCCGCCGTTGCGCTCGACGACTTCGTGCGCGATGCGCGTGAGGGCGCGGCGCACGCCGGCTTCGTCGAGGACTTCGGTCGCCATGTCAGCGGGCCTCCGGGCTGGAGACGCAAAAAAACCCCGGCGCCTTCGCGTCGAGGTTCGCGCGTTCGAGATCGGGCCGGCCTTTGGCCGCAGGCGTGGTCCAGTCCAAGGTGGGCACCCTTCCCGGCCTCGCCGGGCCGGATTAAAGAGCCATCGGCGGGGCTTCCGCCGTCGGCAGCCCGTTGCTGCCGCGAGGTTAGATAGGGGGGACGCCGGGGGCTGTCAAAGACCGGGGGTGCTGAACGCACCGCCGGGCAGCGCGGGTCAGTCCGGGGGGACCGCAGCCTTCGACGCCGACGTCTCCAGCGCTTCGAGCGTCTCCAGCACGAGACCGAGCGATTCGACGAAGTGGCCGAATCGCCTTTCGTCGGCCTCTTCGAAGGGCCGGCCGTCCCGCCGGTTGAGCAACTGGGCGACGGCAAAGACCCGCCCTTGGCGGTTCTTGACGGGAAGCGCGAGGATCGCGCGGGTCCGGAAACCCGACTGACGGTCCACGTCCTGGTTGAAGCGGGGATCCGCGTACGCGTCGTCGACGCGGATGGCCTGGCCGCTCTGCGCGGCCGCCCCCGCAATGCCTCTCCCCACCGGGAGCCGGACCACGACGTTCTCGGGAAGATCCTGGGCCACGCGCAGCCGGAGCGTGTTCGACTCGGGCTCGACGACGAAGAGAGAAGCGCGCTCGGCGTCGAGGAGCTGGCCGAGCTTCCTCGTGAACACGAAGAGGCTCTGCTCGAGCATGCTCTGGAATGCTTCGTCGCTGGCCAGCGCCGTCGCTTCCTGGAAACGCTGCGATTCCTCGACCAGCTCGGCGAGCAGAGCGCGGAAGCCGTTCTCGTCGAGCGAGTCCACCACTTCGTCGAGAGGCTGCTTCGCGCGATTCTCGGCGAGAGTGCGCATCATCAGCTGGTTGTTCGCGATGACGGCGTCCGTGAACGTGGACAGCCGCCCGTCCTCGAGGTGCACGATGCGATCCGCGACGTCGAGGATGCGGTTGTCGTGGGTGACGAGAAGAATCGTCGTGCCCTTCTCTTTCGCGAGCACCTTGATGCGATCGACCACCTCGCGGCCCGACTGCTTGTCGAGGGACGCGGTCGGTTCGTCGGCAAGCAGGATGGACGGCTCGGCCGCGAGCGCGCGCGCGATGGCGACGCGCTGGCGCTGGCCGCCCGACAGCGCCTCGCCCTTGTAGTCTACCCTTTCCCCGAGGCCGACCGCCTCGAGCATCTCCATCGCGATGCGTTGCTGCTCGGCTGCGGAGTATCGCCCGGTCACGCGCAACCCCAGCTCGACGTTCTGACGGGCCGTCAGGGCGCCGAGGAGGTTGTGCTGCTGGAAGATGAACCCGATGCGCTGCCGTGCACGCTCGAGGGCGGCGCTGTTGGCCCCGCGCAGCTCCTGCCCGAGGATGCGAACGCTTCCCTCCTGGGCCGAACGCAGCGCACCCACGATGGTGAGCATCGTCGTCTTGCCGGATCCCGAAGGCCCCGTGACGATGACGATCTCGCCCTTCGGGATCTCGGTGCTGACGTCGAAGAGAATCTGCTTCTTGAGCGTGCCCTTCCCGTAGGAATGATTGAGGCCCTCGACGACGATCGGCGAATCGGGAGCCGCCATCAGAACACGTCCGCCGGATCGAGGCGGCGCACCTTGCGCACCGCGAGAAGGCCCGAGATCGCGCACATGATCAGCGTGAGAATCAGCACGGTGATCGACCGCGACAAGGTGATGCCGAGGGGCATTTTCGTGGCCGCGGCGGCGGCGCCGTAGAGGAAGTGCACGAGGACCAGGCCCGGGATGTAGCCGAGAACCGCCAGGATCACGGCCTGCTGCACCACGATGCCGGACACGAAGCGGTTCGGGTAGCCGATGGCCCGTAGCGTGCCGTACTCGCGGAGGTGCTCGGAGACGTCCGCGAAGAGGATCTGGTAGACGATGATGGAACCGACCACGAAGCCCATCACCGCTCCGAACGAGAAGATGTATCCGACCGGGGTCGCCCCGTTCCAGTAGTCGATCTCGCGCCGGATGAAGTCGGCTTTGGTCAGAACGTGGACGTCCTTCGGCAGGAGTTCCTTGAGCTGGTCCCTGGTCGCGTCCGGATCCGATCCGGGCTTCAGCTTGATGAGCCCGAGGTAGATGTCGTTGCGCGAACGCTCCGGGAAGAGTCGCAGCCACGTGTCGTCGCTGGTGATCACGTTGCCGTCGATGCCGAAGGACGGCCCCATGTCGAAGAGGCCGACGACGGTGATGTCGCGGTCGTTCAGTTCGGTGGTGAGCGGTCGGGCCGGGTCGAAGGCGTCGGCCACCGGGCCGAACTCGGGCCGCCCCTGGGCGTCGAAGAGAATGACGTCCTGCCGGCTGAGGAGGTGCCGCCCGTCGTGGTAGCCGTTCGTGTCCAGAATGTCGTCGTCGGGGCGGACCCCGAGGATGGTGATGGCCCGGTGCTCGTTGTTCCAGGGATTCTTCCAGACTCCGGGCGCGAGGTAGACGGGACTGACCCATTCCACCTGGGGCAATCCTCCCGCCTGGTAGAGACGCCGGATCGAGAAGTGCTCGGGGCGCACGATGAAGACGCTGTTCGGACTGAAGAGCGCGATGTCGTAGTCGAAGCGCTCGTGCCAGCGCACCGCGCTCTCGAACAGCGCCGCCCGGAACCCGAGCTGCATCATGATGAGCAGCACGGCAAATCCGATCCCCGACACGGCCACGGCGAGCCGCGTGGGATTGTGCCGCAGCTGCAGCCAGCCGAGAGGCGCCCTCACCTGCCGATCCCCCTGCCGTCGCCGCCGCCGCTCAAGATCGCTGTCCGCCGCCGGCCATCAGCGGCCGATCAGCACTTCCACCTGAAGGTTCGTCAGGGTGGCCACGGGGGCGGGATCGTCGAGAAGGACCTCGACTTCCACGATGCGCGCGTCCTTTCGCGCGGCGGGATCCGTTCCGGTCACGTCCTGTTTGCGGACCTGAAGGCGGATGTGCTCGACGGTGCCGCTGAGGGGCACGGACAGGGCCTTGCTCGTGACCGTGGCCTTCTGGCCGATGCGAACCCGGCCGATGTCCGTCTCGTAGACCTCGGCGATCGCGTACATCTTCTTGAGATTGGCGAGCTGGAGCACCCCTTCGGCGCCGGCGAGCTCGCCGGGTCGCCGGATGATGCGAATCACGCGCCCGTCCATCGGGGCTCGAACCAGGGAGCGCTCGAATTCGGCCTGGGCCCGGCTGATCTTCGCCGCCGCCAGGTCTGTCTGGGCCGCCGCCGCCTTCGAGGCGATGCGGGCCGCGCTGCACGAAGCCGACAGCGCACGGGCGTCGCCGGAGGCAACGTCGGCTTCCTCGTCCGACGCCACCCCGCTCCTGTGCAGGCTGCTGCGCCGGGTGGCCGTGCGCTGGGCCACCTCGGCCCGCGAGCACACGTCCTTCTCTTCGTCCGCCCTCTGCTCGGCCTGCCTTTTGGCCAGTTCGAGGCCCGCCTGCGCGATGGCGATCTCCGCCCTCTCGAGATCGGCCGTATCCAGCTCGGCGAGGAGCTGGCCCTTGGTCACTTCGACGCCGGCCTCCACCGTCAGGGTCCTGAGGACGGCCCCGTTGACGGCGTTGACCATCGACGTCACGCCCACCAGGCGGATACCCTGCTCGGGCTCGATGCGCCCGAGACAGTAGACGCCGTCGACCGCGGGCTTGACCGCGGCCTCGTCAGCGAACGCGAAGGAGACGGGGAAACCGGCGAGACACGAGCCGAGGAGCCCCGCCGAGGCGAGAATCGAAAGAAGGCGTTGCATG
>CAYYVZ010000364.1:3045-5071 GCA_964475235.1 uncultured Myxococcales bacterium | reverse complement strand
GTACGGGTCGCGCAGCTTGCGCTTGAAGAGCTTGCCGTTCGGATCGCGCGGCATCTCTTTCACGAAGTCGTACGAGCGCGGGCATTTGTACTTGGCGAGCACGCCTTTGCAGAAGTCCTCGAGCTCGGCCGCCAGTGCGGGCCCGGCTTCGATTCCGGCTGCGGGCTCGATCGCGGCTTTGACTTCCTCCCCCCAGTCCTCGTGAGGAATTCCGAAGACTGCCGCATCACCGACCTTCGGGTGCGTGAGCAGCGCGTTCTCGATCTCGGTCGGATAGATGTTGACGCCGCCCGCGATGATCATGTCGATCTTGCGGTCGCACAGGAACAGGTAGCCGTCGTCGTCGAGATACCCGATGTCGCCGACCGTGAAGTACCCGTCGCGCCTGTTCGCCGCCGTCTTGGCCTTGTCGCCGTGGTATTCGAAGTCGGCACTGCCCAGCGCCATGTAGACGGTGCCCGGAGTGCCGGCCGCCATCTCGTTGCCGTCGTCGTCGAGGATGCGGATCGCCGAGCCCGCCCACGCACGGCCCACGGTGCCGGGTTTGGTGGACCATTCCTGCGGCGTCACCAGGGTGCCGCCGCCTTCGCTTGCGGCGTAGTACTCGTAGACGACGGGTCCCCACCATTCGAGCATGCGCTTCTTCACGTCGACGGGGCAGGGCGCGGCGGCGTGGATCATGTGCCGGAGCGAGGACAGGTCGTACTTCGCGCGCTCTTCGGCCGGCAGCGCGAGCAGGCGGTGGAACTGCGTCGGGACCATGTGGCTCGTCGTCACGCGCCACTTCTCCATGACCTCGAGCGCCGACTGCGGCGTCCACTTGTCCATGATGACGACGGTGTGCCCGTAGTGAAGCGAGCTCGCCGTGAACATGAGGACAGCGGTGTGATAGAGCGGCGAGCCCACCAGGTGCACGTTGTTCGCGAGCGGCTCGATGCCGAACATCGCGAGGAACATCGCGAACATGGAGCCGACCATGTCGGGATCGAAGTCCATCAGGCGGCGGCGCACGCCTTTCGGCCGTCCGGTCGTGCCCGACGTGTAGTTCATGACCTGACCGGCCGTGCGGCCTTCGGGCGCCGTCGCCGGGAATCCCTCGGTGAATTTCGCGTAGGGGACGAAGCCCGCGACGCTGCCCGACGAGATCCGGCGCGACGGTTCGAGGCCCGCCTGGTCTGCCGCGGCGCGCGCCGCCTCCGCGTAACGCTCGGTCGTGAAGAACAGCTTCGCGCCGCAGTCGCCGAGAATGTAGGCGACCTCGGCGGGCGTCAGGTGCTGGTTGATCGGGGTCAGGTAGAAGCCCGACTGGAAGGCGGCCAGGTAGAGCTCGACCATCTCGCGGCCGTTCGGGACCATGGCGGCGATGGCGTCCCCGCGCTCGAGGCCCATGGCCCGCATCGCATGGACCAGCCGGTTCGACTGGGCGGCCAGCTCTCCAGCCGTGGCCGTGCCCCCATCCGGGGTCACGAGGGCGAGGCGGCCCGGGTCCTCCGCTGCGAGCTTCCAGAATCCGTAATCCGACATGGGTCCTCCATCTCGACCAAAGTGAAACGTGTTCTCGTTTGCCCCCTGATGTCCGTGCCGTCGTGTTCCGTCAAGCGCAGCCCGACCCGGGGCCCGCGGACATGACAACATGGCTACCCACCGGGAGATTTCCTCGCTACTATCCGCTTGCGCCGCGCGGGGTCTGCGGCGTAGCGGGAAAGCAGACGACCACGTAGGCCCGTTCCGGAGCGGACCGGGCGCCGGACGCAGAACGCGGCGGCGCGAGGCCGCCCAGGACGCGGGAACGGCTGCGCAGCGGGGGACCCCAACGACTGAGTCAGGAGTACAGAACCTCGATGAGAGCTCGCACGATCGCCGTCTTCTCCATGCTCGTTTGCGTGGCCGTCGGGACCGCCGCCCAGGCCGCGGTGCCTTTCGCGCCCGACCGCGTCCGGCGCGAGAAGGTCGACGACAATCACATCCGCATCACGTGGCAGGACGTCCGCAACAACGAGGACGGTTTCGAGATCCTCCGGCGCCC
>CAYYVZ010000364.1:0-3035 GCA_964475235.1 uncultured Myxococcales bacterium | reverse complement strand
GAGTTCCAGGTTCGCGGAACCGTCGGCCCCAACGTCACCGAGTTCGTCGACGACGACGTCGCCGGCACGGTGTGGGTGTACCGCGTGCGCGCCTTCAACGAAGAAGGCACGTCTGACTTCAGCAACGAGTGCTACGTCAACCGCGCCCGTGCGAAGGTTCCTCTCTACTTCAACGTGCGCATGATCGGACTGACGGTCGCGCGCGTGCGCTGGCACGACAAGTCGGCCGGCGAGCGCGGCTTCGAGCTGCAGCGCAAGGATTTCGGCAAAGAGAACTGGACGACGGTCGCGACGACCGATCCGAACGTGGAAGTCTACGACGACTACACGCTCAAGCCGGCGATGTCGTACACGTATCGGCTGCGCGCGCTAGGCCGCCCGGCGATCTGCTGGGACAACTCGAAGTGGACGCCGGAGCGCTCGCTCACCACCAAGGGCAACGTTCGCATTCTCCAGGTCGAGCTGCGTGGCCGCGGCAAGGGACTCGTGAAATCCGATCCCGAGGGCATCCGCTGCGGCATGAAGGACGATCACTGCGCGGCCGAGTTCCACCTCTACTCGGAAGTCTATCTCACCGCCGATCCGGGCACGTACTCGCACTTCGCGGGTTGGCAGGACTACGGCCGGTGCGAGGGCCTCGAGGACACCTGCAACGTTACGATGGGGGACAACGTGCTGATCGGAGCCCCCTTCAAACGCAACCGTTAGGCAGACGCGCGAATAAGGGCCCATCTGCGTCGTTGGTGTGCGGGCCGCGCGCTCGACGTACGGGCGTGCGCCGCGTGCCGCCGAGCGGCGAACGCCTCCGCTCACGGCCCGCAATCCGCCTAGCATCTGGACCCTTCTTCGCGGTCTGGAGGGGCGTCTTCGCTAAACCTCGCTCTCGGTCCCTCCTCGCCCCGCCTCGCATCTGGACCACTCTCGCGGTCTGGAGGGGGTCTTCGGAAGTCTCAGGAGTTCTGGGTGCGGCCTCGGGACTGGACGGCGGCGCGGCGGGAGCCGATGTCGGCGGCGGAGACGGTGCGCATGTGTTCGCGCGAGCGGGACTGCTCGAGGGCGAGGCCGTCCTTCAGGGTTTCGCGCAGGCCGTCGTCGATGAGGCGCTTGTAGGCGCGCAGGACGTTGCGCGGGCAGCTCTGCATGTCGCGTGCGAGCTTCCTGGCGGCAGGTAGCAACTCGGCGGCCGGATAGACGCGGCTCACGAGGCCCCACGCGGCGGCTTCCGGCGCCGTGAGAAAATTCCCCGACAGCGACAGCTCTTTGGCCCGGTAGACGCCGATCGTGCGTGCGAGCTTCTGGCTCAGGCCCCAGCCGGGAAGGATGCCGACGCGGGCGTGCGTATCGGCGAAGCGCGCTTCTTCCGATGCCAGCAGCACGTCGCAGCCGAGCGCGAGCTCGAAGCCGCCCGTGATCGCGAACCCGTTGATCGCGCCGATGACGGGGCCGCCGAAGCCCTCGAGTGCCGCGACCACGTCTGCACCCGCTACGGCGTTCTCGCGCTCGCGACTCGACTCCGCGTCGCCTTCCGTCGAACCTTCTCCGCTCAGCTCGCCGAGGTCGAGGCCGGCGCAGAAGGCGCGGCCGCTACCCGTCAGGATGGCGACATCGACGCCGGCGTCTGCGTCGAGCTCGCGAAAGGTGGTCACGATGGCCCGGCGAAGCTCTCGCGACAGCGAGTTCATCTTGCCGGGGCGGTTCAGCGTGACGACGGCGACGCCGTCGTCTTTCTCGACCAGAAGCACGGGTTCACTCATCGAATTCTCCTTGTACTCGAGTCGAAAGTTGCGGCGTCACTGTCCGGGCGCGGCGGTCGCGCCGGGACGCAGTCGCCACACCTGGTAGGGCGCGTGGGCACGCACCTCGTCCTCCGAGCGGAAGAGCACGTCCTGCAGCGCGCTGCACGTTACGTAGAGCCAGCCGTCCGGCCCGAAGCTGAAGCCATCGGGCCAGCGCAGCTTCGGATCGGAGACGAGGGTCTCGAGTTTTCCGTCGGCGGACAGACGGTGAATCGCCGAGTGCTCCATGTCGCTCAGGTAGAGCGCACCGGAGTCGTCGCTCGTGAGGCCGTCCGAAAGCGTCTTGTCGGCGAAGACCTCGACGCGCTTCTCGAGGTCACCGGCAGCGAGCGACTCGTCGAGCAGGTCGGACGTGCGAACGCGGTACATGCGGCTGCCGCTGACGGCGCCGTAGTAGAGCCACTGGCCGTCGCGCGACAGCGCGATCGAGTCGACGGCGATGCGCAGCGGCAGGAAACCTCCGGGCAGCATCATGCGGCGCCCGCCGGCCTCGACATAGAGCTTCTCGGCGAGCACCGAGGCGTGACGCTCGAGCAGTCGGCGGCTCGTCTTCTTCTCGGTGTCGTAGACGAGGATTGCCGGACTCTGGAAGACCGGGCTGGTCTCGGCGATGTAAATGTAGCGCCCGGCGGTATCGACCTGGAAGTCGTTCAGCATCGACGCGAAGCCGGCAATGTCGGACGGGAAGTCGTACTGGTGGACGAGCTTCCGCGTCGCGATGTCGAACGCGAGAAGGCGCGGCGTGCCGCGGCCGAAGTCGGCGAAGTCGAGCGTCCACAGTCGTCCCTTGCTGTCGATGCGTACCGCAAGGATCGACTGGAAGTAGGGAATCCCGGGTGTTTCGCGCTGGAACGCCTCGTCGGGGAACGCGACCGGCTTTCCGTTCACGAGCTCGACGACCTGCACCGGCGGCCGTCCGTCCGGGTGCAGCGTGAAGAAGATCCGCCCGTCGGCCGATACCGCGATGTTGCCGGGCGGATAGTCGAGGTCGGCCACTTTCTCGACCGCATCGGGCGACATCGAGGGCGGTGTGCTGCGATCCTCGAGCACCTCGCCGCCTCCGAGCATCACGTGCAGGCCGAGCACGATGCAGGCGAGCGTGAGGACGATGAGGAAGACGATTTTGGCGGGCCTGCTCATGCGGCAACCTCTCCGTCGGTTTCGATGACGAGCTTGCCGAAGCTGCGGCGGCTCTCGAGGTCTTCGAGCGCGCGCGGCAGATCGGCGAACGGATACGTT
>CAYYVZ010000363.1:0-5076 GCA_964475235.1 uncultured Myxococcales bacterium | reverse complement strand
AAGCGGCGCCCGCGAGCGTCTTTTTTTCCGGCTGGCCTGCCAGCCCTCATACCGATTGGAGACATAAAATGAAACGATACCCCCTGCTCATGGCCATCGGCCTGAGCATTGCCGCAGGCGGTGCACTGGCACAGTCTGGCGGCGTGGACCCTGCTCGTCAGGGCGAGCCCCGCCGGGGCCACGACCATGAGCTTCAGGCAGAGCTCGAGGAACTGGCGCCTGGAGATCCCCGAACGTGCCAGCCTCTGTCCGATGCTTCCCGGATCGTTCGTGAACTCGAAATCGTCATCGATGATCATGAGGCACCTCCAACGGTGGCAGCGACGTCCGCGCGTCGCGCGGGTCTGCCGCCGCGAGCGGGCGGCGAAGCCCGCCCAGCCAGTCCGTCCACTCGTCGATTCCGCGCCCGCTCTTTGCCGACACTGCGATGATTCGCGGCACCGGCATCACGCGGGCCAGCGCGTCCTCGACGGCCGCGAGGTCGTAGCCGTCGAGAAACGGCAGCAGGTCCGTCTTGGTCAGCAGCACGAGGTCGGCGCGGCGGAACATCACGGGGTACTTGAGCGGCTTGTCCTCTCCCTCGGTCACCGACAGCGCGACCACCGACGCTTCCTGGCCGAGGTCGTAGATCGCGGGGCACACGAGGTTCCCGACGTTCTCGATGAAGAGGAAGTCGGCGTCGCGGCCGGCGCCGTCGTGCAGCGCGTGGTGCACCAGGTCGGCGTCGAGATGGCAGGCCGATCCGGTGGTGATCGCCGCCGAGCGGATGCCGGCCGCGCGAACACGCTCGGCGTCGCGCTCGGTCTCGAGATCGCCGGTGATCGCGGCCAGCCGCCCGGTATCGCCGAACGCCCGCGCGGTGGCCTCCAGCAGCGCCGTCTTTCCTGCTCCCGGCGAGCCCATGAGGTTGATCGTGACGACGCCGCGGCGGCGCAGGTGAGCGCGGTTGTGCGCCGCAACGGCGTCGTTGCCGGCGAGCAGCTTCTCGTGCAGCTCGACCGGGACGAGCCGGGAGTCTCCGCATCCGCAGGCGTCACACATGGTCGGGAACCTCCATTTCCACGCGTTCGAGAATCAGCGCGTCGCCGCGGTCGAGGCGCGCAGGCCAGCCGCAATCGAGACAGACGAGCTTCTCTCCGGTTGCGATGGCCGAGCCGCAGTGGGGGCAACTCCAGTTCGTGTCCTCGAGCACCACTTCGAGCTCGGCGGTCTCGCAGATCGTGCCGGTGCGGCACGCATCGAAGGCCGTGGCGAACAGTTCGGGCTCGACGCCGCCCATCGATCCGATGCGCACCGTCACGCGGTGCACCGCCGTGGCGTGGCGTGCGCGAGCCTCGTTTTCCACGCGCGACAGAAGAGACTGGACGAGGGATACTTCGTGCATGACTCACCTCAACAGATTCGCGGGAGCTGCTCGCCCGAGAGCCGCTCGATGCGACGGTGGCTTCCGAGATTCGTGCGCAGCACTACGCGTCCGGGCGTCGCGTCAGTGATCTCGCCGATGGCGCACGCCGCGGCTCCGCCGGGCGCCGCGGCGAGCGCCGCCAGCGCGCGCTCCGCGTCGCCGGCCGGCACGACTGCCATGAAGCGTCCCTCGCACGCGACGTAGAGCGGATCGAAGCCGAGCAGCTCGCAGGCCGCGTGCACCTCGGGTCGCACCGGCACGGCTTTCTCGTCGATGCGCACGCCGACACCGGAGCTGGCGGCAATCTCGCAGAGCGCCGTCGCGAGCCCGCCGCGGGTCGGGTCGCGCAGCACGTGCACCGACGGCGCGGCGTCGAGCAGGGCGCGCACGAGCGGCAGCACCGGCGCCGAGTCCGACAGGAGCGCCGTCGCGAGCTCGATGCCGCTGCGCGCCGCCATCACCGCGATGCCGTGGTCGCCGACCGGGCCCGAGACGAGCACGACGTCGCCCGGACGCGCGCGGTCGGGGCCGACGCTCACGCCCTCGCGCACCAGGCCGAAACCGGACGTGTTGATGTAGACGCCGTCGCCCTTGCCGCGATCGACGACCTTCGTGTCGCCGGTGACGATGCGAACGCCGGCGGCCGCTGCGGCCGCCGCCATCGACGCGACGATGCGGCGCAGGTCGTCCATCGCGAAGCCTTCCTCGAGGACCATGCCGACGCTGAGCGCGAGCGGCTCCGCGCCACACATCGCGATGTCGTTGACGGTGCCGTGCACCGCAAGCGAGCCGATGTCGCCGCCCGGGAAAAAGACCGGCTGCACGACGAACGTGTCCGTGGAGAAGGCCACGCGGCGGCCGGCGACGTCGAGGACGGCGCCGTCGCCGAGCTGTTCGAGCTCGGGGCTCGCGAACGCGGGAACGAACAGGCCTTCGATGAGCTGCGAGCTCTTGCGGCCGCCGCCTCCGTGCGCGAGCTGCACCACCGCGTCGCTCTCGAACGGAAGCGGACAGGCCAGCGCCGCCATCGGGAATCCGTCCGTTTTCATGCGTGCGTCTCCTCCGCGGCCGGCCGCGCCGTCGCGGGCGCCGGAACCGGCGATGCGGGAATGGGCTCGCGCCCGTAGTGGAAGTAGGCGGCGCAGGCGCCCTCGGCGGAGACCATCGGCGCGCCCATCGGCCGGTCCGGCGTGCAGCGGCGTCCGAAGTGCGGGCACGCCGTCGGGACGAGACGGCCCTGAAGCACGAGGCCGCTCGGACAGTCCTCGGGCTCGTCGACGCGCAGGTCTTCGACACCGAACACGCGCTCGGCGTCGAGGCCGGCGTAGGCGGGAACGAACTCGAGCCCGCTCTTCGGGATCTCGCCGAGACCGCGCCATTTGCGATCGCAGGCACGGAACACCTTGCCGACGACGCGCTTCGCTTCCGGGTTTCCGTCCGGGCGGGCGACGCGCGCGTAGCGGCTTTCGACCTGTGCCTCGCCGCGCGCGAGCTGCTCGACCGCCGCGAGGACACCGCAGAGCAGGTCGAGAGGCTCGAAGCCCGTGACGACGATCGGCACCCGGAAGCGAGCGGCGAGATCCTCGTAGTCGCGCTGTCCGGTCACGACGCAGACGTGACCGGGCGCCAGCAGCCCGTCGATCGCGCAGTCTTCGGCGCCGAGCAGCGCTTCGAGCGCCGGCGGAACCAGCACGTGCGAGACCAGCATCGAGAAATTGTCGAGGCCTTCGCGGCGGGCCACCAGCGCGGCCATCGCGTTGGCCGGTGCCGTGGTCTCGAACCCCACCGCGAAGAATACGACGCGACGATTCGGCTCGCGGCGCGCGATCTGGACAGCGTCCATCGGCGACACGACGATACGGACGTCGGCGCCGCGCGCCTTGGAGAGAAGCAGGTCGCCGGCGGTGCCCGGCACGCGCAGCATGTCGCCGAACGAGCAGAACACGACGTCGGGCATCGCCGCGATCGCCAGCGCGCGGTCGATCTGTTCGACCGGCGTCACGCACACCGGGCAGCCAGGTCCGTGCAGCAGCCTGAGCCCGTCCGGAAGCAGCTCGTCGAGCCCGAAGCGAAGAATCGCGTGGGTCTGGCCGCCGCAGACCTCCATCAGTGTCAGCGGCCGAGGCAGCGCGGCGTGGATGCGACCCAGCACCGTGCGGATCGCGTTCGGGTCGCGGTATTCGTCGAGGTGGCGGATCATCGCGTCGCCCCTCCGGGCCGCGCACCTGCGTCAGCACGGCCGCTGCCCGGCGGCATCGTCGCTTCATGCGGGTCTTCGGGCACCGTGGGCTCGCCTAGCTCGGCGAGCGCCTCGAGCGCCTCGCGGGCAGCACTCTCGTCGATGCACGCGATCGCGAAGCCGACGTGCACCAGCACGTGGTCGCCGACGCGCGCTTCGGGGACGAACACGAGGTTCGTCGTTCGCGACACTCCTCCGAAATCGACCTCGCCGCTGCGAAGGTCTCCTTCTCCGCTGACGGCGACGAGGCGTCCTGGAACGGCAAGACACATTTCAGTGCTCCTCCTCGCAGGTGACGCCTGAGACCATCGAACCGATCGCAGCGGGTGTGTTCGCGTGGATCGCCAGCGTCGCTTTCGCGCCGCTCGCACCGGCGCCGATGGCGCTGGCGTCTCCACGCAGCGTCGCGGCTGCGACCATCGCCTGTCCGAGCGCGATGCCGCCGTCGCCGGGAGGAATGCGGCCGTGACGCAGCACGGGGCTGCCAGTCGAGAGAAGTTCCGTGATGTCCGAGGATAGCCGGTCGTTCTGAAAGCATCCGCCGCTCAGGACGACGGGAAGATCGCCGAGACGCCGCCGCGCAGATGCGACGACGTCGGCGGCCGCGGCCGCCAGTGTCGCGTGGAAGCGGCCCGAGACGAGTGGCGCGCCGCGGCCTGCGACTACGTCGGCGATCGCTTCGCGTACCATCGGCCTCAGGTCGACCACCTGCGAGCCATCCGGCGCCGTTTCGATCTCGAAGGCGTAAGGACGCCGTTCGCCTGCGTCGGCCGCAAGCCCGAACGCGGAGGCGATCTCACCCTCGAAGCGGGAGACGGGGCGCGCCATCGCGATCGCGCCGAACGCGTCGAACCAGCGGCCCGCGCCGTGGGCCATGGGAGATCCGAAGCCCGAGGACAGCAGGCGGCGTATCGAAGCGATGCGGTTTGCGTCCACTTTGCGAAACAGATCCAGCGCGTCGACCGGCACGTCGCCGTCGAACGCATCGTCGAGCACGGAGAGCGCAAGCCGCCAGACCTCGCGGATCGCGGCCTCGCCGCCGGCGAGCCGTATCGGCCTCAGCGTGGCGAGCCGGCGGAAGCCGGCAAAGTCCGCGAGCAGCAGCTCGCCGCCCCACGCGGTGCCGTCGCCGCCATCACCGGTGCCGTCCCAGGCCAGGCCGAGAACCGGATCTTCGAGGCCGTGCTCGGCCATCGCGCTGGCCACGTGCGCGTGGTGGTGCTGCACGGCGATCCTCGCGGCCGCCGGCTGCAACGAGGCCCACAGCGTTGTGAAGTAGTCGGGGTGCCAGTCGTGCACGAGAGCTTCGGCGCGGATGCCGACGAAACGGGAGAAACGCGAGGCAGCCTCGTCGAAGGCGTTGCATGCCTCGTCGGTGACGAGATCGCCGCGGTGCGGGCCCATCCATGCGAGGCTTCCCGAGGCCATGCAG
>CAYYVZ010000362.1:0-5121 GCA_964475235.1 uncultured Myxococcales bacterium | reverse complement strand
GTCGCGGGACCGACCTCGGGCGCCGCCTCGATCCTCTCGGGCCGCACGCTCGGCATCCTCAATGCGCCGGGCGACTCGGACGATCCGCGCCTCAGCCCGCACGTCGATCCCTACGACATCGCCGACGTGATGGAAGGCAAGCGAGTCAACAAGGAGAAGTTCCAGAAGGAGATGGGTCTGCGCGTCGAGCCCGATGCGCCGCTCTTCCTGTGGCCGAGCCGTCTCTACGCGCAGAAGGGTCCCGAGCTGCTCGCCGCCATTGCGTCCACGTGCGTGAAGAAGCACGGCATGCAGATCGCCCTCGTCGCGAGCGGCGACCGCGCGGTCGAGGCCGTCTTCCGCAAGCTCGCCGCGACGAGCGACGGGCGCATCGCGCACAAGCCCTTTCGCGAGGATCTCGGGATGCGCTCGTTTGCGGGCTCCGATTTCGTGCTGATGCCGTCGCTGTACGAACCGTGCGGGCTGCCGCAGATGGTCGGACCGCGCTTCGGCACGCCGGCGGTCGCGCGACTGACGGGCGGACTGAAGGACACGGTGGTGCAGCTCGATGCGACGCGCGCGAAGGGCAACGGCTTCGCGTTCACGGCGCACACTTCGTCGGCGCTCGCCGGCGCGATCGCCGATGCCGTGAAGTTCTACCGTGAGCCCGAAGACCTGCGCCGCGCCACGCTTCAGCGCATCATGCGCGAGAGCCTCGAGCAGTTTTCGCTCGTCAACACGGCGCGCGCCTACATCGAGACCTACGAGAAGCTCATCGCCGAAGGGCCCTTGCCGGTCGCGAGCTAGGGCCGCAGCAGCACTTTCCCGATGTTCTTGCGGTCCTGCACGTAATGGTGCGCCGCGGCGGCTTCCGCGAACGGGAAAACCTTGTCCACGTGAGGCCGCACGACGCCGGCGTTCCAGAGAGCCAGCAGGTCGTCGGCCCAGCCGCGAATGCGCGGCACCTGGTCCCACAGATGGCCGAGGTTCACGCCGAACACTCCCTTGTTCTGGTTGAGCAGCGCCGGCGGATTGAACTGCAGCCACGGCATCGAAGCCACCGTCCTCAGCGCCGCGACGATGCTGCGTTCCTTTCCGACGGCGGCCGACGACATGCCGAACATGCCGAGGCGTCCGGTCGGAGCGAGAATGCGGAATCCCTTCTTGAACGAGTCGCCGCCGACCGCGTCGAGGATGAGCTCGACGCCTTTGCCGCCCGTGAGCTCCATCGTACGCGTCTCGAAGTCCTCGGTGCGGTAGTCGATGAGCATGTCCACGCCGATGCCGCGCAGGAAGTCGTGCTTCGACTTCGACGCGGTTCCGACGACGCGCGCGCCGATGTTCTTCGCGATCTGCGTGGCCGCGATGCCGACGCCGCCGCCGGCCGAGTGCACGAGCATCGTCTCGCCCGCGCGCAGGCTGCCCATCACGACGACGAGCTGCCACGCGGTGAAATAGTTGACGGGAATCGCCGCGCCGTCTTCCGCGCTCATGCCGGCGGGCCGCTCGAAGACCTGGTTCTCGGGCACGCAGACGACGTCCGAGTAGCCGCCGAAGCGCGTCATCGCGAAGACGTCGCGGCCGACCCACGACGAATCGACGCCGCTGCCCACCGCGTCGACGCGTCCGCCGACCTCGTAACCGACGACGACGGGCATGGGAGGGAGGTCGGGATAGATGCCGAGCCTCCCCATGATGTCGGCGAAGTTGACGCCGGCGGCCTCGACGCGGATCCGCATCTGGCCGGACCCCGGCGTCGGGTCGGCCGCTTCCTTTACCTGGAGAACTTCGGGAGGGCCGGCTTTCGTGATCCATACCTGTCGCATGGAGCGAAGTATCGTGCCGGCCCGGATCTGTGTCGAAGGATATCGGGGACGGATCCCGATTTCTCCGCGGTTCGGGTTTTCTGAGAGCGACGTTTCCGTAGAATCCCGCGCGCCGCGGCCGGTCCGCTTCGATTTCCGTATCGCGGGCCGCCATCGTGAGGAGGAACATGAAAAGGAAGGCAACGAAGGTCGCCGCAAGGGTGATCGGCACTTCAATTTTTGTCTGCAGTGCGGCGACGGCCATGGCGCAGGAACCTTCGCCCGAGGTGGCCAAGGAAGCCGACGCGATCTGGAAGACGCGCTGCACCTCGTGTCACGGCGCGCTCGGCAAGGGCGACGGGGCCGCCGGCGCAGCGCTCACTCCGAAGCCTCGCGACTTCACGCTGGCCGCGTGGCAGTCGTCGGTCACCGACGCGCACATCGAGAAGATCATTGCGGAAGGCGGCCAGGCCGTGGGCCTGAGCCCGCTGATGTTCGCGAACCCCGACCTCGCCGGGAAGCCGGAAGTCCTCCAGGCCCTGCGCGCGCACGTCCGAAGCCTGAGCGGCAAGTGAGACACCAACCATGAGCTGCGACATCAAATTTTCCGGCGGCAGCGTAATCGACGGCACCGGCGCGAAAGCGTTTCGCGCCGACGTCGCCGTCACCGGCGGAAGGATCACCGACGTCGGCGAACTCTCGGGGCTCGAAGCCGCGCGCACGATCGACGCGACCGGCAAGATCGTCACCCCCGGCTTCATCGACATCCACAGCCACAGCGATTTCCTCGTGCCGGGCAAGGATCACGGCGCGCTGCTCGAGCCGTTCCTGCGCCAGGGCATGACGACGCTCGTCGGCGGCAACTGCGGCTTCAGCCCGGCGCCGGTCACCGAGCGCACGCGGCGCGCGGTAACGGAGGCCAGCCGCCTCATCGCCGACGATCCGATCGACCTTCGCTGGGAGACGATGGGCGAGTTTCTGAGTGCGGTGGAGCAGGGCGGCGTCGCGATCAACATCGCGCAGCTCGTCGGCCACGGCGCCGTACGTGCAGCGATCACGGGCCACATGAACTCCGCGGCGCCGAGCGCGGACGAGCTCGGGCAGATGGAGCGCCTCTGTCGCGAAGCTCTCGACGACGGCTGCATCGGCGTGAGCACCGGGCTCGGCTATCCGCCGGGCATCTTCGCGCGCGAAGACGAGCTCACCGCGTTCGCGTCGTGGGCTGCGGCGTCGGACAAGATCTTCACGTCGCATCTCCGCGCGTACAGCTGGATGAGCCCGGTCTACCCCGACCGCGATCCGGCCGCCGATCCCCACAACATCGCGGCGATCGAGGAGATCCTGCGCGTTGCCGAAGGCGCAAAGTCCCGTCTGCAGATCAGCCACCTGATTTTCGTCGGCAGCGGCACCTGGCCGACGGTCGAGCGCGCGATCGGAGTCATCGAAGCGGCGGCCGCGCGCGGCATCGACGTGGGCTTCGACGCGTTCCCGTACACCGCCGGCAACACGACCGCGAGCGTGCTGTTTCCGCCGGAGCTGCTGCCTCATCTCGAGTCGGTGCTCGCGACGCCGTCGAGCATGGAGAGCCTCGTCGCGACCGGCGAGTACGTCTTCGGGCAGATCGGCTTCGGCCTCGAAGACATCCAGATCATGAACGCGAACGCGGCGGACTACGAGAAGTACAACGGGTACTACGTGGGCGACGCCGCGCGCGACGCCGGAATGGGAGTCTGGGAGTTCTATGCGCGCATGGTGCTCGCGTCGCACCGCAACGCGCGCGTGCTGATCCACAAGTACAGCGGCAGCGCGGAAGACGAGCGCGCGCTCGAGGCGGTGCTCGCGCACAAGCTGTGCACGATCGAGACGGACACGTTCGTTACCGCGTGCGGGCATCAGAACCCGGCTTCGTACGGGACGTTTCCGCGCGTGCTGTCCACGTACGTGAAGCGTGGGCTGTTCACGCTGGAGGAAGCCGTGCGCAAGATGACGGGAGCCGCGGCGGAACGCCTGCGCTGGACCGACCGCGGGTTCGTGCGCAAGGGCTGCGCGGCCGACCTCGTGCTGCTCGACCCCGGGACGCTGGCGGATACCGCGACGTTCGAGGAACCGTCGAAGTTCCCGATGGGAATCGACATGGTGATGGTCGGCGGACGCGCGGTGGTCGACGGCGGGAAGTACGATGCCGGAGCGAAGGCCGGGGTTGTGATCCGAGCGTGAATGGCCGGGTCAGGCGAGTCTGATTTCCATGCGAAAACCGGAGAGCGAATGGAAGCAGCACGAAAATGGCTGGCGATACGAAGCTACCGCAATGGTCTGCGCACCATGCTCCGCGAACGCTACGGCGCCGGCCCGCGCTACACACCGGCTCAAGTCCTTCGCACGATCGACGCCGGCGGGTTCAGCGCCAACTATGCGTGCTATGCGATCTGCATGTACTGCGGTCGCGAGGCATTCGAAGCTCACCACCTCGCCACGGGCGAGCGCTGCGACTACGAGAGCATGGCCCAGGAACTGAGTGAGAAGCTCGGGTCCGGCGGGTCGAGCGGAAGCGACGGTTACGAATCAGACAGCCTGGACGGGACTTCGGATGGCACTGGGTCGGGCGAGGGCGGCAGCGACTGAACTGTCCCCGAACCCCCGTTCCTCGGCGAAAATGGGGCGCGCCCTCAGCACGGACACGCCGTCACCACAGGCGACCCCACCGCCAGCTTCAGCACCAGCAGCGCGTCGCTCGCGCTGATGCCCCCGCTCCCGTTGGCATCGCACACACACGTCTTCCCCTCGCAGTTGTTACCGCCGACTCCGGCCTTGAGCACGCTCAGCGCGTCGGATGCCTTGACGGATCCGTCGCCGCTGACGTCGCCGCACACGAATGACGGCGGAAGCGTTGTTGTCGTGGGGAACGGGCAGCCGGGAATCGGCGTGTTCGTGCAGCCTTCGCCGGCGCAGGCGTCCGTGGTGCAGGCGTCGTTGTCGTTGCAGCCGAGCACGGCGCCGCCCAGGCACTGACCGGCGCCGTTGCAGCTCGCGTTGACTGTACACGGGTTGCCGTCGTCGCAGGGACTGCCGAGCGCGTCCGGCGCCGTGCACGCATCGGCCGCCTCATTGCACGACTCCGAGCAGTTGCCGTCCCCGTCCCCGGCCGCGCAGGGATTTCCTTCGTGCACGCTGCAGCTGCCGCCTGAACAGAAGTCGGCGCCGTTGCAGAACACGCCGTCGTCGCAGCGGCTTCCGTTCGGATCGGCGTTCGTGCAGGCGCCGGTCACGGCGCTGCACGATTCGCTGCAGTTGGCGTCGCCATCCGGGCCGGTGCACGAGGCGCCCTCGTGCTCGCTGC
>CAYYVZ010000361.1:0-5143 GCA_964475235.1 uncultured Myxococcales bacterium | reverse complement strand
AGCGTGAAAACGGGGACGGCTACCCGTCGCGCGTGGACGGGGCCTTTCACCAGCCATCCACGCGCGACGGGTAGCCGTCCCCGTTTTCGGTTGCGGTGACTGCCGGTGCTCGAACGACGTCAGAGCGCGACGTCGGATTCGCCGCCCTCGAAGACCATGGTGCGGTACCAGTCGTAGGTGCGGCGGACGCCTTCGGCGAGGTCGATGCGCTCGGTCATGCCAGTGAGGCGGTCGATCTTGGTCGTGACGGGGCAGCGGCGGGCGGGTGAGCCTTCGGTGGCGGGCTGAGGAAGGACGCGAAGCTTCTTCCCGACGACGGCGAGCACGGTGTCGGCGAGCTCGCCGATCGAGATCTCGGGGGCCGGGTTGCCGAGGTTGACGGCCGCGCCGTCGGCGGCGGGATTGTCGACGAGGGCCTTCACCATCGTCACCGCGTCGTCGATGAAACAGAACGTGCGGCGGTGGTCCACCGAGTACACCGGGAAATCCGCACCCGCCTCGGCCTTGTACGCACGTTCGAGGAGCTGGGGAATCACGTGCACGCGGCCCATGCGCGGCCCGTAGATGTTGTGCGGCCGGACGATCGTGAACGGCATGCCCGAGTGGCGCACGAGCGCCTCTCCGTAGATCTTGGAGAGCATATAGGAGCCGCGCGCGTCGGAGAGGTCCTTGAGCAGGAGCGGCGCGTCCTCGGGCGTCGGCACGGGCGCGACGCCGCCGGCAACCGAGGCCGCGTAGATCTCGCTGGTGGACGCGAAGACGAAACGGCGGAGATTCGAAAGGCCGCGTGCCCACGAGAGCACGTTGTCGAGCAGGACGAAGTTGTCCTTGAGGACAGCAAACGGCCGCTCGAGCACGTGCTGGACGCCGACGATGGCGGCCAGGTGCACGACGACGGTGTAGTCGGTGTCGAGGCCTGCGAGCGCACCGGGGTCGCGCAGGTCGCGTTCGAACAGCCGGGCGCCGTAGCGCTGCTGCAGGGTGCGCACGAACTCGTCGTGCTTGCCGCGGTCGAGACTGTCGACGAGATCGACGGTGGCGCCGCCCTTCGCGAACGCCTCGGCGAGGTAGCCGCCGATGAATCCGGCTCCGCCGGTGACGAGAACCTTGTCCGCGCTCATGCTCAGCTTGCCGCCCTGGTTTTCGCTTGCGCGGCCGCCGGCGCGTCGCTGCCCGCACCGATCACGGCGACGCGGCAGCCGCGTTCGCGCAGGAGGTCGAGTTGGCTGCGTGAGAGCACGCGGTTGGCGTCGAGTACGGCGACGTCCGCGTCGCCGATCCACGCGGCGACGTCCCATGCGACGTACTCGCGGTGCGGCACGCCGAGCAGCAATGCGTCGACGGTGCGCGCTTCGGGAGGCGAGGAGAGGACGGGCTGCCCGGTCTCCTGCCATTCTTTCACGATCGGATCGTGGACGAGCACGGTAGCGCCCTCGCCGACGGCGGCTCGCAGGAAGGTCTCCGCCGGAGAAAAGCGCGTGTCGGCGACGTCCGGCCGGTAGCTGATGCCCATCAGCAGGATGCGTTTTCCCGCGAGCGAGCCGCCGAGCAGCTCGCGCAGGCGGCCCAGCGACACCAGCGGCATTTGCTGGTTCACGCCGACCGCTTTCTCGGAGAACGGAAACTCGAGGTCGTTCGCGCCGTAGATCTGCCGCGCGGAGACGCGCGCGAACAGCGGATCCTTCGTGAGGCAGTAGCCGCCCACGCCGAAGCCGGGCTGGCGGATGTTGCTGTGGGTCGGGCGCATGCGGACCGCGTCGATCACCTGGAAGAGGTCCACGCCGATCCTTTCGGCCAGCCGTCCCCACTCTTCGATGAAGGCGATGTTGGTCGCGCGGTAACTGTTCTCGAGGATCTTGGCCAGCTCGGAAGCGCGCGGCGACTCCAGGCGCGTGAGCGGAAACGACTTCGTGTCGATCACGGTTCGCAGGAAAGCCTCGCAGCGGTCGCCGGCCTCCGGCGTGATTCCCGCGAAGACCCGCCAGAAGTGGGTGATCGAGCGCAGGTAGTCGTCGCCCGGCATCACGCGCTCGTACGAATGTGCGATCAGCACGGAGTCTCCGGGCAGGCCGCGCTTTTCCATCTCTGCACGCAGCACGGGCTCGACGACGGTCTCGCAGGTGCCCGGCGGAACGGTGGTCTCGACGATCACGAGCGTGCCGGGACGCACGTTCGCGCCGACGGTGCGAAGCGCGCCCTCGAAAGGCCCGAAGTCCACGCGCGGATCGGAAGCCGAGCCGCCGACGTCGAGATGAACGTCGACGATGACGATGTCCGCAGTCGCGAGCACGGCGGTGTCTGTGGTGGCGTGGAGCCTTCCGGACTCGTGCGCGGCCCTTGCCGCAGCCACGAGCTCGCGATCGGACGTCTCGAAGGGGAACTCGCCGCGATTGAGGGCGGCGACGCGCGCCAGGCCGGAGTCGGTGGCGAGGTCGAGGCCCATCACGTCGTAGGGGCCCTGTCCGTTCGCGTCCTTGGCGGTGGCGACGGCGACCGACATGGCCGCGCCGACGAAGCCGAGTCCCTGGACGACGACGACCTGTCGTCCGGAAGATGCCGATTGGTCGGGATGCATCGGCGGCTTCTATTCGATCGTTCGGCCTCGCTCAACCGTCCGCAGGCCGATCTCCTCGATCTGCGTCTCCATCTCCCGCAGAACGTCGCGACCGCGGCGCACGTAGCCGAGCACGAGCCACGACGCGGCCAGCGCGACGAGCACGGCGAGCGCGATCTGCGAGGCGGCGAGCAGCGCGGCCGAGATCGCGGCAGCCAGCGCGATCCAGCAGGCGAAGCGCGCCGGTGGCGTCTGCGAGAGCAGCCCGTCGAAGGTGATGGTGAGCAGGCGCTTCCAGTCGTACTTGCTCGCGCCCACGCGCCGCTCTTCCGTGTCGACGTGGAGGTACACCGTCGCGCCCTCCGGCCGCGACGGCAGCGGAAACCGCATGTAGGTCAGGTAGCGCGGCTGCTTCAGCTTTTCTTTCATGAACGGCGCGGAGACGAGGCGGAAGAAGATGTTCTGCAGCGTCGTGTCCACGCCGGAGAATACGCGCGCGACGGCGTGAAAGAGCTGCGCGCCGATGCTGCGGTGCACGTCGCGGCCGGGCAGGCTGCGCCGCACGCACTGGACCACCGAAGCCCCGCGCCGGAAGTGAGCCACCAGCGCCGGAATCACCGCGACGGGGTGGCTGCCGTCCACGTCCATCATGACCATCGCGTCGGCATCGGAGTGCGCGAGGCCGAAGGCGGCCGCGAGTGCCTGGCCGTAGCCGCGTTTGAGGCGAATGAAGCCCACGCGCGCATCGGTCGCAGCAAGGGATCGCAGGAGCTCGGGCGTGCGGTCCGTGCTCGAGTCCTCGACGAAGATCACCCCGAGGTCGACGGGTTCGTCGAATTCGAGGGCCCACAGGGATTCGAGGAAGAGAGGAATGGCTTCCTCTTCGTTGCGGACGGCCACGACCACATCGACGCGCGTCATGGTAACGCGAGCCGTAGCCGCGCGACGGCGCCAGGTCAATAGAGCGGGTGAATTGACACGCCGGTGCGCGCCGAATACCCCCGTCGGTTCTATGACCCAGGACGATCGCCTCGTGGAAGTCCGGCGCTGCGTGTACGAGTTTCTCCAGCGCCTGCCTTCCTGGTCTCCGCCGACGCCGATCATCGAGGTCGGGCGGATGCTTCCCTACGGCAAGGTCTACGACCTCTACCCCGAGTACTTCGTCGACACGCGCGCGCTGCTCGCGCCGGCCGAGGTGGCGCTCTACGACATCGACCCCTCGACGAGCCCCGAGATCTGCGACGACATCGTCAACATCGACCGCCATTTCGCCGACGGGTCGCTCGGGACCGTGATCCTCCTGCACGTGCTCGAGCACGTTCCGACGTTCTGGGAGCTGCCGCAGAAGCTGTTCAACGTGCTTCGCCCGGGCGGAATGGTCTTCATCCAGACGCCGTGGAACTTCCGCCTGCACGGACCGCGGCCCGACTGCTGGCGGATCTCGGACGACGGCTACGAGTCCCTGTTCGGGAAGCTCTTCGAGATCGTCCTGCTCGAGAAGGTCAATCCCCGAGACGAGTACCTGCACCCGCTCGCGATGAACGTCGTGCTGCGCAAGCCGGCCGCCTGAGCGCCGCCAGCGCGCCTGCGCCCGAATCCCATTCTCCGATGAAGCGCCGCATCCTGGTCCTCAACGAGCGCGACCCGCGTAACCCGCTGACCGGCGGCGCCGAGACCCACGTCTTCGAGATCTTCTCGCGCCTCGTGCGCATGGGTCACGAGGTGACGCTGCTCGGCGCGAACTTCCGCGGAGGTGCCCGCGCAGAAGTCGTG
This sequence comes from uncultured Myxococcales bacterium, assembly GCA_964475235.1. GTDB lineage: Bacteria > Desulfobacterota > Binatia > UBA1149 > CAITLU01 > DATNBU01. The sequence goes on along the minus strand of CAYYVZ010000361.1, from coordinate 816 downwards.
GACGGCGTGCGCGTGAAGAGGCTCGCGAATCGCTACCTCTACTACTTCCTGGTCCCCTGGATCGCCCGCCGGGAGGCGCGCAACTACGACGTCGTCGTGGACGTCCTCAACAAGCTGCCCTTCCTGAGCCCCTGGTTCGTGCCGCTTCCGTGCATGGCCATCGTGCATCACCTGTTCGGAACCACGGCGTTTCGGCAGGTGCCGTTCCCGGTCGCGCTGGTGACGTGGCTGATGGAGCGCCTGATCCCGTTCGCCTACGCGCGCGTGCCGATCCTGGCGATCTCGCCGAGCACGCGCGACGACCTCGTGGCACGCGGCATCGAGGGGCGCCACATCCACGTCATTCCGCCGGGCGTCGACAAGGCCACGCACCGCGCGCTCGACGACGGGCTCCGTCGCGAGCCTCTCGTCGTGTGGATCGGGCGGCTCGAGCCGTACAAGCGCGCCGACGTCGCGATCGACGCGATGACCGACGTGCTGGCGGCCCTTCCCGATGCGAGGCTCGTCGTCGTCGGCGCCGGCAGCGCGCGCGACAGCCTCGAGCAGCACGCGCGCAGCCGCGCGCTGGAAGATCACGTGCGCTTCACGGGCTTCGTCTCCGAGGAAGAGAAAATCCGCTGGATCCAGGCCGCCGCCGTCGTCGTCCAGACTTCCGAGAAGGAAGGCTGGGGCATGACGATGATCGAGGCCAGCATCTGCAACACGGTGCCGATCGCGAGCAACGTGGAAGGCCTCCGGGACTCGGTGCAGCACGACCGCTCTGGCCTTCTGGTCCCTTACGGCGATGCGCCGGCGCTTGCCGCGGCGATCGTGCGC
>CAYYVZ010000360.1:0-5145 GCA_964475235.1 uncultured Myxococcales bacterium | reverse complement strand
GAGCAGGTAGTGCGCGAGATCGAGGGGCCGGCTCAACCGGACGCAGCCGTGGCTGAGCGCGCGCACCGACGCCTTGAAGGCACCCTTCTCGGCCGTGTCGTGCAGGTACACGTCGTGCGGGTTCGGCATCACGAACTTGATGCGCCCGAGGGGATTGCGCGGCCCCGGCTTCTGCCGGAGCGACGAGCCGTTGGCCGTGATACCCTGGTTCGCGAGCCACTTGGGATTGCGCCTCGCGCTCGGCCAGTACTCCTGCTTGGCAATCTTGTCGGGAATTCCCCAGTCCGGATTGATGATGACGTATTCGAGCTCGTCGGAGAACGTCGGCGTCGGCCAGTCCTTCTTTCCGACGACCACCGACATGCGCAGCACTTCGTCGCCGGCCTCGTAGACGCGCAGGTCGAAGAACGGAATCGTCACCAGGATGTAGGTGCCGCTCGGCGCGAGCGCGACGTGACGCCAGCGCTCGAGGTCGTTCTCGATGATCCCGATGATCTCTTCGACGGGCCGGTTGAGCTCGGTCATGGTCTTGCCGCCGAGCTGTCCGTAACCGAGGATCTTGCGGTCGAGCTGGAAGGCCTTGATCGCAGCCGTAAGCGCGGGCGTGTAGCGGCACTGCTGCGGCCGAGGAGGAGGTGCGTTCTTCGGGGTCTTGGGCTTGGGCGGCGGCTTGACGCCGGGCGGAAGCGGAGCCGGCGGCCTCGGCGTGCTCTCGTGATCGAGGTAGCCCTCGATGATCATGCGCCTTTCGATCGCCGCGATGCGCGAGCAGTCGTAGGTGTATTCGGGGCCCATCGTGAGGTCGGTCGGGACGCGCTTCCAGCCACCCCTGTCCCGGATCCGGCGATAGCGATCGAGAGCCTCCTCGAGCCGCGCGGCCTGGTCGGGAACGCCGGGGCTGCCGATGTCGCTCCAGCCTTCGAGCCGCGGATCGTTCCGCGCGTCGTCGGCCGGCGCAGCGAGCACGGCATGCGACGTGCCGAGCAGGACTCCTGCACAGACGAGAGCAGTTCCAAAGACGATTCTTGCGTTGTTCATCCGATCGGCGCTGGCCAGACTCCGGCGAGGAGCGGCAGTTTTCCCGCCGCTTTCAGCCAGTTTGTCGGGGAAATCGGCCGAGTGCGAGGTGAGCTCGTGCGCTTCTGCGCAAATGCGCACGGGACGGCGTCGGGTTTCCTTCGCGGGACGCTTCGTTCGGCGCGCCCGGATCAGCCCTCGAACAAACGCAGCTGGTCCGATCCCCCTCCCGCAGTTGCCGGCACCCGGAAGCGCGATACATCGAGACGGTACGCGCGCTCGTCGAGGCCGAGCCTCTTCCTGGCGACATCGAACCGCTGCCCGAGCATCTCGGCGTAGACACCTGCGCCGCGCATGCGCGCGCCGAACTCGCTGCGATAGAGCCTGCCGCCGCGGGTCTGGCGGACCAGATCCAGGACCTTGGCCGCGCGGTCCGGGTAGTGCTCGTGGAGCCATTCGGTGAACAGCTCGGCGATCTCGAGCGGAAGGCGCAGCAGTACCCAGGAGGCCGTCGAAGCCCCCGCCTCCGCCGCCGCTTCGAGGATCCGTTCGAGTTCGTGGTCATTCAGTCCCGGGATCATCGGCGCGGCGAGCACCGCGACGGGGATGCCGGCTTTGGTGAGGTCGCGCATGGCCTGGAGCCGCCTCGCCGGTGTGCTCGCGCGGGGCTCCATCGTTCGTGCGAGTTCCGGATCGAGCGTCGTCAGCGAGATGCTGACCTGCGCGAGCCGCTCCCGTGCCATGTCCGCGAGAATGTCCGCGTCCCTCGTAACCAGCGCCGACTTGGTCAGGATCGCGACCGGATTCGAGAATTCGGAGAGAACGGCCAGTACCCCCCTCGTGATGCCAAGCCGGGCCTCCACCGGCTGGTAGCAGTCGGTGTTGGCGCCGAGCGCGATCACCGTCGGGCGATAGGACGGGCGCGAGAGGTGACGGCGGAGCAACTCGGCCGCGTCGTGCTTGGCGAAGATGCGCGTCTCGAAGTCGAGGCCGGGGGACATGCCGAGATAGGCATGCGAGGGGCGCGCGAAGCAGTAGACGCAGCCGTGCTCGCAGCCGCGGTACGGGTTGATCGACGAGTCGAAGGGAACGTCGGGCGAGTCGTTGGTGGCGACGATCGAACGCGTCCGGTCGGGATGGACGCGGGTCGCCGGCGACGCGCGCTCCCCGGTCTCGGCAGGCCAGCCGTCCTCGAAGTCTTCGGAGCGGACGGCCTCGAACCGGCCGGTCCGGTTCGAGACCGCCCCTCTACCTTTCCATGCGGTCGCCACGGATGGCGAAAGTATGACGAAAACGACCGCGGGTCCAGCCCGTTTTCCGACAGAACCCCTGGGCGAGGTCCGCCGAGGCGTGGCTTCTCAGCCGAGAGCTACCTCGCGCGCGATCTCGTAGGCCTTGATGTCGAGGCCCTTCGGACGGATCGCGCCCATCGCCTTGTTGAACTCGGCCATGTGGGGCGAAGCCATGTGTCCCTTGATGTCGTCCATCGACTTCCAGCGCTCGATCACGCGGATCGTCGTGTCGTCGCTGACGTCCACGGAGAAAGCGTAGGTGATGCAGCCCGGTTCCTCGCGGGTCGCGGTCTCCATGCGCGTGATGGCGTCCTTTACCTGGGCTGCGGCACCCGAATCGACCTTCACTTCCACGGCTACGATGATCATGACGCTAACTCTCCTTGGGGGTTGATGCGTTGGTCTTGTGAACGAACTCGCATGAGTCCGGCATTCCTCGGCGGCGGCGAGCCCGACGCGCGGCCTTGTGCCCCATTCGGGCGGCAAGGAACAGTCGCGAACGAGATCGCGAGAACCAAAAGTCGCAGCGCGACCCACCCAGGTTCGCCATTACGAACCGGAACCCTCTGAACAACGTCTAAAAGGTCGTGTCTACTGGAACGGAGGCGCGCCGCCCCCAGCGGGCCGCGTCCCTTCGACAGGCTGCGCGCCCACCATCGCGGCTGCGGTTACCGATTCCCGAGGACGTCCCCGAGGAGGTCCCCAAGGAGGTCCGAATGAACACGACGAAACTTACCACGAAGCATGCACTCGCGGTCGCGATTGCGACTGCCGGCGTGATCTCGTCGGCGCCTGGCGCCTGGAGCCAGACCTGCACGAATACGTGCGTCACCGTCGCCATTCCTCACGCCGAAGGCGTCACGACCAAGCTCGACGGCAGCGCCGATGCGGTGCTGTGGCCGCCGAGCCAGGAGCTGAGGACGATCCGCATCTCGGCCCTGAACGATCGCAACGGCGAGTGCGACGTCACGATCGACGACGTGCTGCAGGACGAGAAGCCTGCTCTGTCGGCGAGCGGCATGCCGATCGACGATGCGGTCGGCTGCATGAACGACGGCCAGCAGTCCACGATCCAGCTGCGCAGCGACCGCTCGAAGGACGGCAACGGCCGCTCCTACCACGTCAAGATCAGCCTGGCCGATCCGGACTGCAGTGCGTCGGCAAAGAGCGACGAAGTACTGATCGCGGTTCCGCAGACGGTAACGTCGAACAGCCTTCAGCCCGATCCGGACGTGAACAACCTGATCCCGTCCTATCGCGGCGACGCTCTGGCCTGCGTGCCCGAGCAGCAGCCGGACAGGGTGGCAGCGGCGCGCCGCTAGCCCGCCGGCACAGCGGCGATCTCGCCGCGTCCATGTTCGATTTCCAGGAGCCGGCATTGCCGGCTCCTGGCGTCTGGGGAGGGAAGTCGCCCTCGGTTCCCATCGTTCGATGAGATCCAGGCTGGTCGGTCCCCCGCAGTTCGCGTCTTCCAAGCGACCGATCGCCTTCGTATAGTCCTGCGATGCTTCGTCGCACGCTCACGCTGGTTGCCATGCTGATGGTAGCCTCCCCTTCGATCGCCGCCGCCGACGTCAGCTTCGAAACCGAGACCGGCAACCGCGCAAAGATCTTCGGAAACGGAATGGTGCTGCAGCGGCGCGCGACGGTTCCCGTCTGGGGAACCTCGGACCCGAGCGTCCCGATCGAAGTCGACTTCGTCGATCCTTCCGCGGCGCCGGGCTCGCAGATCGTCCAGTCGCGTTCCACGACCTCCACGTCGGCAGGCCGCTTCGTCGTGCGCTTCGACGATCTTCCGGTCGGCGGTCCCTACGAGCTTCGCTTTCGCGAGAACGGCGAAGCCGCACCGTCGGTCGTGCTCACCGACGTACTCGTCGGCGACGTATGGCTCGCGAGCGGCCAGTCGAACATGGTCATCCGCACGCCGCGCGACGGCGATCCGGAGCTCTATCCGCAGGTTCGCGCAATCACGCTCTCGCACTGGGGGCAGCGTCCGTCCGGCGCCGCGTTCTACTTCGGCGTGCGCCTCTTTCAGGAGCTCGGCGTTCCCATCGGCATCCTCAATCGCGCGCAACCCGACACGGCACTCGCGCACTGGCTTCCCGCCGAGGTCGCCGACGATCCGGATCCCGACGTCATTGCCCTTTTTCCCGGTTGCGGCGGAGAGCCCGCGACGCGCTGCCTCTCCTACAACCAGCACATCCGTCCTCTCGAGCGCCCCGTCGAATCCGGCGAGCCGCGCGAAGGCATGGCGATGCGCGGAGTCGTCTGGTGGCAAGGAGAGAAGGGCTACGACAAGTTCGGAGCGGATGCGTACGAGGTGCTCTTCCCGGCGATGATGCGCGCGTGGCGCGGCAACCTCGGCCAGCCGGGACTACCCTTCGTATTCCACGCGCTCCCGTCGGGCACGGGACTGCGCTGGACAGAGTCGCGTGTACGCTCGCTGCCGAGCCGCTACGACGTGAACCACTGGCAGCCGAAGCAGCGGGTCGCCTTCCTCCACATGCTCGCGCTCGCCAAAGCCTCGCTGATGTCGTCCATCGACCTCGAGTCGGGCATTCACCCGAAGGGCTTCGACCTGTACGGAGAGCGCCTCGGCGACGCGGCGCTCGGTACGACTTATGTGCTTGCGGGCGACGTCGCGCCCTACCCCTATTCGGGACCGATCTACGAATCGGCGACGCTCGAGCCCGTCGCGGGCGGCCCCGACGAAGTGAGGATCCGCTACCGTGCCGGCACCGCCGACGGCCTCGCGATCGGGCCGGACAGCGATCCGCCGACGACGGTGCTTCAGGGCTTCGGTCTGTGCTGCAACGCCGCCGGCAGCTTCGTCTTC
>CAYYVZ010000359.1:0-5177 GCA_964475235.1 uncultured Myxococcales bacterium | reverse complement strand
GAACTCATTTGAGAAAGCAAAATTCTGGCTACCCACTGATAATTGTAACTATTGAAGCGATACCGGAAATGTTTCCTCGCGACTAAATCCGCGATCCTTTCAGACTCTTTGTCCAATGTTGTGTGATTTGCTATGTACTCAAGTTTCAGTTTCTCGATTGTCGCGAGATACAGTTTGATTACCTCAAAACAACAGTACTCGATGTCGACAAAATTACTTCGAGGATAAGGAAGCCTATTTAGCAGCTCAACCTGCTCAAAGTCCAACCCGAGCCTTCTCTTATATTTGCTCCCGAATCGCCAGTACTCTTCCTCGTGTTGCCGTTCACTCAAACGCCTAAGACCTTCTGAATCACCGGCGGAGGTCATTGTTTCGCGCAACATTTCTAGACTATATGTCCTTGTTTTGGGACAAATTGTCGCAAGTTTTGAAAAGGCATCTTCCAGTCTCAAAATGTTCCGATGCGTCTTGTACTGATTTCGAAGATCGAAGAGCAGAATGAAGGCGTAATTGGAATTCCCCTCAATATCAATCAAAACGTTGTTCAAAAATGTATTCTTAAAGTATTGGTAAAATGCCTTTTGATTCTTGGAGGCGTAGTCGAGTTCGGAGACACCATAGACATATTCGTGTTCCCAATACGGAACCCCTGAAGGGCATTTATTTAAGACAACTTTCTCTTCCGATTGAGGAATCGAGTAGGAGAGGTTGGCAACATCAATGACCGGGTCAATCGTGGGATTCACTCGTCCTCTTTCAGGGAGTTCGGGAAGGTCGTTTTCAGGTATGGAAGGAAATGCGGATTTATTTAGCGAGGTGCCACATTGTCCACAAAAATTAGCGTTCGATTTATTAGCAAAGTTACACCTGGCGCAGACGAGACTGCTAATCAAACTTTTCCCGCAGTAAGGACAAAAGGCTGTCTCATTTGAGTAGTGCCTATTACATTTATTACAACTCTTCGCGTTCTTCATAGTGAGATTACTTGCCGGTAAAACAGCTTGACACCCGCTCATTGAGAATCAAAAGTATCTTCCAACTTTGTTCGGTTCCCTTATTCTAAACGCCTCAAGCGATAGGAATGGCCAAACGAAATAGGGGGTAGCCTTTTCCGAGGTTCACCTAGTGGCAGCGTAGCGAGAATGATAATATTATAAGCTAAGGTTCTTATCCTCTGCATTCTGACAACCAATTCGAGTGGATATAAATCTTTATCGAACGCAGGCGAAAAAAAGCGGAATATGCGTCTCAGATGCTCCAGGACCAAAACCAAGGGATAGCAACAGTATTATTACATCGTTAGGGGCACATCTTGTTGGGAATAGTTGCCGGCTTTTTAATTGCTTCGCGTAAAACCAACGAGGGAGAAAGTCGGGCAACCCGATCTGAAAGGATTACTAATACTCTACAAGACAAAGTTACTGCAAAGGACGCAGAGATCAGCAGGCTCAATGTAGTAGATGCCCGCAAGCAGAACCAGCTTCTTGCAGGCGAGTCAACGAAGACGAAGGCTGAAGAGGAATCGGCCGATGCTAAGGAATCGATTTAAACTAGTTGACTGAGATCCAGTGACTACTATTAACGACAAAAAGGCCGGCTGCTGCGAATTGGCTTCCGGTAGACAAGACCGATGGCTAACGAAAATCTCCAAGTAGGGTGAAACCTCCCCAGAAATATGGCTCGTGAAAACCAGAAGACTTGTCGTGGATCATCTGGATTGCGGCCGTTTGAAGTGCCGAGGTCGTTGATGACCCTTTGAGAAGTTCTCGGTAGAAGAGTTCGCTGAATTTTTGCGTGGACTTATCGTTTGCCTCCCACTGAGCAGAGATTACAGTAGTGGCTCCGGCGCCCATCATTCCCCACGCCAAGCTCACAAGACCCTCGCCGCTCAGGACATTGTTTGTATCGCAGGACGCAAGAAAAACAAGGCTTCCTTTCCTGAGTTTCGAGTCCAGCAAGTCTTCCACCGTTAGCCGGCCGCTATTCTTTACGAACTCTTTGAACCCCAGATATGAGTCTAAGGGCTGGTCGCTATCGACTTGTGCGTGCATCGAGAAGTGCAATATGTCAGATTTGTCGCCAAGCTTTCTAAAGTCCGAGATCGTGGCGTTTACTGCCGGATGCGAATTGAACAAGCTGGCGACGCTGCTGGCCTCATTGTTCACGTATCGCAGGAACTGATTGTTGTATGAGGAGTTGGCGAAGGCCTGAAGCGTGCGCCGTGCCGGCTTCGGTAACTTCAACTGTTCGATAAGAATCGAAACGGAAGGAGCGTAGCTGACGACTTTGTGCTCAATAAGATACTTTTCGCCATCGGGGCTTAGCGCCTGAAATGGAACCTTCCACAATAGCTTGTCGGGGACGAATATAAGATGCGTCGCCGAAATATTTAGCGGCTTCAGTAACTTGTCAAACAACTCTTTGCCGTCTCGCTTAAAAAAGATTCGGTTTTTAATCTTCTGTTCGGTCTGCTTTACCTCCGCAGCAATATCATTTTCGAATCCGGGAAGATACACCGATCGAATAGGCTTACCCTTCTCCCATACGAATGCGATAAGTCGTTCGTCCAATGTGAAGAGGTAGGAAATAACTGCCTTGTTTTCAAAATCTGGAATCTTATCTAATCCCGAAAAGTCCGGCTTTCGTATAGCCGTTTGCGGAACGTAGGTCGTAAATGACGTTTCAAGTCTACTGATTTCCGAGTTGTCTCCCGGACTATCTGTTATGGCTGAGGACAGGAGTTCGAGTTTCCGGCGCACCTCGGGATCGATGGCCGATGAAGTCCTCGTCAACGAATTATTAATCCTGTCTTGTAACAATCGAGCTTTCAAATAATCTGTGAGTTCGAAAGATTCGCATGGACGTTCGAGTTGCGTTTGAGCCATCAGCCTATACGCTTTATGGTAAATTTCCAGCAAACCAAGGGAGAGATTCTTGTTGTCCGTAGTCCGAATCGATTCGACGAGTGATACGGTTTTGTCCAGGTACTCAATCGATTTTTCAGCTTGGCCGAGATGAAAGTGGGCGATCGCGAGAGAAAGGTAGATACCAGCTAGATCGTCGCGGAAATTTTGAGCGAGGGTGAGATCCAACAGCATACGATTGTAGTGGATGACCCGTGCCCATTCTTTATTCTTCTCGGCGATGGTTTTTTTCCATGACGGCAATATGAACGGAGAGTTGTTTGTCTTTTCTTCTAACTCGCTGAAAGCCTGGTCCGACATTTCGTGTCGTCCTGCTAGCCCAGAAATGATCGCTGTGCCAAGTTTAGCTTCAAACGAGAACTCACCATCTGTGTCGAGTGACTTCAGCCGGTCGAGATAGCTAGACGCCTTTGATAGTTCGCCGTCATATAAAGAGTTCAGCAGTAATGACGCCAGAAAGTTTCGTGCCTGGTACGTATTCTTACTTTCAAGCGATAGATTCAATCCTTTTTCGCGCATGGCCATTGCTTTTCGCCCCTGACCAATCGACGCCAATAGCGTCGCACTTTCAAAAATGGATTGACGATAGCGGTGCTTAAAGCGAGAGCCAGCAACGGCGGACATCAGTTTTTCTGAGTATTTCAAAGCCGCTACGTAATTTAGCTTTGATGACCATGCCAGGCTCAAAAACCGGTACGTATCTATCTGTCCCGAACTCACTGGGCTAAGTTCGAATAGATTCTCTGCCTTTTCTAACCAAATGATCGCTGAGAGATCATATCCGGATGTAAATAGAATTCTTCCGAGACTGAGATAGTATCCAGCAAGGATTTCACGGTCATTTGGAGCGGCTTTCAATGCCTCCTTCGCTTGTAGCAGTGCCTCTGAAAACTTCCGCTGCGATCGATACAGATCCGATGCACGCAAATGTACCCGCGCTTTTAGACGAGGATCTGAACTGGAAGCGACGAGCTTTGAATAGTCTATAAGGGTATTCGTAGCTTCGACGTACTTTTGCTGGGCGATTTGTGCAACCAAAATTGTGTCGAGTGCCGACACTTGCTGCGTTAGACCCTGGTTATTTGCAACTGTTTGGGCTAGTTCGATAGCCTTCGCGTAGTTACCATCGTCGAATTCCAGCCGAGCACGATCGATCGTATTCGACCGGGCCTTTGGTTGACTTGAGACGGGTAAAAAGAACGCAAGGCAAAGCAGCAAGCCAGCCATCATCAACTGGCCTGCTGCCCTACTACGCAGCACCAAGAGATTCTTGCTCTTACCTTGGTCTACAATGGCCATTTTCGTCTGGTTCCTCCCCCGGACGGCAATCCTGACATTGCCGAACCGGACAATTATCACCACGTAGAATCAATGTAACTGCGTTTATGACGGTGTCTAACAGGCCAAAAGTTGACGTGCTGACCGTTCCGGTGGCGAATACATTCGCGGCCAGAGTGGTTGACAACAAAGCTATACACAAAAATGATTGACGTTTCGTCATGATTAGTTCTCCTTGTTAATTTTAGTTTTTAAGAATTTGTAGATCGCGGCAAAAACGTATCTGCTGCTCACTCCATGTCCGTCGCTTGTAGAGTAGATAAACCACACATCAGAGCCGCGACTTTTCAACTGATTCTTTAGCTCAACTACGTTCCTTTCGGGATTTCTTGAATCGAGTTTTCCTCTGGTCAGGAGCAAAGGAATGTTGTTCCATCGTCCTGTGTTATTTAGTGGGGAGATCTCATCAAGGCGAGACATTAGCTTTTCATCCTTCGGATCGCCGTATTCGTTTTTCGCAAACTCGTCCACCCAGCTCTGCGAGAGCATTCCCCTAATCGATACAAGGGGATATTCAGCTATCACTCCCTTGATCCTATTTGGCTCGTTCAAAGCTGTCGAAAGGGCGACAAAGCCGCCGTAACTTCCTCCGCGAAGAAAGATTAACCCCGCGTCGAGGTCGGGCTGCTTTTCAATCCAGTCGAGCAAGGCTCGCACGTCTTTAACGGCATCAATCCTATTCGCTTTGTCGTCGGCATCCATAAATTCTTTGCCGAAACCAGATGAGCCACGGATGTTCGTGTGAATTATTGCCAAGTTAAGGTTCGACGCGAGTCGGATATCCTGTGAATTAAACAGAGGTCGGGCCAAGATTTGCGGACCACCGTGAATATCGATCAGGACTGGCGTCTTCTTCACCGACGAATTCGGACGAACTATATATCCCGAAATTTCTCGCTGATCGAAAGACTTCCA
>CAYYVZ010000358.1:0-5183 GCA_964475235.1 uncultured Myxococcales bacterium | reverse complement strand
CGACGAGCGCGCGCCGAACCGCTCGATGCTGCGCGCGGTCGGATTCCGCGACGAGGACTTCGGCAAACCGATCCTCGGCATCGCAAGCGCGCAGAGCGACATCACGCCGTGCAACGCCGGTCTCGGCGAGCTGGCCGTGGAAGCGGCGCGCGGCATCCGCGAGTCCGGCGGAATGCCGCAGACGTTCGGCACCATCGCCGTCAGCGACGGCATCTCGATGGGCACGGAAGGGATGAAGTGCTCGCTCGTCAGTCGCGAGGTCATCGCGGACTCGATCGAGACGGTGTGCCGCGGCCAGATGATGGACGGCGTACTCGCCGTCGGCGGCTGCGACAAGAACATGCCCGGTGCGATGATCGCGATGGCGCGTCTCGATATTCCGGCCGTGTTCGTTTACGGCGGCACCATCAAGCCCGGTCACCACGCCGGCTGCGATCTCACCGTCGTGAGCGTCTTCGAAGCCGTCGGCGAGCTCGGCGCAGGCCGCATCTCGCGAGACGAATTCTGCGCGGTCGAGCGCGCCGCCATTCCGGGCAAGGGCTCGTGCGGCGGCATGTACACCGCCAACACGATGAGCAGCGCCTTCGAGGCCATGGGCATGAGCCTGCCGGGGTCCTCGACGATGGCCGCCGAGGACGCGGAGAAGGCCGAAAGCGCGCACGCGAGCGGCCTCGCGCTCGTCGAGTGCGTGAGGCGCGAGCTCACGCCGCGCAAGATCATGACGAAGAAGGCGTTCGAGAACGCCATCGCGGTGATCTTCGCGGTCGGCGGCTCGACCAACGCCGTGCTGCACCTTCTCGCCATCGCGCACGCGGCCGGCGTCGATCTCACGCTCGACGACTTCGAGCGACTGCGCCTCAAAGTTCCGGTGTTCGCCGACCTCAAGCCTTCGGGTCGTTACGTTGCGACCGACCTCCACCGCGTCGGCGGCATCCCGCTGGTGATGAGCATGCTGCTTCGCAACGGACTGCTGCACGGCGACCTGATCACGGTGACCGGCAAAACGATCGCGGAGAACCTGGCAGGCGTTCCGTCGTCACCGCCGGCCGGACAGGACGTCGTGCGCCCGTTCGACAAGCCGCTCTACAAGCAGGGGCACCTCGCGATCCTGCGCGGCAACCTCGCGCCCGAAGGCGCGGTGGCCAAGATCAGCGGCCTCAAGAGCATCAAGATCACCGGGCCCGCGCGGGTGTTCGATTCGGAAGAGGACGCGATGAAGGCCATCCTCAACGACCGGATCCGCCCCGGCGACGTGCTCGTCATCCGCTACGAAGGGCCGAAGGGAGGGCCCGGCATGCGCGAGATGCTCGCGCCGACGTCCGCGATCATCGGCAAGGGCCTCGGCGACTCCGTGGGCCTCATCACCGACGGCCGGTTCTCGGGCGGCACGTTCGGCCTCGTGGTCGGTCACGTCGCACCGGAAGCCGCGGTCGGCGGCCCCATCGCGTTCGTGAAGGAGGGCGACACCATCACGATCGACGCGGAGACGACGAAGCTCGAGCTTCTGGTGGACGAGAAGGAGCTCGAACAGCGGCGCAAGGCGTGGAGCGCACCGGCTCCGCGCTACACGAAGGGCGTGCTCTCGAAGTACGCGCGCCTCGTTTCCAGCGCCGCGATCGGTGCGGTAACCGACTGAGACTGCGAGGGCGGCCCGACGGGCCGCCCGCCAGCCGCCGGACGCGGGACCATCCTTGAGCACGGCGGCACCGAGGCCCTGGTGGGCGTGGCTCTTCTTCTACTCTCCCGTTCCGGAGGGGATCACACGCCAGCAGTGGGTGATGCTCGGCGCGCTCGGCGCGACCTATCTCATCAACTCGTACGACCTCGGTATCCTCAATCTCGCGCTTCCGCAGATCCAGCAGAGCTTCGGGCTCTCGGAGGAAGACGTCGGACTGTTCGTGGCCGTCGTGCGCCTCGGCGTGCTGCCGGCGCTCGTGCTGAACGTGATTGCCGACCGCATCGGGCGCCGCCGCCTGCTGCTCTTCACCATCTACGGCTTCACGCTCTGCACGTTCCTCACGAGTTTCGTGCGCTCGCCGTTCGAGTTCGCGGTGCTGCAGCTCCTCGCACGGACCTTCATTTACACCGAGGAGATGCTCGCCATCGTCGTCGTGACCGAAGTTCTCGCGCCGCACGCGCGCGGCTGGGGAATCGGTCTCATGATCGCGTTCGGGGCGCTCGGGCACGGGCTGTCGGCGCTCGTCTTCTCGTTCGTCGAGGTGCTGCCGTACGGGTGGCGCGCGCTCTATCTCGTCGGGATCGCTCCGCTGCTCGTGGTCGCGTGGCTGCGGCGCTCGCTCGAGGAAACCGAGCGCTTCCGGGCGAGCGCCGAGCGGCGAAAGGCGAGCGCCCAGCGCTGGCTGACCCCGCTCAAGCTGCTGCTGTCGCGTTACCCCGGGCGTCTGCTGGCGGTCTGCCTGTCCGTCGCGCCGTTCGCGTTCGCCAACGGCACGGCGATCCAGTTCCAGTCGAAGTTCCTGCAGAGTGCACACGGTTATTCGCCGGGCGAAGTGAGCGCCCTCCTTCTGCTCGGGGGGCCGATCGCGATGACGGGTGGTCTCCTGTTCGGCCGTGCCAGCGACCGTTACGGCCGCCGCATCGTGCTCGCGTCCGCCATCGTCATGAGCGTGCTGGGGAACCTGGCGTTCTACAACGGGTCCGGCCTGGTGATCCCCGTCGTCTGGATCCTGGTGATTTTCGCGCAGTTCGGCATCGACGTGCTCTTCAGCGCGCTCGGGAGCGAGCTGTTTCCAACGGCGTACCGTTCGACGGCCTCCGGCGTGCGCAGCATCGTCTGGACGGTTTCGATCGCGGCGGGCCTCGCCGTGGAAGGATCGCTGTACGCCGCCCTCGGCGGCCATGCCCAGGCCATCACGGCGATGACCTGGTGCGCCCTCGCCAGCCCGTTCATCCTGCTGGCCTTCGTTCCCGAGACCGCCAAGCGCGAGCTCGAGGAGATCGCCCCCGACGAGGACTGACCGGGTCGCGGCCCGGCGCGCGGCGCCAGACCGGGCGGGAAGCGGGTCGGTGGCACGCGGGCGTTGTTACGGGATTCACGCTAAATTCGGTCCGTGGAGTTCCAGGACTACTACGCCGTTCTCGGCGTCGCGCGAGACGCTTCCGCCGACGACATCAAGAAGGCCTACCGCAAGCTCGCCCTGCAGTGGCATCCGGACCGCCACGGCAAGGACAAGCGCGAGGAGGCCGAGACGAAGTTCAAGCGCATCGCCGAAGCCTACGAAGTGCTCTCGGACGCGGAAAAGCGCGGCAAGTACGACCGCTTCGGCGAGAACTGGCGCCAGGGGGACGAGTTCCGCGCGAGCGGACAGCCCGGAGGCGGCACGCGCGTCACACCCGAGGAATTCGAGCAGATGTTCGGCGGTGGCGGCGGGTTCAGCGAGTTCTTCAAACACGCCTTCGCCGACGACTTGAAACGCCAGTACGCCGGCGGTGCTTCTTCGCACCGGCGCTTCCGCCATCGGGGCGCCGACGTGCGCGCCGAGCTCGGCCTGTCCGTATCGGCCGCGATCGCGGGCGGCCGCTCGCGCTTCGAAGTACCGGCCACGAAGCCGTGCGCACGCTGCGGCGGGGTAGGCTTCGTCGGCGAGCACGTCTGCCCGGTCTGCGTCGGCGTGGGCCGCGTGCACGATCGCCGCACCATCGATCTGACGATCCCGAAGAACGTGCGCGACGGGATGACGATGCGGCTGGCGGGCATGGGGGAAGCGGGGGAGGAAGGCGGCGAGAGCGGCGACCTGCTGATCACGATCCGTCTCTTTTCGGACGACGTCTACCGCGTCGCCGGAGCCGACGTGGAAGCCGATCTTCCGGTGTCTCCGTGGGAGGCCCAGCTCGGCGCGAAGGTCGCCGTGCAGACTCCTGGCGGCAGGGTGGCGCTCACCATCGCACCGGGCAGCAAGGCCGGTACCAGGCTGCGGCTTCGCGCGAAGGGCTTCGACGACGGCTCCGGCGGGCGCGGCGATTTCTACGCAGTGCTTCGCTACGCGCTGCCCGAGCTGACCAGCCGCCAGGCCGAGCTTTTGCGCGAAATGGCAGGTGCCGGAAGCGAAGTGCCCATCGGCGGCGCCCGAGTCGCCGAGACGAACTCCGCATCGCGCTCCACCGACGCAAAGGGCACGAACTCATGAGCGACGTCGTCATCCGCATCGAGGGGCACTCCTGGATCACGTTCGAAGCGATCTCGGAGTGCTACGAGTGCGAGGTCGCGTGGGTACGCGAGGCGTACGAGGTCGGCCTCTTCGGCGTAGCGCGGCCGCACGCCGGAACGCTCGTGCTGCGCGCCACGGTGCTCGACCGCGTGGCGAGGGTGCTCAGGCTCAGCCGCTACGAAGGCCTCAGCTTCGACGCCATCGTCGTGCTGCTCGGTGAGCCCGACGAAGACGAGGAGACGGGCCGTTGACCGACACGGTCGAGGTGCTCGCCTTCACGGACGGCGCGGCCAAGGGCAATCCCGGACCTGGCGGATGGGGGGCCGTCGTGCTCATCGGCGGCGCGGCCGTGCGCGAGCTCGGCGGCAGCGGCGGCGCGACCACCAACAACCGCATGGAAATGACGGCTGCGCTCGAGGCGCTCGAGTGGCTTCGTGCGGCTGCCCCGGACGCGCGCACGCACATCACCATCGTGACCGACTCGACGTATCTTCTGCGCGGCATCAGCGAGTGGCTGCCCGGCTGGAAGAAGCGCGGCTGGAAGACGAAGGACGGAAGCGACGTCGCCAACCGCGACCTGTGGGAGAAGCTCGATCGCTGCGTCGCCGCGTCCGGGCGCGTGCGATGGCGCTACGTTCCCGGACACGCCGGCTTTCCCGGCAACGACCGCGCCGACGAGATCGCTTCCGACTGCGCGCTCGGCCGTACGCCCAAACTCTACGAGGGGCCGTTCGAGGGGTACGGACGCGATCTGTTGCAGCTCCCGCCGGAGGGCCAGCCGATCCGGTCCGTGTCGAAGGACTCGAAAGCGCGCTCCAAAGGCGCGGCGCACTCGTATGTCAGCTTCGTCGACGGCGTCGTCGCGAAGCACCTGAGCTGGGCCGAGTGCGAGCGCCGCGTGAAGGGAAGAAAAGGTGCGCGCTACCGCAAGACGTCGAGCGAAGCCGACGAACGCGAGCTGCTGCTGGAATGGGGGGCGCGGCTGGACGATCCGGCGAGCGGACGGTAGCGACC
>CAYYVZ010000357.1:0-5265 GCA_964475235.1 uncultured Myxococcales bacterium | reverse complement strand
GGAGCCTCCGAGGATCCGCCGTGATGCAGTGCCACGACTTCCCACTTCTTGTTCAGGACAGGACTACCCGAGCTGCCCGGATCGGTCGGCGTGCGATAGTGCATCAGCCGGTGCGCGTCGTCGATGTCGAGAAGCGTGCTGTCCTGAAGGGAAATCTGAAGTCCGCTGCCCTGCGGGTGGCCGATGACGTAGACCTTCGTTTTCGCGGTGACCAGCGGGACACTCTTCGCAAGCGGCAACGGCGTTGCTCCTGCGGGAAGATCCTCGAGGGTGACGATTGCAACATCCAGGTCGTTCTGCGCGTTCGTCTGCGCACCGAGCGCGCCGGGCGGAGAATGGAAGAGCAGCTCTTTGACCTTGTGGTGGACTGGTTTTCCGGCCGACCGGCTTTCCATCTCGAAGATCACGCTTGCGGCTTCCGGCTTCAGCGCTGTCTCCGCGTCCGGGCTGATGACGTGGGCATTGGTGACGAACACCGGTGGGTCCGTTGACGGAAGCCCCACGTTCTCGGCCGCGATCAGAAACCCGGTTCCGACGCGCTCGCCCGTGACTTTCGCGACACAGCCGATGGACTCGCACTTCTGGAGCTGTTGCTCAATCGAATCGACGGTAAACGTGGACTCGCCGAGAAAGTTCTTCTCGAGGCCTTTGCCCAGCTCCTTTACCGTCTCACGAGCGTTCGGGACGTCCCCCGGAGAAATCAGGAACCGACGATCGGTCTGGGCGATGTGTCGCGTAAGAATGGCAGACAGTCGATCAGGGCAGGTGCCATTGCCGCGCATCGGGTTGCCGCGCCAGATTTCCCGTAGCTGCCGGTCGTAACTCTTGAGGCCGAACTTTCGAACCTCCTGGTGAGAGAGGTAGCGATACAGCCAGAGCTCGGCTTCGTCGCAGCGACTCGCCGCGAGAAATGCCTCGGACAGCGTCGCGACGAGGTACTTGTCGTCGGGATCGGCGGCGAGGAGCTCCTGCACGACGGGGATGAGCTCCGCGGCGAGATCGCGAGACGCCGGCACGTCCCGAGAGTCGAGCTGCTCCTGCTCTTCACGCGCTCGCAGCGCGATCGCGTTGATTCCGTGCCAGTAGTTCCGGGGATTTCGCCGATAGGTGTCGAGATACCTCTGCCGCGCGCGCACGAGGAACGCGGGATCGCCCGTCAGCACGAAGCGCTGCTTGTAGACGCGTCCGAGCAGGCCTTCGTACTCGGGGATCTCCCGCTTCGCGGCGACGTCCGGTGATTCCGGTAGTCGGTGAAGTCCGTCCTCCAGAATTTTTTCCGCGTCTTCGACGCCGCCCAGATCGATCAGCGCCTGGGCGAGACGCTTGACCACGATGGGATCGAAGCCACGGCGATCCTTCCAGGCGCGACCGATCGTTGCCGTGTGATCGAAATGGCAGTTCTCATTGAGAACCCCTGTCGCGTTGCGAATCGCTGCCAGGTCCGTCGCCAGTCCGCTGTCGATCCGGTCGCGGATCAGGACGACGGCAGCTCCGAGCTCCGACGGATCGGCAGCGTCGTTCCAATTCCCGCTGAGGAGCTGTTCCGCCAGCTCCTCCACCACCTGGGAACGCATCCTCAGTTCTCGAGAGCCTGGCGCAGCGCTGCGCGCATCTTCTTTCCGGCGAGGTAGTGCGTGATCGAGTGCCGCCAGCTCCCCCAGTTCGACTCCTTGATGTCTTCGACCGACTTGCCGTCCACGGAGGCGAAGTCGTTGGCGAAGCGCGGATCGGCGCCGCAGACGACATCGAGCGGATCGTAAACGTTGATCCATCGATTGACGGTAGCGGCCGGAAAGTCGAGCTTCCCGGCGCCCGATGCTTTCAGCTCCTGTTGCACCTCCCGGACACCGAGCGGCGAGCCGAGCGTGATGAGCGTATCGACCTCGGGACAGCCCGCGCAGTTCCTGAGGACGTCGTAGGCGACCATGGTGCCCATGCTGTGCGAGATGACGACGACCTTGTCGGCGGCCGACCGCGCTTTGTCGAGCACCGCCAGGAGGCGATCGCGGAGCTCACGGCGTACCTGGAACTTCTGGCCGTCGGCGCGCTCGAACTCCTTGTCGAAAAGGTAGTAGTACGCCTCCATCGCGGCTTTCTTGATGATGGCCCGGCGCACGGCGGGCGGGACGAGGATGGCCAACTCGAGGCCGGCCGGCCCCGCCACGCCTTTGGTTGCCGATTCCGCGGCCGCCGCAAGAGGCATCACTGCCATGTTCGCTTCGAGCTTCGCTTCGAATCCTGAAAGGAACTCCCGCTCTCTCGCGGTCTGCGCGACCGGAGCGACAGTCCTGCCCCGGGCGCCGTCGAGCATCTCGCTTTCCAGTTTTCTGGCCTCGTCGTTGCCGGACTCGCGGTACGAGTCGAGGTCTGTCTCGTAGTCGGTGCCGTAGAAGACGTCGGCGTAGTAGTTCAGCGAGGAGGGGACGCCGTCGTTGGTGAGGTCGATTCCCTCGTTCGGCGGTACGAACACGTCCGGCATGGGATTGCCGCGCTCCAGTCCCCAGAGCCACAACTCCAGGAGTTTGTCGGGAGCGGGCTTCTTCGCGAGCCCATGGATGAAGACGACGCTTGCAGGCTGCTTCGGCATCGGGTTTTCCTTCACGTACGCTGGATGAGTCGAGTGAACTTGTGTCATGAGTCCTTGCCCATCCGACCATGCCAAGACAAGGAGCAGGGGTACGCTTCTTCCGGCCTCGATCGCTTCGTTGTAACCGGGATCACCGACGCTGCTTCCGCGCGAACTCGCCGGGCTCCCGGCGGGTACGCGACGGCCAAGCCTTCCGCCTGACCCGGCGCGGCCGCGCGAGTGACGACTGCCACACCAGCCGCTCGCCATCACCGCGGCCGATGCGCTATTCGACAGGCGAACGCCTGACGTCGAAGCCGTCGAATCCACGACCGGCTCTTCGTTCCCGCCGGCGCGACTCTCGAGACGCGCGACGATGGGCGCCCTGAAACTCCCGGGAGGCCGCATGAAAACCAACAAGCTCGTTCTGACCAACTGGAGCGCTCTGGTCCGCAAGTACGGCAATCGAACGAAAAGCGTGCAGGCCGCCGTCAATCGCCTGATCGCCGCCGACAAGAAACGCGGAGTTCGAACGAAGCTCGTGAAGCTCGACGAGCTGGAGCCGGCACTGGGTGGCGAGAACCTCGCCGCCGTCGCCGGGCAACGCGCCGCCAAGCGCGCGGTGGAGAAAGCCGTCGCGAAATACGAGCCGGAGTATCTGCTGCTGCTCGGAGCCGGCGACGTCATCCCGTTCCAGCACGTCAAGAACCCCATGAATACCAACGCCGATCCGGACGACGACGACGAAGACGTGGACGTGCCGAGCGACCTCCCGTATGCGTGTCCCGGAGACTACACGGACGATCCGCTGAATCTGCTGGGTGCGACGAGGGTCGTCGGACGGCTTCCGGATCTCGTTGCCGCCTCCACTCCGACCTACCTCCTCGAGGTGCTGAGGATCGCTGCCGCCGCGACGTCGCGTCCCTATTCGGACTACGAGACCGTGTTCGGGCTGTCCACGTACAGCTGGCGCGCGTCCACCCGGCTCACCATGGACCGGCTCGGAGCGAAAAAGGCTCCGCTGCACGTTTCGCCTGAAGAGGGACCGAACTGGAGCAAGAAGGTCCTGTCGGGCCGTGTCCACTTCATCAACTGCCACGGCGGCGACCGCGCGCCGCGCTTCTTCGGAGAGAAGGGGAAGCGCCAGCCGACTGCGCACGAGGCACGAAAGCTCGACGGCCGCATCGTCGAAGGATCGATCGTGGCTTCGGAGTGCTGCTACGGTGCACAGCTCTACGACCCGAGGCGCCCCTTCGCGACGGAACGCGAGGTGCCGAACATCTGCGCGGTGTACCTGCGCGAAGGAGCGTACGGCTTCTTCGGAAGCACCAACATTGCGTACGGTCCGTCGGAAGGAAACGGACAGGCGGACCTGATTTGCCGCTTCTTCGTCGAGGGCGTGCAGGCCGGAGCTTCGCTCGGTCGCGCAACGCTGGAGGCTCGCCAGCGCTTCGCCGCGCAGTTCACGCATCTCGACCCTGCCGATCTGAAGACGCTGCTTCAGTTCTGCCTGCTCGGAGACCCCTCGATTCATCCCGTGAAGTCGGTTCCACACGCGCTGTCGAAGTCGCCCGCGCTGAGGAAGACGCTGACTCTCGCCGAATCGAAGGCCGGCTCTCGCGCGCTGCGCCGGGAGCGCGCCGAACGCACCGGCGAGAATCTGCGCGCCACGCTCGGAGCCGTCGAGCCTCTGGAGAAAGCCGAGATCCCGAGGCGCGTGATGAGTCTTCTGCGTGCGATCGCGAAGGAGACCGGCATCGAGGCCGGCTCGGTGAACGCCTATCGCATCGTCCAGGGCGGGCATACGAAGCGCGATCGGCGGGTGTTCACACTGACGGGTTCGCTCGAGTCGGCGGTGCCCGACGAGACGCCGCTGCCGCGGCAGGTCGTCTCGCTGATCGCGACGCTCGACGAGGGAAAGCTGCTGCACCTGCGCCGCGTCCACAGCCGTTGAACCGGCCGGCGGGGGAGAGTAACGATCGCGGAATGAGCAGCCCCGGTGCGCCGGTTCGCGGCAGCGGCCTCGTCGTCGCCAAGGTCATCAACCGCGGGTCCAAGAGCGAGAGAACGGCCGTCGAGCTCCAGACCCCGGACGGAACCCACCGCATCTGCCGCGCGCACGGCAACCCGCTTGCGGATGCGGTGCTGGAGCGGCTCGTCGGAGCGGAGATTCGTTTCGAGGGGCGCTTCGTGGACGGGGTGCTCGTTCTCGACAAGTGGTCGCGGAGCAAATAGCGGGCGCCCCGCTCCGGTAAGTTCCCAGCGATCGGCTTCATGCCCGAGCAGGCTCTTGCCGCCGAGGGAGTGGGGCCCACAACACTCGTTCACTCGGCCGATCGCCTGACCGCGGTGACCGCTGTCCCCGAAGCGCCAACCTCCGAGCCCTCGGGCTGTGGACGGTGCGCGGCGCGAACCGGCGTCGCCGCGACGGGAAATGTGGACCTCGCGCAAGGTTAGGGTAGACGTCGGACCCATGACTTCCGACGGCCGTTACGAAGACATCCTCGTCGAGCGCGAGGCCGGCATCGCGTGGATCACCATCAACCGCGAAGCCAAGGGCAACGCGTTCCGCGTAAAAACCGTGCAGGAGATGATCGCGGCGCTCGAAGCCGCGCGCCGCGACGCCGACGTTCGTTCCTGCGTGATCACGGGCGCCGGGCCCCGCTGCTTCTGCATCGGCGGCGACCACGACCATTCCG
>CAYYVZ010000356.1:0-5274 GCA_964475235.1 uncultured Myxococcales bacterium | reverse complement strand
GAAAGGGCTGGGGCTCGGCCATATGCATACCTCTCGTATGAATATTCATACGCCAGGTATGAAAGGTCTGTCAATCGCACGCCCGACGTTCCGCCCGCCGGGACACCCATCGGCGGTCGGACTACTGCGACGCCCGCCGGCGTGAGCTCGCACCGGCCCGTGAGCGGCTCGAGCGTTTCGCACCTGCCCTCGCCGGAGGCGCCGCGAACCCGCGGATCATCTGCCGCAGCGGCTCCCGAAACGACGCGAGCGATGCGGCCGGGTCTTCGCTGCCGCCGATGGCGATGCCCGCGTGCATGATCGCGCCGAACAGAAGGTTGCGCGTGACCTCGGCGCGCGAGGCGTCGAGAAGTCCCTCCTCGACCCAGTGCGAGAGCGCGTGATCGAGAAGCAGCGTGAGGCCCGATCGCTCGTGAAGCTCTCGCCACTCGCGAAGGCCGAGTACATGCGGCGCATCCTGCAGCAGCAGCCGCTGCACCTCGCGCAATCCGAATGCATCGAGCAGAAGCAGCGCGCCGCGCTCGAGCTCCTCCGGACCCTCCGGCAGGTTCTCCATCGTCCTGGTGGCGATGTCCGCCGTCAGCTCGCCGAGGAGTTCGTCGAGCACGGCAACGAAGAGGCCGCGCTTGTCGCCGAACTGATAGTGCAACGCGCCGCGCGTGAGACCCGCGGCCTCGCCGATCGCGTCGTTGGAGACCGAATCGTAGCCCTGCTTTGCGAACAGGCGCCTGCCGGCGCGAAGCAGTGCACGGCGGGTCTCGGCGGTCAGCTCTTCGTTGGTGCGGCGCTGCTTGCGGGCGCGCGCGGGTTTCGTACGGCTCGGAGGCATCGTCGTACGGGACGTATCAAAGTGTTGCGGCCGAGGACAGCGGATCTCCGGACCGCGGAGCACCGGAATCCGGCCATGGAGGTCACGCGAGGTCCCCAGCCGGCGCCGTGGCAGAAGCGAGTCAGCCGAGCGGGGCGAGATCCGGCTCGACCCAGCCCAGCCGGGCCTCCGGCGTGAAGAGGCGTTCCCTGCTCCAGTACTTGAGCGGAAGGTCCTTGTCGCCGTAGCGAAGGATGAGCTTCTCGGCGAGCTCGTCCACGCACTTCGTGCGGCCTTCGTCGGCAAGGAACTTCGAGATCTGCCAGACGTAGAAGCGCGTGATGGTCTCGTGATAGCCGCCCGTCGGAGTGTTCGCGACGCCGTGGCTTTCGTTGAGCGCGCGAATGCGTTCGCGAAGCAGCAGCAGCGACTCTTCCGGCCCATGGTGCAGCAGGTGCCAGAGCCCCGTGCGAAGGTGCGCGTAGTGCGTCCACTCCGCTTTCGGCAGCGTGCACGCGCTCATGGCTTTCGCCGTCTTCTCTGTCAGGCAGAGCATGGGATGTCGTCAGGCGGGCGCGCCTCGCCGCCTCACGCGGGCTGCGCCCACCAGCGCCGCCACAGCGAAGAGAGCCACTCGAGGTAGAGGTACACGACCGGAGTGATGTAGAGCGTGAGGAACTGCGACACGACGAGGCCGCCGACCACCGCGACACCGAGTGGCTGGCGAAGCTCGGCACCTGCGCCGATCCCAAGCGCGATCGGCAGCGTG
Source organism: uncultured Myxococcales bacterium (assembly GCA_964475235.1). GTDB lineage: Bacteria > Desulfobacterota > Binatia > UBA1149 > CAITLU01 > DATNBU01. The sequence goes on along the minus strand of CAYYVZ010000356.1, from coordinate 3,697 downwards.
CCGAAGAACGCGGCCATCGTCGTCATCATGATCGGCCGGAAGCGCAACACGCAGGCCTGGCGGATCGCGCTCACCGGATCGGCGCCCTCGGCGCGCGCCTGGATGGCGAAGTCCACCATCATGATCGCGTTCTTCTTGACGATGCCGATCAGCATGATGATGCCGACGAAGGCGATCACGCTGAGGTCCATTTCGAGCAGCGTCAGCGCGAGCAGCGCGCCGATGCCGGCCGACGGCAGGCCCGAAAGAATCGTGATCGGGTGGATGAAGCTCTCGTAGAGCATCCCGAGGATGATGTAGATGACGACGATCGCGAGCAGGATGAGGGCGCCCTGCCCCTTGGCCGAGTCCTCGAAGACCTGCGCCGATCCTGCGAAGCCGCCGGTGATCGCGGACGGCAGCCCGATGTCGCGCGAGATGCGCCGCATCGCCTCGGTGGCGTCGCTCAGGGCCGCGCCCTGCCCGAGGTCGAACGACACCGTCACCGACGGTACCTGCCCCTGGTGGTTTACCGACAGCGGGCCAATCCCGCGCGAAATGGTCGCGACGGCCGACAGCGACACCGAGACCGGGCCCGAGCCCTGCACCGGCGTGTTGATGAGATCTTCCGGCGTCGGCTCGCCGCCGGCATCGCGCTCCACGATGACCGCGTACTGGTTGGCCGGCGTGTAGAGCGTCGCCACCTGCGCGTCGCCGAACGAAGCGTACAAGGCGCGGCGAACGTCGTCGTCGGTGATGCCGAGCGACGCGGCCTTGGCGCGATCGATGTCGACGCGCGCCTTGAGGCTCTTCAGTTGGAGGTCGGACGTGACGTCGCGGAAGGTCTTGTCGGCGGCCATCGCCTCGCGCAGCTTTTCCGACCACGTCGCGAGCAGCGGGAAGTCCGTGGACTGCAGCGTGTACTGGTAGAGGCTCTTGCTGAGGCGCGTGCCGACCGAGAGGTTCTGCACGGGCTGCAGGAAGACGTTCATGCCCTCGACTTCGCGCACGGCCGCCCTCAGGCGTCCGATGACGACGAAGATCGAGTCGCGCTCGTCCGGATCCTTCAGGCTGATGAACATGCGCGACGCGTTGGTGGCGCCGCGCCCGCCGCCGATGCCGAAGAACATCGACTGCACCGCCGGGTCCGCCCGGATCAGGTCGCTCACACGCTGCTGCTTGGCGACCATCGCGTCGAAGGAGATGTCCTGCGCAGCCTCCGCCTGGCCGAAGACGAAGCCGATGTCTTCCAGCGGGAAGAAGCCCTTCGGAATCGCAACAAAGCCCCAGACACTCGCGACGACGGTGGCGATGGTGAGCGCGAGCATCCAGCGCAGGTGTCGGAGCGTCCAGTCGATGCTGCGTGCGTACGCTCGCGTCATCGTCTGGAAGCCGCCGACCGTCGCGGCCGCGTGGCTGTGCTCGGCATCCTCCGGCGCGTTCTTCAGGAGGCGACTGCACAGCATCGGAGTCAGCGTGAGCGCGACGAACGCCGAGATCAGGATGGCGATGCTGATCGTCACCGCGAACTCGTGGAAGATTCGCCCCACCACGCCGCCCATGAAGAGGATCGGAATGAACACCGCGACGAGAGAGAACGTGATCGAAAGAATCGTGAACTGGATCTCGCGCGCGCCGCGCACCGCAGCGTCCATCGCGTTCATCCCGTTCTCCATGTGACGCACGCAGTTCTCGAGCATCACGATGGCGTCGTCCACGACGAAGCCCACGCAGAGCGTGAGGGCCAGCAGCGACACGTTGTTGATGCTGAACCCGAGCAGCGCCATGCCGCCCCACGTCCCGACGATGCACAGGGGCACGGCGATGGCCGAGATCAGCGTCGCACGCATGTCGCGCAGGAACGCATAGATCACCGCGATGACGAGCCCGATCGTGAGGACGAGGGTGAACTCGACGTCCTCGACGGCGTGCTCGACGGACACGGATCGATCGAGCATCTGCGTGAGACGGATCGAGGCCGGGATGTCCCCGCGCACGCGCTCCATCAGCTTTTTCACCGACTCGACGACCGCGATCGTGTTGGCGTCCGGCTGGCGCTGGATGGCGATGACGATGGCCGGCAGGCCGTTCATGCGCCCGATCGAGCGGTCGTCCTCGACCGAATCGGTGACGGTGGCGATGTCGCCGAGCCGCAGCGGCGCGCCTTCGCGCCACGCCACGATCACGTCCGAGAACGTCGCCGCGTCCTTGGGCGAATTGGCGATGTCGATGTTGAAGAGCTGGTTCTCGCCGCTGATGATGCCGACCGGCGCGTTCGACGCGGCCGCGGTCACGGCGCGGCGCAGGTCGTCGTAGCTGAGCCCCATCGACAGGAGGCGGTTGGCGTCGGCCCGCACGCGCACCGCGTACTTCTGCGAACCGAAGATCAGCACCTGCGCGACGCCCGACAGCGTCGAGATGCGCTGCGCGAGCATCGTGTCGGCGACCTCGTTGACCTGCGAGAGAGGCAACGTGTCGGACGACAGCGCGAGGAAGAGCACCGGCTGGTCGGCAGGGTTCTGCTTCTGGAAGGAAGGCGGCGTCGTCATCTGCGGCGGCAGGCGCCTGAGCGTCGCGGAAATCGCCGACTGCACGTCGAGCGCGGCACCGTCGAGGTTGCGGTCGAGGTCGAACTGGATCGTGACTTCGGTGCGGCCGAGGAAGCTCGTCGAGGTCATCGCCGTGATGCCGGCGATGGTCGAGAATTGGCGCTCGAGCGGCGTCGCGACCGCCGACGCCATCGTCTCCGGGCTCGCACCCGGCAGGCTCGCGGTAACCGAGATGGTCGGGAAATCCACGCGCGGAAGCGCGCTCACGGCGAGCGTCCGGTAGCCGGCGATGCCGCCGACCATCAGCGCCGCCATCAGCAGGATCGTGAAGACGGGCCGCCGGATGCAGAAATCCGACAGCGTCATTTCGGAGCGGACTCCGCGGTCTTCCTGTCCTCGCCGGCAGTCGATTCGGCGGACTCACCCGCGGCTTTCGCCTGCGAGATCTCGACCGGCGTACCCTCCGAGAGAGAAAGCATGCCGTCCACCGCGACGACATCGCCGTTCTCGAGACCGCTCTCGATCACCGCGAAGCCCTCGCCGTAGCGGCGCACGGTCACGTTGCGTCGCTTCGCGGTGGCCTGCTCGATGACGAACACGAAGTCCACGTTGGATGCGTGCTGCACGGCCATCTCGGGAATCGCGATCACGCCTTCGTCCTGGCCGAGGCCGAGCATCAGCTCGACGATCATGCCGGGCCAGAGCGCCTCGTCGGTGTTCGCGAACTCGGCGCGGCACTCGAAGGTCGCCGTGGTGCGGTTGATGTTGTTGTCGATGAACTCGATCGTGCCCTGCTCGCCGACTTCCACTCCGTCGCGAATGACGCGCGCGGTGACCTGGCCGCGTGCCATCAGCTCGCGCAGCGGCGTGAGCGCCTGCTGCGGAAGACCGCAGCGCACGCGGATCGGCGAGAGCTGGTTGATGACGACGAGAGGCTTGGCCGGGTCGTTCGCCTTGACGGTATTGCCGACCGTCGCCGCGATGACGCCGGCGCGCCCGCTGATGGCCGCCTCGATTCTCGTATAGCCGAGCAGAACCTGGAGCCGCTCGATCTCGGCCTTCGTCGCCACGGTGCGCGCTTCGGCCGATTCGAAGTCGGCCCTCGCCTTGTCGAGCTCGGCCGTGGACTGGAAGCCGCCGGCCGCCAGCTTGCGCGCGCGCTCGAACTG
>CAYYVZ010000355.1:0-5297 GCA_964475235.1 uncultured Myxococcales bacterium | reverse complement strand
TCGCGAAAACCTGTACCCGTCCCCGATTTACTCCTCCGGCGCCTCCGCCTTCGGCACGAGCTTCATCGTGTACGGGTGGTCCATGTAGCGCACGAAGATGTCGGTCCAGTACTTGTCGGCCATCGCGGCGGCCACGCGTTCGGCCATCTCCGGCACCGGCACCATCTCGACCGAGTCGAACGTCTCGTTGCCGATCCTGATCGACGTGAACGGCTTGGTCTTGCTGCAGTCGACGCGGCCGCCGGCCTGGCCGCCGAGCCGCACCCACATCTCGCCGTCGAGCACGACGAGCCAGACATACGACCAGTGCTCGCCCTCGTCGGGACAGTCGGTGCGGAACTGCAGCGTCTCTTCGGCCGTCCACATGCTGGGGGACCAGTCAGCGGCGAGGGCGAACGCCGGAACGGCGAGAAGGGAAAAGGCGAGGAGAGACTTGGCCAGGTTCATCGGAGCCTCCGCTAAGCGCGTCGATGCGCGTTCGCGGGCTTACTTGGCCGGCACGGGTGCGGCAACCCAGGCGGCGACTCGCGTGTAAGCGCGGCAACAAAGAGCCGCGGAACTCGATTCGTGAGAGTCGCCCTACGCTGCGGCGCTGGACTTGGGCACAGCCGCAAGCAGCGCCCGCAGCTCCGGCAAACACGACCCGCAGTTGGTCCCCGCCCGGAGGCACGTCCCGATCTGCGCCGTCGTCTGCAGACCTTCGTCCTGGATCGCGCACTGGATGGCCCGCCGCCGCACGCCGAAGCACGAGCAGACGAGCGGGCTCGAATCGACATCGCCATTCAGCGGTCGCCCGGCCATCAGCGAGAGCCGGTCCATGTCGCCGAGCGAGCTCCTTTCGAACAGCGAAGCGATCCACGCGCGCGACGGCAGCGCCGAACGGCTGCGCGCGACGAACACGCACGCGTCGAGACGCCCGTCCTTGATCTCCGCGAGCCGATAGGAGCCCGCGCCCGAATCCACGTACTCGATGTGCTCCGGATCGCTCGACGCCTTTGCGAGCACGCCGCGCCCCCATTCCGCCCAGTCCGCCGCGGCCTCGACGCCCGCCATCTCGAAGCGAGTGGCATGCTCGCCCGTGATGCGCGTCCACCACGCCGACGCCGGCATTGCGAGCGCATCGCGTCCCCACGCGACGCCGTGCCACGCCACCCCGACGCGCTCGATCGCCGCCGGCGTATGCTTGAACTCCGGCTCGCCCGAACGCGGATCGACCGCCGGGCTCGTGAGCGCCCCGACGCGCCCGTCGGACGACGTCGCTGCGCTCCAGTGAATCGGCACGAAGAGACAGCCGCGCGCCGTCTCCCCGCTCATGCGTGCACGCATTACGGTTGCTCCCCATTCGGTCGACACGCGCACGAGATCGTCGTCTCCGATGCCGGCCTGCGCCGCGTCGTCGATGTGCATGTCCACGAACGGTTCCGGCAGGTGCTCGGCAAGGTGAGGCGAAAGACCGGTACGCGTCATCGTGTGCCACTGGTCGCGGATGCGCCCCGTGTTCAGCACGAACGGGAACTCCGCAGAGACGGCGTGACGCGGCGGCTCCGGCGCCGTCGGGACGAGCTTCGCCTTCCCACCCGCGTAGGCGAAGCCTCCGTCACCGAACAGTCGCGCCGTGCCGCCGCTGCCGCGGACCGGAACCGGCCAGCAGACGGGATCTAGGGCGTCGTACTCCGCAGACGTCAGTCCCGCGAGCCCCCCGATGTCGAATACGCGCGTGCCGCCGTTCGAAGCAGCCGACAGCCGCGCGTGCTCGTCGAAGATCGCGTGCGGCGACGCATAGTCGAACGACGCGCCGAACCCCATGCGCGAGGCCACCTGCGAGACGATCCACCAGTCCGGCTTCGCATTCCCCGGCGTCGCGAGAAACGAGCGCTGGCGGGAGATGCGCCGCTCGCTGTTGGTGATCGTGCCGTCCTTCTCGCCCCAACCCGCCGCCGGCAGCAGCACGTGCGCGAGCGCCCCGGTGTCGGTGCCTTCGATGCAGTCCGAGACGACGACGAAATCGCAGCCAGCGATCGCGCTTCTTACGCGGTCCGCATCCGGCATGCTGACGGCCGGGTTGGTCGCGATGATCCAGAGCGCCTTGATGCGACCGTCGCCGACGGCTTCGAAGAGATCGACGGCCTTGAGGCCCGGCTTCGACGCGATCGACGGGCTCTTCCAGAAGTCCTGGACGATGCGGCGATGCGACTCGTGGTCGATGCTCATGTGGGCGGCGAGCGTGCTCGCGAGGCCGCCCACTTCGCGCCCGCCCATGGCATTCGGCTGACCGGTGAGCGACATCGGTCCGCTGCCCGGCTTGCCGATGCGCCCGGTCAGCAGGTGACAGTTGAGGATGCTCGAGGCCTTGTCGGAGCCGCAGGACGACTGGTTCACGCCCTGCGAGAACGCCGTGACGACGCGCTCGGTCTTCGCGAACAGCCGGTAGAACGCCTCGACGTCGGCGGCCGCGAGGCCGCAGCGCGCCGCGATCAGGCTGACGTTGCCGGTCGCCATTCGCGCGACCGAGATCGCATTGTCGGCGCCTGTCGTGTGCTCTGCGACGAAGCGCTCGTCCGCGAAGCCCTCGCGGGCGAGGTGCGCGAGCAGGCCGTCGAAGAGCACCACGTCGGTGCCGCTCCTCAGGCCCAGGTGCAGGTCGGCAAGGTCGCAGGTCGGCGTGCGGCGCGGATCGACGACGACGATCTTCATCGACGGCCGCCGGCGCCGCGCTTCCTCGATGCGGCGCCACAGAACCGGGTGGCACCAGGCCGCATTCGACCCGACGAGCACGAGCAGGTCGCAGAGCTCGAGGTCTTCGTAGCAGCCCGGTACGACGTCTTCGCCGAACGCGCGCTGGTGCGCAACGACGGCCGACGACATGCAGAGGCGCGAGTTCGTATCGATGTTGGCCGAGCCGAGGAAGCCCTTCATCAGCTTGTTGGCGACGTAGTAGTCCTCGGTAAGGAGCTGGCCGGAAACGTAGAACGCGACGGAGTCCGGGCCGTGCTTCGCGATCGTATCCCGGAAACGCGCTGCGACGGTGTCGAGCGCTTCGTCCCAGCTCGCTTCGCGGCCGCCGATGCGCGGCTCGAGCAGTCGCCCTTCGGTGCCGATCGTGTCGGCGAGGGCCGAGCCCTTCGAGCACAGACGCCCGAAGTTCGCAGGATGATCCGGGTCGCCGCTGATCGCGAAGCTGCGCGAGTCGACGACGTCCGGAGCGAGTGCCTTCGGCAGCGCGAGCGGCATCGCGATCACACCGCAACCGACGCCGCAGTAGGCGCAGGTCGTGCGAGTGGCGTGCGACAGATGCTTCATGGAGAACGCCGGGGTCAGATCCCCGCTTTCTCTCCGGGCGCATGCGCAGCTCCGAACAGAAGACTGTCGCGCAGGTCGGAGACGTCCGCGCCGCTGTTCATCAGCTCGCAGTACCAGGCGCCGTCGCTCACGTCGCCGTAGAGAACCGCTCCCTCGACGCGACCCTCGCGCAGGACGAGGCGCTTGTAGACACCGCGCCGCGCGTCGCGCAGCACGATTGATTCGGTTCCTTCGTCGCTTCCGAGCTTGCCGGCCGAGAACACGCTGACGCCGCTCACCTTGAGCAGCGCCGACGGCAGGGGGGCGCGGTAGCGCGCCGTACCGAGCTCGGCGAGGTGCACGGCGCAGACGCGCGCCTGCTCCCACAGCGGTGCGACGAGGCCGAACGTCGTGCGACGGTGCTGCACGCATTCGCCGATGGCCCAGATGCGCGGATCGAACGTCTGCATCGTGTCGTCCACGAGGACGCCGTGATCGCACTGGATGCCGGCGTTCCTCGCGAGCTCGATGTTCGGCCGGATGCCGACCGCGGTGACGACGAGGTCGGCTTCGAGCGAAGTACCGTCGGCGAGCACGACGCTGCGCACTCGCGAGTCGCCTTCGATGCACGCGGTGCGAACCCCGAGCTTCAGGGAGATCCCGCGTTTCTCGAGCGAGCCGGCAAGGAACCATCCCGCTTCCTCGTCGAGCTGGCGATTGAGCAGGTTCGGCGAGTTGTGCACGAGCGTTACGCTCATGCCGCGCTGGAGAAGCCCGGCAGCCGCTTCGACGCCGAGAAGTCCGCCGCCGATCACGACCGCGCGGCCGCCGCCGCTCGCGACGCGGAGCATCTCCTCGACGTCGTCGATGTTGCGGAACGTGAGCACGCCCGCGAGGTCGCTGCCCGGCACGTCGAGCGCGAGCGGCGTCGATCCCGTCGCCAGCAGCAGCCGGTCGTAGCCGCACTCGAAGCCGGAAGCCGCCTTCACGAGCCGGCGAACGCGATCGATCGCAACCACCGGATCGCCGGCGCAGAGGGTGATGCCGCGGCTCTCGTACCACTCGCGGTCATGGCCGGCGATTTCGGCGTAACTCTTCTCGCCGGTGAGCACGCTCGAAAGGCCGACGCGGTTGTAGCCGCCGCGCACCTCGGCGCCGAAGACGGTGATGTCGTAGCGATTCGGCGCGAGCGCGAGCAGCTCTTCGAGCGCGCGCATGCCTGCCATGCCGTTGCCTACGAGGACGAGGCGCGGCTTGCGCCTCACCCCGCTCGGGCGCTGGACGCCGGCCTCGATCTGCACGCGGCCGTCGAGCACGCGCACGCGATGCGTGGCCACGCGTACGGCCGAGTCCTCGAGGCACTGGCCGGTGGCGAGGTTGTAGTGGTGCTTGTAGAGCGGCGAGGCGACGACAGGCTGGCCGGCGAGGTCGCCGACGATGCCGCGCGCGAGCACGTTGGCCTTGCCGATCGGATCCGCGTTGTCGATGGCGTAAACGCCGTCGCGTGTGCGGAAGATCGCCACCTGGACGCCGTCCACGAAGGCGCACACGCCGCACTGGAGAAGGATGTCGTCGAGGGCGCAGACGTCGCGCCAGGCCACTGCACGGATCATTTTCCGATCACCTCCACCGAACCCCTGGTCACGCCATTCTTCGCGGCGAGCTTGGCCGCTTCGGCACGCGTCGCCGGTCTGGCTTCTGCACGTTCGGCCGCTGTCGCTGGCCTGACCTCTGCCCGTTCGGCCGCTGTCGCTGGCCTCACTTGGCCCCGCTCCTCCACGAAGAGCACGTCCGGGTCGGCGCGGTCGTCGTTGACGAAGTGGCGGAAGCGCTTGAGCGTCGCCGGATCCTCGACGGCCTTCTTCCACTCGCACTCGTACGTGGAGACGATGTGCTTCATGTCCTCCTCGAGCGAGGCGGCGATGCCGAGCGAATCCTCGCAGACGACGGCGCGCAGGTAGTCGAGGCCGCCCTCGAGATTCTCGAGCCAGGTGGAAGTGCGCTGCAGCCGGTCGGCC
>CAYYVZ010000354.1:0-5305 GCA_964475235.1 uncultured Myxococcales bacterium | reverse complement strand
TTTCATCGCCACAGAACCCGGCGTTCGCCTCATGAGCCGCGCGAGCTCGACGATCTCCGGGTTTCGCTGGTGCAGCCTGCCGAATGGAAGCTGGCAGTACAGGAAGAATGCCAGCTGACAGTGTTCTTTCGACCAGAGTTGGCCCGGCATTCGAGCTCCAGGCTAGCAGAAAGCGCTTCCCCTCCGGAAACATCTACTGGTCGATCCTCGTCCCGTGTTCGGGCCGGTTGTCGCAACTCACGTTCGCCGATACTGAGACCGCACGATGAGGAGGCTACTCGTTGTTCTCGTTGGTCTCGCCATTCTCGGCTTGGCCATCCCTCCGGCTGAGCCTGTTCCCAACGTCGTCCTCCTCGTCGTCGACACCCTCCGCGCGGACCGCCTCGCCCCCTACGGCAACACCACCAACCTCACCCCCTTCCTCAACGCTCTCGCCACCCGCAGCAACGTCGCCCCTCGCACCTACGCCCAGGCCCCCTGGACCAACCCGTCCGTCGCCTCCCTCTTCACGTCGCGCTACCAGTCCCAGCACGGGATCACGAGGTTCAACTCCGTCCTCTCGGCCGGAGAGTCGACGCTCGCCGAGAGCATGAAGGCCGCCGGTTACGCGACCGCAGCCTTCTCCGCCAATGGGCTCATCTCGAAGTCCTTCGGTTTCGACCAGGGCTTCGACGTCTACAAGGCGGAGTTGCAGCTCAGGAAGTCAAAGAACCGGCTGCTGCAACCGACCAGGCGCGCGCCGGATCTCGTGGCCGAGGCGCTGCGCTGGCTCGACGACGTCCCGCGCGAAGGCGAGCGCAGGAAGCCTGTGTTTCTCTACCTCCAGTTCATGGAAACCCACACGCCGTACGCGCCGCCGAAGGAGCTGCTCGATCGCGTGCGAGCGGGCAAGCCGCCGCTCGACCTCGAGGCCATCAACCGTGCCGCGATTGCGGCGGGCGTAAGTCTGCCCGACCAGCAGACTTTGCAGGACATCGAGGACGTCTACGATGCCACCGTAATGGAAATCGACGCGGCGCTCCGTGATCTCTTCGCCGCACTGGAGTCGCGCGGAATGCTCGACGACTCACTCGTCATCGTCACGGCCGACCACGGCGACGAGTTCGGCGACCACGGCGGCATCGGCCACGGCAACACGCTCTACGACGAGGCGCTGCGCGTGCCGCTCCTCGTGCGCACACCGGGCCAGACGAGCGGCGGTACGATCGAACGGCTCGTCTCCCTCATCGATCTCGCGCCGACCGTGCTCGAGCTTGCGGGCATCGCGAAGCCCGCGAGCTTTGAAGGCACGTCATTCACGCTCGACCTGGCGCCGCGGGGGATTCGCGAAACCGTCCGGCGTTCGATCGCGCGCATTCTCGACGACCGGCCTGCCACGGTCGCCTACAGCGAGCGTCACAAACAGACGGACGGCGAGGCCGCGAGCGCGCATGCGCGCGCGATCGTCGACGCTTCCGACAAGCTCATCGAGTCGGCCGACGGCACGCGCGCGTTTTACGATCTCGCGGCGGATCCGCGCGAGCAGAAGCCGGTCGAGCCCGACGCGAAGCTCGCCGCCGAGCTCGTGCGCATCCACGAATACGCGACCCGCGAGGGCTCCCAGGCCGGAGAGCGCGAGCTCGACGAGCAGGAGCAGGAAGCCCTGAAGGCGCTCGGCTACGTGCAGTAGTCGCCGCGACGACGGGCGGCAGGAAGGGCGGGGTGGAGCAGAGCCGGGCTAGCTGTGAGCCGCCTGCTCGAGCACGTCGGTTGCCCACTGATTCAGGCTCTTGCCTGCCGCTTGCGCCGCGACGAGAGCGGCGCCGTGCACTTCGGGCGGGACTCGAAGCATCAGCTTCCCCGAAGCCGAACGTTCGGGCTTTACGCCGCGCTCTTTGCAGTCACGCAGAAACTCGTCCACCGCGATGCGGAAGTTCTTTCGCAACGCCGCGACAGTCTCGCCGTGGAAGCTGACGATGGCGCGAAGGCCCAGCACTCTGCCCACGAAGATGTCGTCGCGATCGTCGTACTCGACGCGCGCGACATATTCCTTGTGCTTCATCGTGTTCATGGCGTGATTCCGAGTCTCTCCAGTAGCTCGCGGGCCTCCTCGACCTGGTAGCGGTGAGCCTCCTTGCCGGGGTGCGGTCGGTGGCAGTGCCAGGACTCCATCCCGACGGCGATTTTGACTCGCGAACCGGCGCGTTCGGTCACCGTGCCGCCGAGCGCAACCAGCAGCGCTTCGATGTCTGCGAAAGGCAGCGAAGCCAGGGTCGGCCGCGTGAAGACGGCGACCACAGTACGGCGGTGCCGCGAGCTCAGATGCGGTGCTAGCATGGAACGCAAGCGTCGTGCAAGCGAAATGTGCTTGCAGAGCCGCCCGCAGGAACAGCAGACCGCAGGCGACGCCGGATTCGCGGCGTGCAGGAGGGATTTCGAGGCACGGCTGACGGTACTCGTCGCGCCGGTCGCTGCGCTTCCGCAGGGATGTCATGAAGTGAGGTCGCGGAACGTAGGTTTCAACGCTTCGCCCGGCCGCCGCTCCCTTTCACCGTCCGCAGCGACGCCGCATCCGGCGCTCCCACACTTCGCCGCACGAACCTCACGATCGTCGCGACGACGTCGGCTCCGGACGTCATCTGCCCCGCGACCGGCGACAGCGGCCCGACCAGTGATTCGGAAATGCCGCCGACAATCGCTGCTGCGATGAACTCGACGTTCTGCTCGGGAATCTCACCGGCAGCGACCGCCTGGCGGAGCAGACCCGCCATGTGACGCGAGTAGAGCCGCCGGTGAACGAGCCGCTCCGCATCGACGAGCGGATCGACCGGCTCGTAGTTGAGCGCCCACGCGAGCCGGCGGTTGCGAAGCGCACCTCGCGCGTGTGCCGCGACGGCGTGCTCGAGTCTCTCGATGCACGTCCCGCTGGCCGCCGCTTCGTCCACCGCATGCAGATCGCGCTTCGCTGCATCGCGAAACACTTCGACGAAGAGCTCCGCCTTGGAGGGGAAATGCCTATAGAGCGCGCCCGCCGACACCCCGGTGCGATCGGCGATCGCCTGCACCGACGCCGTCGCGTAGCCGCCTTCCTCGAGCAGCGCACGCGCCGCTTCGACGAGGCGCTCGCGCGTGCTTTTCGCGGGTTCCTTCGGCGAAACGGCGGAAGACCGGCGCTTGGTGGCCTTTCTCGCCGTCGTCTTCGCTCTCCGTAACGTACGCTTCGCCACCTCAATCCACCCCGCCCACTGCTTCCACCGCCGCATGCATCTCGCGATGGAAATGCCCGATCGCCCCTTCGAACAGCCCGAAGTCGAAGAACTCGTTCGCGCCGCTGCCGAGACTGCGCTGAATCGCGCACGCCATGTCGCGATCCTCGAGGGCGCCCGCCGCGATCAGGTCGCCGCCGCGCGACAGGAACTCCTGCGCCGTCTCGTTGCCGGTGTCCACGTTCGTCATCGCGTAGTTGATCATGCGCGTCGAATCGACGGCGAGAGGCTCGAGCACGACCAGGATGATGCGGCCCGGGAACGTCGCGATCATGACGTTGGGCCACAGGTTGTAGAGGTAGGTGAGTCGCCCGTCGGCCGAGCGCTCCTCGGGCGCGAACTTGCGCATCTTGTGGACGGCGCGGAACGGGAACGCGATGCGGTTGTTGCGCCCGAACGATTCGACGACGTTCAGGTTGTCGAACTGAACCGGGAAGAACGTCTCGGGGTGGGTGGACTTGATGTGGTAGCCCTCGAGAAATCCCTCGGCCAGGACCTTCCAGTTGCAGGGAACGTCGAGCTCGCTCGAGCCCACGCAGCGATAGTCGGCAGGCAGCAGAGGCGGCAGCGCGTCGAGATCCGCCGATGCGAACGGCGCATCCTGCGTGACGAACACGATGCCCTGCGCCTCGACGGCGTTGACGGGCACGAGCCCGCGCGCCTGCTTGTCGAGCCCCGGAAACCCGTGCTCGTGCGGTACGTGCCGGAGCGACCCGTCGGTCGCGTAGGTCCAGCCGTGATAGCGGCACGTGAACGCCATGTCGCAGCCCGAGCCGTCGGCGACCTGCGTGCCGCGGTGGCGGCAGGCGTTGCGGAACGCGCGCACCTTGCCGTCGGTGCCGCGCACGACGAGAAGCGGCGTGCCGGCCGCCTCGCGCGCGATCCACGATCCGGCGCGCGGCAGCGCGGCCGATGGGCAGAAGCCGATCGGATAGCGGCGCAGCACCTTCTCCTTCTCCACCGCGAATCGCTTCGTACAGCGGTAGTTCGCGACCGGCTCGCGCCAGGTCGATTCGCTGAGGTCGGTGGTCTTGTTGTCGATGTGATCGAGAATTCGCTGAACGACGGTGGGGTCGTCGGCTAGTTGCTGCATGGTCGCCATCGCTCGTCTCCTTACGCCGCGCCGGTCGTACCGCTCGTGTAGTCGCCCTTTCTCCAGTTGCCCGACGCATATCGATCGAGCCCGCCGCCGATTTCGCCTTTGCCGATGGCATCGACGCCGTGGTGATACTCGCCGAGCAGTGCGCCCGGAAGATCCAGCGACCACTGCTCGTACGACGACATGCGGTCGCTGCGCAGCGCCCCCTGGGGCCACGCTGCGATCTGGTGCGCGAGCTTGATCGCTTCGTCGAGCGCCTGGCCGGGAGCGACGAGGCGGTTCGCGAGTCCCATGCGGTGCGCCTCCGCGCCCGAAACACCGCGGCCCGTCAGGATGAGGTCGAGCGCGTGGCTGTGGCCGATGAGCCGGGCGAGTCTCACGGTGCCGCCGTCCATCAGCGGGATTCCCCAGCGGCGGCAGAACACGCCGAACACCGCGTCCTCGGCAGCGACGCGCAGGTCGCACCAGATCGCGACCTCGAGCCCACCCGCGACTGCGTGGCCTTCGACCGCGGCGATGACGGGCTTCGTCAGCAGCATGCGCGTCGGGCCGACCGGGCCGTCGCCGTCGGGCGCGACGCGTGTGATCAGATTGGGGTCGCCGCTGCGCATCGCTTTCAGGTCCGCGCCGCAACAGAACTTGCCGTTCGCGCCGGTGAGCACGGCGACGTGAAGGTCGGGGTTGGCGTCGAAGCGCCGGAACGCGTCGGCCAGTAGGTTCGCCGTCGGCTGGTCGATCGCGTTGGCGACGTCGGGACGGTCGATGGTGACGATGAGGACGTTTCCGTCGATGCGTTCGTGAACCGCCATGAAGACTCCTGAGGATCCGGGCCGCCGGTCGAACTGTGAATCCGGATTCACCGGATAGTGAATCCGGATTCACGTGTCAACGGCGAGAGGCCGCGTGCCCAAGACAGGCTGAGAAACGGCGCGGGACGAGTCGCGGACGCGAAATCGGGGAC
>CAYYVZ010000353.1:0-5310 GCA_964475235.1 uncultured Myxococcales bacterium | reverse complement strand
CGAATGATTGACCTTCATCAGCCATGCCTCGTAATCGGCCGGCTCCATCACGATGACCTGGCCGATCATGCGCGAGTGCTCCGTGCCGCAGTACTCCGCGCAGAAGAGATGGAAGCTGCCCGTTTCGGTCGCCTCGAACCACATCGTCGAATAGCGCCCGGGCACCACGTCGGCCTTCACGCGAAACGCCGGCACGTAGAAGCTGTGGATCACGTCCTCGGACGCGAGCGTGAGCTTGACCGGCTTGCCGACCGGCACGTGGAGGTTGTTGATCTCACGCCGGCCGTTCATGTGCTGGATCTTCCACATCCACTGCTTGCCGGTGACGAAGATCTCCATCGAGTTGGCCGGCGGAACCGAAAGCTTGAAGTAGAGGCTCGTGCCCCACGCGAAGATGCCCATCACGATGAAGAACGGGACGACGGACCAGAAGATCTCGAGCGCCGTGGAGCCGTGGATATCGGCGCCGACGGTGTTCTCCGGCGTGCGGCGGTACTTGAGTCCCAACCAGACCATGGCCGCCACGATGACGACCGTGATGATCCCGCACATCGCGACCATGAAGAAGTAGAGCAGGTCCACTTCCATCGCGTTGGTGGCCGCCTGGGGCGGGAAGAGAAACAACTGCAACAGCATCTCGGTCAGCTCCTGGTAGCGGCGCGGCGCTCACGCCACTGGCTGAGGCCAATGTAGCCCGCCAGAGAAAGTACCGTCATGAGGCCAGCGAGGCGGACGACGGCAAGTGCCTCGGCACTGTACTTGCCGGAGGCCGGATCGTAGCGGTAACAGAACAGCATGAGCTGATCGACCATGCCGCCGATCTTGCCCTCGGCCGCTTCCACGAGGGCCAGGCGCAGGTCGCGCGACGAGAATTCGACGCCGAAGAAATAGCGCGAGAGCTGACCGAGCGGCGTCGTCACGTAGATCGAGGCGGCGTGCGCAAACTCTCCCGACTCGGGAACGTAGCGGTACTTGAAGCCGACCGCGTCGGCCGCGGCGCGGATCGATTTCTCTTCTCCGGTCAGGAAGTGGAAGCCGCTGCCGTCGCCTTTGCGCGCGTAGCTCTCGAGGTAGGCCTTCTTCTTGTCGCGCGCGAGCTCCGGGGTCTCCGAAGGGTCGATGCTGATCGCGATGACCTGGTACTCGTTGCCGACCGTGAACGAGAGCGGCCGCAACGACTTGATCATGCCGTTGAGCACGAGCGTGCAGAGCATCGGGCACTCGTAGTACGCGAAGACGAGCACCGCCGGCTTCTTGCCCGGGCCGAAGTAGTCGCCGAGGCGGACGTCCTTGCCTTCCTCGTCGCGGAAGACCGCGTCGAGCGGGAGGCTCGCACCGAGGTGCTGCTCGATCACGACGCCTTCGAGCGGCCCGGGCGTCGCGCTCGCCTGCTGGTCCAGCGAGCCGAGCGGCGCGGGCGCGATCGCCGCGGCGAACGCCGGCGTCCCCGCCATCGCGAAGGCGACGGCGAGCGCGGACGAGAGCGCGAGTCTTGCGACGTTGGCGGCCATCAGTGTCCGTGCCCGTCGTGGGCGCCCGCCGGTGCAGCGTGGCCTTGCGCGGGGGCGTGGCCGGCAGCCTTGCCCGCATGGTCGTCGTGCGCAGCTCCGGCCGCGTGATGACCGCCCGAGTAGTAACTGCCCGACTGCCAGTCCGGGGCACCGGCCGCTTCGGCGGGCTGACGAGGCGCGGTCCCCTGCGGGGCCATCTTCCACGGAACCGGGCCCTGGCGCGCCGGGAGATTCTTCGCGACGATCATCTGCATCGCGCGTTCGATCGGAACGTGCGCGATGCCCTTCTCCTTGTCCTGCCAGCCCCATCCGAAAAGGATCTTGTCCTCGGCGGCGTGCATCACGTCGAGGTCGGTCTTCGGGTGAACCTGCAGGCGCGGCTCGGGCGGAGCCTTGGCGGCGTACTGCTCGGCGAGCGGGCTCGGCTCGGGCGAGTTCGCACGCTCGCGCTCGGCGAGCCCGAAGTACACGAGGTGGCCGGCGCCCGTGAAGACGACCGTGAACACGGCCAGCAGCGCCACCGACAGGACGATCGGCCGGGTCGCGACGTCGGTCGGCTCGAATGTCACGTCCTCGTTGATGGACGAGTTGGGATCGTGGTGTGCGCTCATGCGTGTTCGAGCTCCGCTTCGACCACCGGGTCGTGCACGGCGATCACCGGGTACGACGAGAGCTGGCCGATGTACCGCCACATCCAGACGCCGCCGATTCCGAGCCAGGTCGTCAGGTGCAGGGGATGGATGAAGAAGGCGTCCCGGTAGATCGACGGAGTGATCCACCAGTAGATGTCCACCCAGCGCATCAGGAAGATGAGCGAAGCCACCGCGGCGATCGAGAACGGCTTCTTCTTGCGCGTCTGCGAAAGCAGCAGCGAGAAGGGCACGATGAAGTGGAAGACGAACAGGAAGAGGGTCACGAACTCCCAGCCGTTCGTGTTGCGGATGATGTACCACTCCGCCTCTTCGGGCAGGTTGGCGCCCCACATGATGATGTACTGGCTGAGCTGGAAGTAGGCCCAGATCATCGTGAACGCGAGGAGCAGCTTGCCGAGGTCGTGGAAGCGGCCCGGCGACAGCACCGTCGTGACCGGCTTGTGGTCGGCCACGCGAGCCGAGACCTGAATCGCCAGCGTCATCGCGCCGAGGATCTGGGCTCCCGTGAACATCAGCGGGTAGATGTGCGAGAACCAGATCGGCTCGAGCGACATCGCCCAGTCCACCGCCGCCAGCGACATGCTGACCACCCAGAGCAGGATGCCGGCGTGGCTGATCACCGCGATGCGGCTCGCGCGCGCCTCGCCCCAGCCCTCGGCGTCGCTGGCCCGCGACCATCCGACGAGGCGGCTGGCGAGGAAGCTCCAGATTACGAAGAAGATAGCCGCACGGATCACGACACCCGTCGGGTTCAGGTACTCCTTCTTGAAGTCGAGCTGCGCGATCTTCGCGACCGTGTCGGGATCGGCCCACGGATAAATGTGGTGGAAGCCGAAGACGAGCGGGATGAAGAACAGCGCCATCAGCGGCACGTTGCTCGCGCCGGCCTCGAGAGGACGGCGGATGGCCGCGCCCCAGCGGCCGCCGCTGATGTACTGCATCATGAGCAGCGCGGTCGAGCCGAGCGCCATGCCGAGCCAGAACAGGTAAGCGACGAGCCAGGCCGAGAAGAACGGCTTCGGCCAGACCATCGCACCGACGAGGCTCGCCGCGAGAGCGATGCCGCCGATGCCGAGGGCCGGCGTCTGCAGCTTGCGCAGCACGTTGCTGGAGGAGAGCTCGAGCTCCGAGCTCGTGAACTTCGACTCAGCCACCGTGGGCCTCCTTGCCGTGGCCATCCGCGCCATCCGCGCCGTGACCGCCGCCGCCACCTGCACCATGGCCTTCGCCATGATCGGCGCCGTCACCGTGACCGCCGCCGTGAGCCGCCTTCGCAGGGGCATCCGACGCGCCGCTCTCGACCTTCGCGCGCTCGTCGGCCGTCAGGTCGGACGCATTCACGTTGCGGCTGAGCTGCAGGGCCTTCACGTACGCTGCGATCGCCCAGCGGTCTTCCGGGCCGACCTGCAGCGAGTACGACGGCATCGTGAGGTAGCCGTTCGTCATCACCTGGAAGAAGTAGCCCGGCGGCATCACGCGCAGGCGCTCTTCGTGAAACGAAGGCGGCTTCTTGTAGCCGCGCTGCACGATCATGCCGGTGCCCTCGCCGGTGCGCGCGTGGCACGGCGAGCAGTAGATGTTGAAGCGCTCGCGGCCGCGTGCGACCACGCCTTCGGTCACCGGGAACGGGAAGGTCTCGCTGATCGCGTCGCCGTCGCGGCCCGCGTGCAGGAGCTTGTCTTCCTTGAGATTGCCGCGCGCGATGGTTCCCTCGACGAGCGGGCGCGAGGCGCGCTTGTCCGTGAAGAACGCGCTCTTTTCGAGCGGCTCGTACTTCGGCGCGTCGTGCATGTCCTGGCGGCACGCCGTCGCAGTCATCGCGACGATGGCGGCAAGGCCGAGCGCCCTGAGGCGCGCCGAGGGCGCGCCGTTGCGATTCGCGTGCGCCGAGGGCGCGCCGCCGGAATCGGTGCGCCGCGGGCGGGAGATCGAAAGCATCGTCACGCCGGCACCTCCGAAACCCCGAGCGAGCCGAGGCCCGAGAGGAAGCTCGTCACCGTCTGGACCTCGAACTTCGGATCCTCCGATTCGATGCAGACGAAGAAACGGTCCGAGCTCGCGCGGGCGAACTCCGGGACGTTCCACACCGGGTGGTACAGCGTCGGCAGGCCGTTGAGCGCGAGTGTGCCGAAGACCGCGGTGAGGGCGGCCAGCAGCACGGTCGTCTCGAAGACGGGCGGAATGAAAGCCGGCCAGCTGAACAGCGGGCGTCCGCCGATGTTCACGGGGTACCCCACCATGCTTACCCACGTGGCGAGCGCGAATCCGCCGGCAAGGCCGGCGAGCCCGCCGCAGAGCACCATGAACGAGACGGGGTTCTTCGGCAGGCCCATCGCCGAGGTCGCCTCGTGGATCGGAATCGGGCTGTAGCCGTCGAACTTCGTGTAGCCGGCCGCGCGGACCTTGCGAAGCGCCGCGACATACGCATCGGGCGTCTCGAACTCGGCCATCACGCCGTACAGCGAGGGTTGGGTATCCGCGTGCATCTTAGTGGTGTCCCCCTTCCTTCAGTTCGGCCTCGGGGACGAGGGTTCGCATTTCGAAGATCGAGATCATCGGCAGGAAGCGGATGAACAGGAAGAGCAGCGTCGTGAAGAGGCCGAGCGTGCCGACGAAGGTCATGATGTCCCACACCGTCGGGTAGTACATGCCCCACGCCGACGGCATGTAGTCGTGCTGGAGGCTCGTCACGACGATGACGTAGCGCTCGAGCCACATGCCGACGTTCACGAACATGCACACGCCGAACAGGATCAGCGGCGTGTTGCGGACCTTGCTGAACCAGAGCGGCTGGATCGCGACGAAGTTGCACAGGATCAGGGCCCAGTACGCCCAGCCCGACGGACCGCCCATGCGGTTCGTCATCATGAACGTCTCGTAGGTGTTGGCGCTGAACCAGGCCATGAAGGCCTCGGTCGCGTAGCCGTAGTCCACGAAGAGGCCGGTCGCGAGCATGACGCGCGCGCAGAGGTCAAGGTGCCGGTCGGTGATGAAGTCCGACATGTTGTAGGCGACGCGCAGCGGGATCGCGATGGTGAGCACCATGGCGAACCCTGCGTAGACGGCGCCCGCCACGAAGTACGGCGGGAAGATGGTCGCGTGCCAGCCCGGCAGCACCGACACCGCGAAGTCGAAGCTCACCACCG
>CAYYVZ010000352.1:4926-5310 GCA_964475235.1 uncultured Myxococcales bacterium | reverse complement strand
CCCGAAGCATTCTCGGGCTGGGGCATTCGTACCGTCTTCCAGGGCGAATCGCGCTACAATCCGATGTCGTACCACAACGGCTCGATCTGGCCTCACGACAACGCCGTCATCGGGTGGGGGCTCTCGCGCTACGGATACCGCGACGAAGTCGCGCTGCTGTTCGAGTCGATGCTGCGCGCGAGCACGTATTTCGACCTCAACCGCATGCCGGAGCTGTTCTGCGGGTTCCCGGCGCGCACGGGCGAGGGACCTACGGCCTATCCTGTTGCCTGCGCACCGCAGTCGTGGGCGGCGGCGTCGCCGTATCTCTTCCTTGCATCCTGCCTCGGAATGACGGTGAGCGCGCGCGACAACACGGTCTCGTTCGTGCACGCACAGCTTCCG
>CAYYVZ010000352.1:0-4916 GCA_964475235.1 uncultured Myxococcales bacterium | reverse complement strand
CGAGCATCGAGGAGCTTCGGATCGAAGGGCTTCGCGTGTCGCCGACGAGCCGCCGCGACCTTCGCCTCGAGCGCCATCGCAACGACGTGGGCATCATGCTGCTGAGCAGCGAAGGCGGCGCCAGCGTGAGGCGCGGATAGCGGACCCTTCCGCGGACCCGATCGACGCGACCCGGACGGAAAGCCGCATTCAACTCTGCAGGAACGCGAGCAGGTCGGCGTTGACGCGGTCCTTCTCCGTCGTGCAGATTCCGTGCGATCCGCCTTTGTAGACTTCGAGCTTCGCGCCGCGCACGAGCCTGGACGACAGCATCGCGGAAGCGCCGATCGGCACGATCTGGTCGTCGTCGCCATGCAGGATCAGCGTCGGAACGTCGAACTTCTTCAGGTCTTCGGTGAGGTCGGTCTCCGAGAAGGCCCGAATGCAGAAGTAGCAGGCCGGCATGCCGGCCATCATTCCCTGCATCCAGAAAGACTGCCGGACGCCGTCGGAAACCTTCGCGCCGGGCCGGGTGTAACCGTAGAACGGCATCGCCAGGTCGAGAAAGAACTTCGAGCGGTCGGTGAGCACGTTCGCCCGGATTTCGTCGAACACAGCGATCGGAAGCCCGCCGGGGTTTGCGGCCGTTTTCAGCATGAGAGGCGGCACCGCGCCGATCAGCACGGCCTTGGCAACGCGCTTCGTGCCGTGCCGTCCGATGTAGCGCGCGACCTCCCCGCCGCCGGTCGAGTGTCCCACGTGCACCGCGCCGTGAAGATCGAGCTTCTCACACAGATCGGCGAGGTCGTCGGCGTAAGTGTCCATGTCGTTGCCGCTCCACGGCTGGCTCGAACGCCCGTGGCCGCGCCGGTCGTGACCGATGCATCGGTAGCCCTGCGATGCGAGGAAGAACATCTGG
Source organism: uncultured Myxococcales bacterium (assembly GCA_964475235.1). Lineage (GTDB taxonomy): Bacteria > Desulfobacterota > Binatia > UBA1149 > CAITLU01 > DATNBU01. Next base: position 4,018 of record CAYYVZ010000352.1, on the reverse strand, counting down.
TCTTCGAACGCATCGGCGGTGAGCGGCCAGCCGTGGCTGAAGACGACGGGCTGGCCCGAACCCCAGTCCTTGTAGTGAATCTGACTGCCGTCTTTCGTCGTGATGAAGGGCATGGGGATTTCTCCTCGTCAGTGGCTGCTCTGGTTCTCCCGCGCGGCGTCCGGATTCGTCGCCGCCTCGGGGATCGCGGGCTCCACGGGCTCGAGCCACCCGCCGCCGAGCGCGCGATACAGCCCGACGATGGCGATGAGCTCGTCGCGCTGAAGCCGCACGAGCTCGATCTGCGACGGGAAGTACAGCTGCTGCGCATCGAGCACTTCGAAGTAGTTCGAAATGCCGTCGCGGTAACGCTGCAGCGAAAGCGAGACGGACGTGCGGAGCTGGTCGACCGACTCTGCGCGCTCGGCGCGCGCGAGCCCGATCTTCTCGTGCGAAACGAGAAGGTTCGAGACCTCTGCGAACGCCGACAGCGTGGCCTGCCGGTAGAGCTCGATCGCCTCGTCGAGCTCGGCACTGCGGCCGCGATACGACGCGAGCAGACGCCCGCCCTCGAAAATGGGTCCCGACAGCGAGCCTCCGACGCCCCAGGCGCTGCCGTGTTGCACGAGATTCTCGAGGTCGCTGCTCTGTCCGCCATAAAAGCTCGTCAGCCCGAGTCGCGGGAAGAACGATGCGAGCGCCGCTCCGACTTCCGCATTGGCGGCCACGATGGCCTTCTCTGCAGCGATGAGGTCGGGGCGTCGCTCGAGCAGACTCGAGGGAAGCCCGACGGGTATCGACGCGGCGACGGCCGGCTGCCTCAGGTCGCGCCGGCGATCGATGGGCCCCGGCAGGCGGGCGAGCAGCACGCTGAGCTGATTCTCCTTGAGGACGATCTGCCGCTCGATCTCCGGGATCTGCGACTCGGCGCCGTTCTGTGCCGCCTGCGCGCGGGACACTTCGAGCATGGTACCGATACCGCCCTCGAAGCGGTGCTGAAAGAGGTCACTCGTTTCCTGGAACGTCGCGGCCGTCTCTCGCGCGATCTCGAGCTCGAGATCCAGACCGACGAGCTCGAAGTACGCACTCGCGACATCGCTCGTGAGCGTGAGCAGCACGCCGCGCCGTATCTCTTCGGCCGCGTACAGCCTTGCCCTGGCGGCCTCGGTCTGGCGGCGGATGCGCCCCCACACGTCGATTTCCCACGCGAGATTCACCGTGCCCAGGAACGAGTTGAAGGCGGACTTGCCGGCGGCGGAGCTGGCGCGCTGTCGCGCCGCATCGCCGCGGTAGTCGAGCAACGGCAGCATGTCGGCGCGTGCGACGCCGACGAGCTGGCGGGCCTGTTCGACGCGGGCCGTAGCTGCGCGAAGGTCGTGGTTGGCGGCGAGGGCTTCGTCCAGCAGCAACTGCAGGCGCGCGTCGCCGAAAATTTCCCACCAGCTGAGGTCGGCAAGCGAGGCCGCCTCGACCGGCGTCACCTGCCCGCGCGTGGAAGCGGGAACCGCGACGTCGGGACGACGATAGTTCTTTCCGATCGCGCAGCCGGCGGCGAGCACGACCGAAAGCAGCGCCACGAGGACGCGGGCGCGCGGCTCACTCATGCGCCACCTGCGCATCCACCGCTCCCTTCGTGGTCGCCGCCTCGCGCCGCTGCAGCACTACGTAGAAAACCGGCGTGAGAAACAGACCGAGGATCGTCACGCCGAGCATCCCGCTGAACACGGCCGTGCCGAGCGCGCGGCGCATCTCGGCGCCGGCACCTGTCGAAGTCGCGAGCGGGAGCACACCGAGGATGAACGCGAACGACGTCATCAGGATGGGGCGCAGGCGCAGGCGCGACGCTTCGACGACGGCCTGGAAGCGATCGGCACCTTCGTCCTGCTTCTGCTTGGCGAACTCGACGATCAGGACCGCGTTCTTGGCCGCGAGGCCGATCAGCACGACGAAGCCGATCTGCGTGATCAGGTTGATGTCCATGCCTGCGGCCCATGTGCCGAACAGCGCGAAGGGCAGGCACATCGGCGCGATCAGGATGATCGCGAGCGGTAGCGTCCAGCTTTCGTACTCGGCGGCGTGTACGAGAAAGACGAACAGCACGCAGAGCGGGAAGAGCAGGATGGCCGTGTTGCCGGCGAGCCGCGCCTGGTAGGCAAGATCGGTCCACTCCATCTCCATGCCTTCGGGGAGCACGGTCCTGGCGAGCGACTCCATCGTCGAGATCGCGGTTCCCTGGCTTCCGCCGGGCGCAGCGTCACCGTTGATCTCGGCGGCGGGGAACATGTTGTAGCGCACGATTCGGTCGGGTCCGCTTCGCCACTGAAGGTCGATGAGGGAGCCGAGCGGCACCATCACCCCTTCGGTGCTGCGTGTCTTGAGCTGGGCGATCTGCTCCGGTTCGACGCGAAACGCGCCCTCGGCCTGCGCGCGCACCTGGAAGGTGCGGCCGAACCGGTTGAAGTCGTTCGCGTAGGCCGAGCCGAGGTAGACCTGCAGCGTGTCGAACAGGTCGGTCAGCGGCACGCCGAGCTTCTGGGCTTTCACGCGGTCGATGTCGGCGAACAGGATCGGAGTAGACGCGCGATACGTCGAGAAGACGCCCGACAGCTCGGGTCGCTCCTGCGACGCGGCGACCAGCGAGTCGGTCGCGTCCTGCAGCGCTTTCGCGCCGCGACCCGCGCGGTCCTGCACGAGCAGCTTGAATCCGCCGGACGTGCCGAGGCCCTGCACGGGCGGCGGCGCGATCACGAAAATGTTGGCCGCGGTGATCGCGCCGAGTCGCTTCTGGAGGTCCTGGCGGATCTCGTCGGCCGTGGGGCCGTCCTCGCGTTCCTCGAACGGCTTCGGCCCGACGAAGATCGCGCCGGCGTTCGAGGCCGTCGCGCGCGTGGCACCCGAGAAGCCTGCGAAGGCGACCGCATAGTTCACGCCTGGTGTCCCGAGGATCACGTCCACGGAGTCGCGCACGACTTTGTCCGTACGGGCGAGCGAAGCACCGTCGGGAAGCTGGATGGCGACGATCAGGTAGCCCTTGTCCTGGGCGGGAATGAAGCCGGTCGGAATCGTCCGGAAGCCGATGACCGTGACGACCAGCAGCACGGAGTAGACGAAGAGCGCGCCAGCGGTCCGCCGCGTCACTTTCCCGACCGCCCGCGCGTAGGCCTCGTTGACGCGTTCGAACGTGCGGTTGAACCCGGCGAAGAAGCCGCCGAGCACGCGGTCCCACGCGCGCGTGAACCCGTCCTTCGCCTCGCCGTGAGGTTTGAGCAGCAGTGCGCACATCGCGGGGCTCAGCGTCAGGGAGTTGAACGCCGACAGCATGGTCGCCGCCGCGATGGTGAGCGCGAACTGGCGGTAGAACTGGCCGGCGATGCCGCCGAGGAACGCCGTCGGCACGAACACCGCCGTCAGGCCGAACGCGATCGCGATGACGGCACCCGTCACCTCGTCCATGGCCTTGTACGAGGCCTCGCGCGGCGAGAGGCCGGCCGCCATGTGGCGCTCGACGTTTTCGACCACGACGATGGCGTCGTCCACGACGATGCCGATCGCGAGCACCAGCCCGAACAGCGACAGCATGTTGAGCGAGAACCCGAACACGGCCATCGCCGCGAACGTGCCGATGAGAGAGACCGGAATCGCGAGCAGCGGAATCAGTGCGGCGCGCCAGTTCTGAAGGAAGACCAGCACGACGAGCACGACCAGGGCCACGGCCTCGAAGAGCGTATGGACGACCTCTTCGATCGACTGACGAACGAAGACCGTCGGGTTGTAGACGATGCGATGCTCGATGCCCTCGGGGAAGCTCTCCGCGGCTTCCGTCATCGCTTCTTCGATGGCGTCGGCGGTGGCGAGCGCATTGGAGCCGGGAAGCTGCGTGATCGCCATGGCCACGGCAGGCTCGTGGCCGAGATAGCTGTTGGTGGCGTAGTCGCGCGCGCCGAGCTCGATGCGCGCCACGTCGCGGATGCGCGTGATGCGTCCATCGGCGCCGGTCTTGACGACGATCTCGCCGAACTGCTCTTCGCTGGCGAGGCGT
>CAYYVZ010000351.1:0-5315 GCA_964475235.1 uncultured Myxococcales bacterium | reverse complement strand
TGTAGGCGAAGCTGCCCGCGGTGGTCGCAAGCGGGTTCTCGGCGACGAGGCGCCGGTAGACACGCGAGCTCTCGCCGCCGCCGAGGATGTGGGCGAGCACGTCGAGCGCGGGCGTGTCCTTGTGGTTGGCGTCGGGGATGTGCCAGCCGAGCGCGAGCTGGGCCTCCTGCACGTCCATCGTCGAGCTCGCGAAGCGCGTCGCCTTCTGCTCCGGCTCGAGCACCCGCTTCGGGCGCTTCACGGCATGGTCGGCGAAGGGTCCGAACTTGGCCTGGATCTCCCGCTTCATCTCCTCGACGTCGACGTCGCCGACGACGATGAGGGTCATGTTGCTGGGCGCGTAGTAGCGCCGGTAGAAGTCGGTGATGAGCTCGCGCGTGAGGCCCTTGATCGACTTCTCGGTGCCGATCACCGGCCGCCTGTACGGATGCGAGCCGTAGGCCGTCTGGAACATCATGTCGTAGACGCGACTCGACGGAGAGTCCTGGCTGCGCTTCCATTCCTCGAGGACGACGCCGAGCTCTTTCTGCAACTCGGCGGGATCGAACGACGAGTGCTGGGTCGCGTCGGCAAGGATGTCGATGCCCTCGGCTGCGAAGCGCGACGCGAGGACGAGGTGATAGACGGTGTGGTCCCACGAGGTCCACGCGTTGATGCTGCCGCCCGACGATTCGACCGCGCCGGCGATCTCGCCGACGCCGCGGCGCGCGGTGCCCTTGAACAGCATGTGCTCGTGCACATGAGCGATGCCCGCCTCGATCTCCGTCTCGTCGGCGCCGCCGGCCTGCACCCAGACCTGCTGGGCGACGACGGGAGCGAAGTGATCCTCGCGGATGACGACCCTCATCCCGTTGGCCAGCCGGTAGATGTGCGTGTCGGCGTCGGAGAGAGAAGGGGCTCGGTTCATGGAACATCCTGAGGCGAGGGTGGAGGCCAGGGCGGCGATGCCGGCTGCTAGACCGGTCGCGAAGCGGGCTCGGGGAGCCAGGTTGCGGCGCAGCCGGGGCAGGAATCGGGTCGAAAGGGCGGTATCTGGGTACATCAATCGCGTCCGTGCGGGTCCGTGTGCGGAAGTGGCTGGGGGCGGTTCGCAACCCTGCCACGACCGCGCCGCGCGAACCAGTCGGGCCCGCCGCAACTTGACCCTCCGCGGGCGAGGCCGTTGACTCCCCTCACGACGCTCGGGATCATGCGCCGCCGCGGCGGACGGCTTCGATTCTCTTGAACTGGGTGGATCTCATTTTCGGGCTGGTCATCGTGCTCGCGACGGCACGGGGCTGGTCGCGGGGCCTGCTCGCCACGGTCGCGACCTATGCCGCGCCCGTGCTCGGCTTCATGATCGCGGCCGACTGGTCGGACCCCGTGCGCGACCGGCTCGCGAAATCGATCGAGGCGCCCGACATCGCGCTCGACTTTCTCGCTCCCGTCGTCGTCTTCGTCGTCGTCGTCGCGGTCGTGAGATTGTTCGCGGCCATCTTCGCGCGCCTGCTCGGCGTCGGACGGTCGTTGCCGGGGCGCGTGCTGGGTGCCGCCGTGAGCGGCGCCGTGGTTGCCGTGCTGGTCGGCGCCGGCGTGCTGATGGTCGACGAGCTACTCGGCGACCGTTCTGCGCAAGACACGAGCGCGCAGGTCTCGGGCCGCGACCCCGATCCTCTCAAGGATTTCGTGTTCGACGTCGATCGGCAGATCGACGAATCGTTGCTCGCTCCGCAACTCGCCACGCTCGCGACGGCTGCATGGCAGAAGGTCTCGGGCAAGGAAGGTCCCCTCGTCGTTTCGCACGAGATCGAACAGGCGCGCGACAAGGCAGCGCAGGAAGCGCGCCGCAGCGCCGCCGAAGCGATTCAGAAGAGTGCAATGGAAACCGCCCAGCGCGAAGCGGCCGAGGCGGCGAAGCAGGTCGCCGGAGAGGCGAGCGGCGCAAGCGGTGCGACGGGCGCCGTGCGTGCGCCGGGTCCCGCGGGTACTCCCGGGTCTACCGGTGTTGCGGGCGGGACGGGCGCCGCAGCTACTTCAGGCGCGACCGGTGCTCCCAGGAAGACGGAAGAACCCGTGATCCACGGCCTCGATTCCTCGCGGTGATTGCCGAGCAGAAAATTGCCGAGGTCCGGCAGGCCGCGCGCATCTCCGAGTTCGTCTCTCCCTACGTTTCGCTGAAGCGCAGCGGACGCGGAATGCTCGGGCTCTGCCCCTTCCACGGAGAGAAGTCGCCGTCGTTCTCGGTGGACGATGAGCGCGGCTTCTACCACTGCTTCGGGTGCGGGGCGGGCGGCAACGTCTTCAAGTTCGTCATGCAGATGGAGAACGTCTCGTTCCCCGAGGCGGTGCGCAAGGTTGCCACGCACTACGGTATCGAAGTCCCGGACGAGAGCGGCCCCGCCGGTGCGTCGTCCGAGCGCGACGCGTCGTTCGCGATGCTCGCATCGGCGGCGAGCTTCTATCGCGCCACGCTTGCCAGGGGCGGGTTCGGTGACGCGGTTCGCGCGTACCTCGGCGAGCGCGGCATCGGCGAGGCCGCCAGCGAGCGTTTCTATCTCGGCGCATCGCCGCCGTCGGGGGACATGCTCGCGCAGCACCTGCGGCGCGAGAAGCACGACCTTCGCATCGCCGAGCGCATCGGCCTCGTGGGGCTGCGCGGAGGATCGGCCTACGACCGCTTCCGCGGACGCCTCATGTTCCCGATCCGCGACACGCAGGGACGCACGCTCGGCTTCGGTGCCCGCCGCATCGGCGACGGCGACGGCCCGAAGTATCTCAATTCGAGCGACTCGCACGCCTACCACAAAGGGCGCGTGCTCTATGGTCTGCACGAAGCGCGCGAGGCAGAGCGGCGTCCGCCCGGCCAGGCCGAAGCCCGGGTTCCTGCGCGGCCCGCCGGCACGGGCGAGCTCGTCCTCGTCGAGGGCTACCTCGACGTGATCGCGATGTCGCAGGCCGGGCTCACGGGTGTCGTTGCCGGCTGCGGAACCGCGCTCACGCTCGAGCAGACGCGGCTCATCCGGCGGCACGCCACCGACGTGGTCGCGCTCTTCGACGGCGACGACGCAGGGCGTCGAGCCGCGGCCAGAAGCTTCCCGGTCTTTCTCGAGGCAGGTCTCTGGGCGCGCGGAGTATTCCTTCCCCAGGGGGAGGATCCCGACACGTTCGTGCGCCGCCAGGGCGCGCCCGCGCTGCGAGCGGAGATCGAGAAGGCCAAGCCTCTCGTGGAAGCGTATGCGCGCTACATCGCCGAGGGCGCGACGGGTGCGGGCGCGGCCGCGCGTGTCGGTGCGGAGCTCGCCGAGGTGCTGCGCAAGGTCGAGAACCCGTTCGAGTATGACGACTTCGTCAAGAAAGCGGCCCTTTGGACCGGGATCTCCGAACGAGTCCTGCGCGAGCAGGCACGTCCCGTGCAGAAGGCGCCCGTGCGCGCCGCGGCTCAGAGGACGGGGGTGCCCGCGGGGCCGCCGGGCGCCGAGGAGTTGCTCGTCACGGTGTTTCTTTCCGATCCGGGGTGCATTGATCGTCTGGAAGGTCGCGATATCGTGGCTAAGCTGCAGACCGAGCCGTGGGCGACCATCGCGGCGGACATTTTCGCAGCGCGCGACACGGTCGGAGGTTTCGAGCCGGGCGAGATTCTCGCCGGCCTCGAAGACGGTCTTCGCGGCCGCCTCGCCGACAGGCTGCGCGAAGATCCCGCCTTCGGCGATCCGGCGGCCCGGGAGCGCGTGATGGCCGACAGCCTCGCGAAACTCTCGGCCGACGCGCTCGAGCGCAGCAAGCGCCGCATGCTCGCCGAGCTGCGGCGCCTCGAGGAGATCGGCGACGAGACGGGGGCAGCGGCCTTGCTCGAGCGCTGGAACAGGATGAAAAGCAGCCGCTGAGACTGGCGACCGGATCCGGCAGCAGAAGGACAGAAGCGAACGAGCGTGCCCGACAAGAAGAGCGACAAGCCCACGGGAAAGGTATCTTCCATGCCGCCCGACGCCGACCTGGCCGAAGCTGCGTTCGGCGACGAGGAAGAGGTCAGCGGCGTTCGCGAGCTGCTCGAGCTCGGCAAGACGAAGGGCTACGTCACCCTCGACGACGTCCACGAAGCCCTCGACCCCGAGATGGTCGAGCAGGAAGACATTCTCGGCGTGCTCACGGCGCTGCGCGAAGGGCACGTCGAGGTGCGCGACGGCGCGACCGCCACCGTCAAGACCGAGATCGCCGAAGCCACCGACGAGCGCGAGTTCGAGACCAGCGAGAGCGTCGCCGACTACGTCCGCATCTACATGCGCGACATGGGGGCCGTGCCGCTGCTTTCGCGCGAAGGCGAAGTCACCATCGCGCGGCGCATCGAGGATGCCGAGATCCGCGTGTTCACGCTCGCGTTCCGCTCCGCCGCCGGGCGTCGCCACGTCGAGCAGATGGTCAAGGACCTTGCCGAGGGCCGGCTGCGCGTCCGCAACCTCATCAAGGACACCGAGAGCAGCGACTTCAATCCCGAGGCCGAAACCGAAGAAGAAGTGGACGCGGTCGAGCCCGAGGTCGATCCCCTCGAGGAACCCGCCGAAGCGGCCGAGGTCGTGGATGCCATGTCTCCGGCCGAGGAGGAGGCCGAGGTTTTCCAGCGCGTCACGGGGCTGCTCGATCGCGCCAGCGAGCTCGTCGCGAAAATCGAGCAGTGCTACGACCGCGGCGACGTTGCCGCGGTCGAGCCGATCGAAGACGAGATGCTCGCGACGCTGCGCGAGATCCCGCTGCATCCCGACCAGGTTGCCGGGGCGGTGCAGCGCATCGACGAGGCACACAAGGCCCTCGTGGCGCGCGTCACGGTGCTCGACGCCGCCGAAAAGCGCACGGGACGCCGCGCCGACCAGGTCATCGAGTACGCCAACCAGCTCGGCGTCGATCGCACGGCCGACCAGCGCATCTGCGGAACGCTGCGCATGAGCGGCGACCAGATCCGCGAGATGGCGACGCAGATCCTCGCGGCCTCGCGCGAAGTGGACGTACTCCTGGCCACGATGCGCACGACACCGGAGGGCCTCGGCGTTCTCGTCAAGAATCTCACGCGTGCGCAGTACGAGGTGGTCGAGGCGAAGAAGGCGCTGATCGAAGCGAACCTGCGCCTCGTCGTCTCGATCGCCAAGCGCTACAACAACCGCGGCCTCCAGTTCCTCGACCTCATCCAGGAGGGGAACATCGGCCTCATGAAGGCCGTCGACAAGTTCGACTACCGGCGCGGGTACAAGTTTTCGACGTACGCGACCTGGTGGATCCGCCAGTCGATCACGCGCTCGATCGCCGACCAGGCACGCACCATCCGCATCCCGGTGCACATGATCGAG
>CAYYVZ010000350.1:0-5326 GCA_964475235.1 uncultured Myxococcales bacterium | reverse complement strand
TCGAAATTGGTGGGGAGCCTCACGTTTCCTACTACTGCCGACACTTCGGCTTCGTGCTGAGGCCTGCCCGCAGCCGGTCTTCGCACGATCCGTACGCGGCGGGCCTTCATCACTTCTGCCTGAGAGTGGACAGCGCGGCCGACGTCGATGCGCTGGCCGCGCGTCTCGCCCGGGCGGAGATCGCCGTCACCACGCCGGCGCTCTATCCGCAGTACGCGCCCGACTACTACGCGATCTTCCTCGACGATCCGGACGGAATCCGGCTGGAAGTCACCAACTATCGCGAAGAGAGGCGCCGGCGTCACGATCACTGGGAGGCGGTCGGCTGATGTCCGCCGACAGCCTCGATCCCACCATGCGCACGATGCGCATGGTCCTCGTTTCGGGTGGTCCGGTGAACGCAATCGGTGCGCTCATCTTCGCACCGCCGCTTCCGTGGGTTCGCGAGCTCTTCGGGCTTCCCGGCGGGCACGCGCTCTACCTGTGGATCCTGTCGATCTGGATCCTCCTGTTCGGCGTCGCGTACTCGGCGATGGGACTTTCGGGACGCATCGACCGCACGTTTCTGTGGGTTGCGGCCGGAGGGAAGGCGACGTTCTCGCTCGCTCTCGTCGCGATGGCGATGGCGGGAGAAATCCCGTTCGTCGCCGCTCTCGTCGGCCTGCCGGACCTCGCGCTGGCAGGCTATTTCGCGCGCTGGCTGCTTCGCTGAGGCGCCGCCCGCTCAGGGCAGCAGCGTCGTCGTGGTCGTCGCGCCCTCGCAGGGCGGGCACGAAAGCGGCACGTTCTGGCCGACCGCTGCCTTGAGGACGATGAGCGCGTCGGTCGCCGAAACGCTGCCGTTCCCGTTGACGTCGCAGGTGCACGCCGGGCACAGGATCGCACCGACGGCGGACTTGAGCACGAAGAGCGCGTCGCCCGCGACGACGGCGCGGCTGCCCCCTTCGTTGCGGAAGCCGCTCGCGTCCGGAATCGGATCGCCGCACGGCCGGTCACCGAACGTCGTCGTCGTGGTGGAAGTCGACGTGGACGTGGAGGTCGAGGACGTCGTCGTGGTCGTCGTCGTCGCGATCGCGTAGGCGAACTCGACGGCGATCGGATCGTGATCCGAGAGCGGCTTCATGGTGCCCATGAACATCTGGCGCAGCACCTCGTAGCTCTGCGGGGCGAATACCAGCGAGTCGCCGTCGCGATAGAAGATTTTGTCGACTTCCTCGCAGTTTCCGGTACTCGGCGTGGTCTCGCAGTCGGCGTCGATCCGCGGTCCGGCCCCCGGCACGACTCCGCCGCGCCTCAGCTCCACCCACACGTCGTGGACGCCGGTGCTGGTGAGCAGGTCCTGGATGTTGTCGGTGCCGACGCGCGTGTAGAGGCTGTTGGTGTCGCCGAGCACGATGATCGCGGTGCCGTCCGGCGAGTTCGTATGGATGGCCTCGATGAGCTGCGTGATGTTCGCGCGCCGCGCCGCCTGGTCCGCGAGCTCCTGCCCGGCGTCGGCGTGCAGCGTGTACAGATGGAAGGTCGCGCCCGGCTCGAGCGTCACCTCGACGAAGCTGAAACCCTTCGGCGTATCGCAGTCGCTGCCGTCCTCGTCGATCGAACCGTTGCAGTCCGCCCACTGGGTCCGGACGAGATTCTCGAGGTCGAAGTCCGAAAGCATCGTCAGGCCGTCGCCGGTGTCGAGCGGCCCGGTGTTGTCCTTGGCCGTGATGTCCGCGTACGAGACCGTCTCCGGATTCGTGAGGATGTTGTAGTAAGTCCCCGCGAACACCTCCTGAAGTCCGACCACCGAAGCCATGCCGACGTAAGGGTCGGCCAGCGTGTGGAAGTCCTCCAGCCTCGCGGCGATGTCGTGCATCTGGTCGGTGCGGTCGTCGATCACGAACGGAATCGGCGGGAGTCCCTCCACGTTGTAGCTCATGACCGCGAAGGTCCCGGCGAAGGCAGGACCCGGCAGAAGAGCCAGGCCGACAAGCAGAGCGCCGGCGAGGGACCACCGGCGCGCAGCAAAGGATCGGGTCGAAACGGCCGGCTTCCCGGCCTCGGTTCGCAGGTACATGCAGCTCACGCCCTCGATCTTAGCGGACACGCGCCGACGTTGCCCAATGCATTTGTGGACGACCTCGGGTGCGCACAGCCACAGACGCTCTCGCAACACTTCGGTTACACGAGGGCGACATGGAGCGTCGGGAAGGGACGGCCGGGAGGACGTCGAGCAAGACACCGAAGTTGGACGCTTCGGCGCGCTGGAACGACGATCCCGCGCATGGCATGGCACCCGCGCGTTCGCGCGAGCGCGGCACCGATCGGGCGCGCGCCGGGGAGCTTTCGCATGCACGTCGATTTCTGGTTCGAGTTCGGAAGCACCTACTCCTACCCGGGCGCGCTGCGCGTCGAGGATGCGGCGAAGCGGCGCGGGATCGAGGTGCGCTGGCGGCCGTTCCTGCTCGGACCGATCTTCAAGAGCCAGGGCTGGATGGATTCGCCGTTCAACATCTATCCGGTCAAGGGACGCTACATGTGGCGCGACATGGAGCGGATCTGCGAGGCCCAGGGCATCGCGCTGCGGCATCCGACGGTTTTTCCGCGCAACGGCCTGCTCGCGGCGCGTCTCGCTGCCGCGTCGGAAGAGGAGCCGTGGATCGGCGACTTCGTGCGCGGCATCTACCGCGCGAACTTCGCCGAGGACCGCGAGATCTCCGACCCTGCCGTCGTTTCGTCCGTGCTCGCGTCGATCGGCCAGCCGGAGTCCCTGCTCGACCGAGCGATTCTCGAGCCCGCCAAGGCGAAGCTGCGGGAGCGATCCGACGAAGCGAGCGCGCTCGGCATTTTCGGCGCACCGAGCTTCGTCGTGGGCGGCGAGATGTTCTGGGGCAACGATCGCCTCGAAGCTGCGCTCGACTGGTGCGGCCGCGAGCGGCCCGCAGCTTCCCGCCGCGCCGAGTGACGGGCACCGGAGCGAAATCGTGAAACAGATTCTCGTCTACGGAGACTCGCTGACGTGGGGCATCGTGCCCGGCACGCGCGAGCGTCTCCCCTTCGACCGGCGCTGGCCCGGCGTGCTCGAAGCGGAGCTTGCCCGAAGTGGCAAGCCCGTGCGCGTGATCGAAGACTGCCTCAACGGCCGGCGCACCGTCTTCGACGATCCCTTCAAGCCCGGGCGCAGCGGGCTCGCGGGGCTCGAGCAGCGGATCGAAGCCTGCGCGCCGCTCGCCCTCGTGGTTGTCGCGCTCGGCACCAACGACTTCCAGTACGTGCACCAGACCGACGCATGGCACTCGGCCGAAGGCATCGCCGCGCTGATCCGCGCGATCCGGAGTGCGCCGATCGAGCCGGGCATGCCCGTGCCGCCCGTGCTCGTGCTGGCGCCGCCTCCGCTCGACAACCCGCGCGGACCGATCGCAGCGAAATTCCTCGGCGGCGACCGCAAGTGCATCGGGATGGCTGCCGCATATTCGGCCGTCGCGGAGCGCGAGGGCTGCGCGTTCTTCGACGCCGCGAGCGTGACGACGTCGAGCAGAGTGGACGGCGTCCACCTGGACGCCGACCAGCATGCGGTGCTCGGACGCGCGCTCGCGCCGGTCGTCTCCCGCATCGTCCACGCGGCCTGAGACGATGGGTGCATCCTGCTGCGATGGCAGGATCCGACCACGATGGTCGCAGTCGGACCCTGGCCGGCGCTGCGCTCGTGTTGGCCCCTGGAGCGGCATCGGCTACGGTGTCGCAGCGGCCGCGCCCATGACTCGCAACATCTCTCCTCCTCCTGCGCACCTGCTGCTCGGCGAAGTGCGCGGCGCGTTCGAGCCTGCCCGCCTGCTGCTGCGCGCACCTCTGATCGCGACGCTGCCGCGAGGCCGCGGCGCCACCGTGATGGTGCTGCCCGGTTACGGCGCGAACGAAGCGTCGACGGCCGTTCTGCAAACCTTCCTTCGTCTGCTCGGCTACCGCAGCTTTCACTGGGGACTCGGCCGCAACACGGGCAACGTCGCGAAGCTGATGCCGCGCGTGCTCGAGCGCATCGAGGAGATCGCGGAACCGGATGCGGAGGTGCACCTCGTCGGATGGAGTCTCGGCGGCTACATCGCGCGCGAAGCGGCGCGCGAGCGCCCCGGCCGCATCCGCAGCGTCATCACGCTCGGGAGCCCGGTCATCGGCGGGCCCAAGTACACGACGGTCGCGCGCCGTTATCGCCGCCAGGGCCTCGACCTCGACGAGCTCGAGCGCCTCGTGGACGCGCGCTACGACCGGCCGCTCACGACGCCGGTGACAGCAGTGTTCTCGAAGTCCGACGGCATCGTCGCGTGGGAAGCGTGCATCGACCGTCGCAGCCCGGGCATCGAGCACGTCGAGGTGAAATCGACCCACATCGGCCTCGGCTTCTGCCCGGAGGTCTACCGCATCATCGCCGACCGCCTCGCCCGCCACTCCGAGGCCCCCCACTGATCACCGGCGCGGAGCAAGACCTCGGGGTTCTCGAGCTGGTCGCGGTGTCCGTCGCGGCGGTCGCCGCCGGTGCCGTCAACGCGCTTGCCGGCGGCGGGACGCTGATCACGTTTCCCGTGCTGACCGCCGTGGGGCTTCCCGCGCTGGCCGCCAACATCACCAACACCGTTGCGCTGTGTCCCGGTCACGTCGGCGCGACTCTGGCGCAGAGCTCGCAGCTACGCGGACAGCGGAGCCTCCTCGCCGTGCTCGTGCCGGCCGGCATCGCGGGCGGCCTTCTCGGCGGCGTGCTGCTGCTCAACACCGGCGAGCGGACGTTCCGGAACGTCGTTCCGCTGCTGCTGCTGCTGTCGTCGCTGCTGCTCGCGGCGCAGGACCGCGTGAGGGCGGCCCTGGTCGAGCGCGAAAGGCGGCGTGGCACCAGCGGCGGGCACGCGCACTGGGCGCCCGTCGTCGTCGCGGGCGGCGCGATCTACGGCGGATACTTCGGCGCCGGCCTCGGCGTCGTGCTGCTCGCCTGTCTCGGCGTCGTGCTCGACGAGCCGCTGCCGCGCATCAACGCGCTAAAGCAGCTCATCGCGCTCGTCGTCAACGTCGCGGCCGCCGTCTTCTTCCTGTTTTCCGACCAGATTCACTGGGTTGCCGCCGGCGCCATGGCCGTCGGGGCGCTCGCGGGCGGTGCCATCGGCGGCCATCTGACGACGCGAGTGGACACCGTGCTCCTGCGCCGCGTGATGGTCCTGGTCGGCGTCGTGCTGGCCGTCGTCTACCTCGTACGCTAGACCTGCCGCGCCGTTCGGGGACGTGTATCGGTTACTGTTCTTTCTTCCGGGATCGAGCTCCCCGGCCGGCTGGAGGCAGCTTCATGTCAGGATCGTCGGCC
>CAYYVZ010000349.1:0-5344 GCA_964475235.1 uncultured Myxococcales bacterium | reverse complement strand
CGAGGTGTTCGTGTCGGGCTCGCCGTCGTGCACGGAGATCACGATTCCGTCGAGCGCGGCGAAGATCGGTACGCCGGCGAACTGCTCGTCGAAGGATCGCACGTTCGTGTCGTGGCCGTTGTGCGAATCGTAGGTGTAGTCGCTGCAGTCCCAGTCGAGGATCCCGGGACTGGTCGGATCGAGGTCCACGTAGTTCTGGACCCACAGATCTCCGGCGAGATGTCCGCCTTGCGGGTAGAAGGAGAACAGCTGCTTGTCCATCGTGCCCCGCAACGCGGCACCGCTCCCGTAGATGGAAGCGTAGAGGGCGTCCGCGTAGGCGCGTTCTTCCGCCGTGACGTCTCCGCCGTGGTGAGGCGCCGCCCCTCCGCCGGACAGGACGGCGTCGGGACTCGACGGACGCAGCGCCGGGCCCCCTGCTGCCGCGCAAACGACCGTCGCGGCAACCAGGGGTCGAAGGCTCCGCCCGAGCAGATTGTTCATGGACGCTCCTCCCATGGCCGTTCGAGACGGATTCTCGGCCCCGGATCGGCTTCAAGCAAGGGAGCCCACCGTGCTTGCCCGGTGTAGCCGCTCCCGCGAGCCCGTGGGCGTGCGCCGGGCGCGTCGTTCAGGAGATTCCGAGCTGCGCCGCGAGCGCAGCGCTGTCGGTGAAGTGAACGTCCTCGATCACGAGGCCGTCCTCCCGTAGCGTCGTGAACGTCGAGCCGTAGATGCGAATCGACCGGCCCGTCGGCGGGATTCCGAACAGCTCCCCGTCGTGCGTGCCCGTCATCACCCAGCGATCGGCGTGTCGCAGCCCGTCGATCACCAGCACGATCTTTTCGAGCCGGAAGTCGGGGAAGGCCGCAAGCAACGCGCGGGCACGATCGCGGATCGCCGTCCGGCCGTGGTGCTCGGCACCCGAACCGGCTTCGCGCAGCACCGCATCTTCCGCGAAGATCGCCGCGACCGCGTCGGCGTCGTGCGCGTTCCAGGCGGCGTAGGTCGCATCGTTGATGCGTACGGTGTGGGCGCGGAGCTCGTCGGCGGTCATCGCGGCCGACTCGTCACCGGCTGAGCTCCGACATCACGATCGCCGCGACGTCCGCGAACAGCTCCTGGGCCGCAGCTCGTAGCGGCTTGTCCGTTTCCTCGAGCTTGGCGACGAGCTTGCCAAGCACGCCGAGGTAGAGCTCGAGCTCGCGCTGGGGGACTTCCGGAAGTCGGCTGTTCATCAGCTCGACGAAGTGCTCGTGCACGTCGGCGATCTGCTCGAGGAGGTGCTCCTTCATCGCTTCGTCGGTCATCGCGTCTCTCCCCTTTCAGGCAAGTCTCAGTATCAACTCGTCCAGCTCCCGCAACCCGAGCAGGAAGCTGCGCGGCCCGGCCATCGCGCGCGCGAGCGCCTTGCGAACGTTCGCCGGCTTCAGAGGCTCGCCCTCGCACTCCGACGCAATGTCGTCCAGCGTATGGAACGGAGCGATGACGTCGCCGCAGATGCGAAGCCCTGTCAGTCGATCGCCGCGCATCCGTCCCGAGCACTCGACGACGCCGAGCATCGATACGGTCGCCGCGCTGAGGGCGCCTTCTTCGAGCGGACCGGGACTGGCCAGAAAATCGCGCGCCGCGCGGGCATCGGCCAGCGTCACGGCCGGGTCCGCCGCGCCGTCCTGCACGCGCGCCTCGCAGGAAAACGCCTTCGCCGCAGCCACGGCGAACATTTCCGCCCATGCTGCGTTGCTGCGCACCGCCGTCTTCTGTTCCGCAAGCGACGTCGTCTCGCCGAGCCCGCGGCGATCCACTCCGGCGACTCCGCGCGGATCGTATCGGTCGAGCCGTTCTTCGAGCGCACCGAATTCAGGTGTCTCCGCCACGTGCATCTCGACCACCGCGACGCCATCGCGCAAAACGGTGAACGACGCGTGCGCGATCGTCCTGCCACCGGCCGTGACGAGGTCACGCCCCGGGTAAAATGCGTCCACGCCGTCGCCGCGCAGCAGCGCCAGCAGCGGCCGCAGCGCGCGGTTGAGAACCTGATCCGGACGCAGCGCCGCTCCGGCCGGGTCGAGCCAGTTCACCGTCGGTGCCGCCATCGTGATGCAGACCACGCCGGGACCTGCCGGGACGACGCGCCCTCCCGACAACCGCCGCGTGAGCCCGCCGCCGCTTTCCCACGCACACGAGGCGGGATCGGCACGATGAAACCTTCCCAGAAGAAGGCCCTCGCCTGCGCGCCTCCACACGCGCGCCCCTGCTGTTCCGGTTGCCGCACAACGCAGCATGAGGAGCTGGTCGCGCGCGAACGTTGTCGCCGCGTCCTCTTCGCCGCCATTCTCGATCTCGATCGCACGGAGCACGTTCGTCGAAGTTGAGTCGGAAGCGGCCTCCATCGTGCGAGGACCGTTGCTCTATCGGCTCGAAATGCCAAGCTCGGGACGATGTTCAAGTCGATTCGCTGGATCTTCCGACTCACGAGCTTCGGGCTGCTCGCCGTCGGCGTCTTCTACTGGATGCGCGGACCGAGCATCGCCGACGGCAGCTACCTCGTCATGGAGCTCTCCGGTTCCTACAGCGAGGCGAGACCGGGCGGCATCGTCCAGCGCTTCATCCAGCAGGGACGCTTTCTCTCCGACATCACCGAGCCGCTGCGCAAGGCACGCTACGACGGCCGCATCGCCGGCGTCATCGTCCGCATCAGCGACGTGACGGCCGGGTGGGCCCAGGCCCACGAGATCCGGAGCGCGCTCGCGCTCGTCAAGGCGCGCGGCAAGAAAGTCGTCGCCGAGCTCGAGATCGAGCTCGAGCCCGCCTCCGTCGAGACCTGGATCGCTTCGGTCGCCGACGCCGTCTACGTCGCGCCGGCCGCCGCGCCGCTGCTCACGGGGCTGCAGGCCAAGTCGATGTTCTTCGGCGGCCTGTGGCCGAAGATCGAAGTCGGCATGCAGGTGGAGAAGCTGCGCGAATACAAGAGCGCAGGCGACGAGCTCGCACGCGAGTCCATGTCGCCGGCCCACCGCGAGATGCTCGACTCGATCCTGGACGACATGAACCGCCAGTTCGTCGGCACGCTGGCCACCGCGCGAAACCTCGCCGGCCCCGAGATCGACGCCGCGATCCAGCGCGGCATCACGAGCCCCGCGCAGATGGTTTCCGCCGGCCTCGCCAACGCCGTGCGAAGCCACGAAGAGATCCTCGCGGATCTCGGCTCGGGCACGCCCGTGACGACCGTGGCCGACGAGCTCTACTCGGGCGTGCGCGCCTCGTCGCTCGGCATCGGCGGAGGGCCCGTCGTGGCCATGCTGCATGCCAGCGGCGCGATCTCGACGGGCAAGAGCCCGCCCGGCGGCGGCAGCGTCGGCTCGCGCTCCTTCGCTTCGGCGCTGCGCAGGGCGGCCGCCGATGCGAACGTGTCGGCGATCGTGCTGCGGATCGCGAGCCCGGGCGGATCGCCCGCCGCTTCCGACGAAATCTGGCTCGCGATTCGCGAAGCCGCGAAGAAGAAGCCGGTCGTCGCCTCGCTCGGCGACGTGGCCGCTTCCGGCGGCTACTACATGGCTTCGGCGGCCGACCGCATCGTGGCTGCACCGGGCACCCTCACCGGATCGATCGGCGTCGTGTTCTTCAAGCCCGACGTGAGCGGCCTGCTCGCGCGCGCGGGCGTGCGCACCGAGACGCTGCAGCGCGGCCGCTACGCTCGGCTCCTCGACCTCGACAAGCCGCTCGACACCGACGAGCTCGCGATCGTGCGCACCCAGCTCGACGACATCTACAGCCTCTTCCTCGATCGCGTCGCGATCGGGCGCAAGAAGAGGAAGGACGAAGTCGACCGCATCGGCGGCGGGCGCGTGTGGACAGGACAGCAGGCCTTCGAACGCGGACTCGTGGACGAGATCGGCACGCTCGAAGACGCCGTGCGCGCGGCCGCCAACGCGGCCGGCATTCACGACACCGACAAGGTGACGCTCGTACACTACCCGACCGGCGACGGCCTCGGGGACCGATTGAACGACGCCGGCGTGGGCTTCGCCCGCATGGCGCAGCCCGAGATCGTCACCGCGATTGCGCGAGTGCTGGGCGACGCGGGCGCGCTGCTCTCGCTCGATCCGGGCGTGCTCGCCGTCGCCGACGGCGTTCCTGTCATCGAGTAGTGCGTCCAGTCCGCCGGCGGCGCTCCTCGACCGGCCCTCGCCGCTCCGCAAGCCGCCGCCGGGCTCGGCATGCGCGCGGCACGCGCACCGCCTGACCCGGACGCACAACTTTCCAAGCCCGGCGAGCCCGCGTTATAAGCGGTCCATGCTCTTCGTGATCATCGGCCGCGACGGCCCCGACGGGAAAACGCTGCGCCCGGGCCTGCGCCCCTCCCACCTCGACCACGTCCGCAAGCACGAGCCCGGCGGCCACGTCGTGCTCGCCGGCCCCTTCACCGACGGCGCCGGAAGCATGCTCGTCGTCCGTTTCGATTCGATCGAAGAGGCGCGCGCGATGGCCGACTCCGATCCGTACTGGACCGGCGGCGTCTTCGAGTCGGTCGAAGTGCATCCCTTCCTGCAGGTCTTCCCGGAGAGCGCCTCGTGACGCTGCACGGTCCTTCGCGGGAAGCGTTCGCCGAGCGTCGCGCGGCCGTGCGCGGCGCGCTCACCGGTGCTGTGCTGTTCATTCCGGAGTCCCCCGAGGCGGTCTACGCCAACGACGTCCACTACGCGTATCGCCCCGATACCAACGTCCGCTACCTCTGCGGCTTCGAGGAGCCGTGCGCCGTGCTGCTGTCGAACCACGGCAAGGAGGAAGACGGCTTCACGCTGTGCGTGCGGCCGCGCGACGATCGTTCGGAAACGTGGACCGGACGGCGCGCGGGGATCGAGGGAGCGAAGGACGTGTACGGCGCCGATCACGCCTTCCCGCTCGAGGACACGTTCGCGGTGCTCCTGCGTGCGCTTCGCCGCGCCGACCGGCTCTACTACGCGCACAGCCGCGACCCGATCGTGAACCAGAAGATCCTCGAGGCCGTGCACGAAGCGAACGCCGAACGTCCGCGTCGCGGCGGCGATCCTCTCGTCGTGAGCGAAGCCAGTGCCCTCCTCGCCGAGTTTCGCCTTCGCAAGCGGCCGGAGGAAGTCGAGCGCATGCGCGCGGCCGGACGCGTGAGCGCGGCGGCCCACATGCGGCTCATGGAAACGCTCAAACCCGGCTTCACCGAGTACCAGGCCCAGGCGCTTCTCGAGTACGAGTTCCGCTTCGGCGGCTGCACCGGACCCGCCTACGGCAGCATCTGCGCAGGCGGCGCCGGGGCGACGGTGCTTCACTACACGAGCAACGACCGCACGCTCGCCGACGGCGAGCTGCTGCTCGTCGATGCGGCGGG